>NZ_JBITEO010000004.1:0-442882 GCF_044455245.1 Streptomyces sp. NPDC051310
TCCGGTATTAGACCCCGTTTCCAGGGCTTGTCCCAGAGTGAAGGGCAGATTGCCCACGTGTTACTCACCCGTTCGCCACTAATCCCCCACCGAAGCGGGTTCATCGTTCGACTTGCATGTGTTAAGCACGCCGCCAGCGTTCGTCCTGAGCCAGGATCAAACTCTCCGTGAATGTTTACCGGTAATCCGGTGTCAACACTCGCGTTGAGCGGAACCGGAGGGGAGGAATGATCCCCTCGGTTCACAGCGTCCTCGCTGTGTTTCTTCAAAGGAACCTCATCTCCGTGATGGAGACGGGGTATCAACTAATCTGGCGTTGATTTTTGGCACGCTGTTGAGTTCTCAAGGAACGGACGCTTCCTTTGTACTCACCCTCTCGGGCTTTCCTCCGGGCGCTTCCCTTCGTTGTTTCCAACCTTACCAGATCCGTTTTCCGTTCCGTTTCCGGTTCGGATTCTGTTTCCGGCGGCCGTTGGAGGGCCTTTGCCTTTCGGCTGCCTTTCGACCGGACCGACTTTATCAGAGATTCTGAGTCGGTTTTCCCGGTCCTCCGGGGACCCTCATCGGCGCACTGCTGCGCCGGGTCCCCGTCGGGCGGAGCCGTAAACGTACTGGAGCGGGGAGCCCCGATGCAAATCGGGGCTCCCCGCTCCGGAGGACGGTCCGACGGAGCGTCAGACCTCCACCACCACAGGGAGGATCATCGGCCGGCGGCGGTAGGTGTCGGAGACCCACTTGCCGATCGCGCGGCGGATCAGCTGCTGGAGCTGGTGGGGTTCCGCGACGCCGTCGGCGGCCGAGCGGGACAGGGCGTCCTGGATCCTCGGGATGACCGCGTCGAACGCGTTGTCCTCGATACCGGAACCGCGGGCGTGGATGTGCGGGCCGCCGGTGATCTTGCCGGTCGTGGAGTCGACCACGACGAACACCGAGATGATGCCCTCCTCGCCCAGGATGCGGCGGTCCTTCAGCGAGGTCTCGGTGACGTCGCCGACCGAGAGGCCGTCGACGTACACGTACCCGGCCTGGACCTTGCCGACGATGCGGGCACGGCCGTCGACCAGGTCGACCACGACGCCGTCCTCGGCGATGACGATGTGGTCCTTGGGGACACCCGTCAGCGCGCCGAGCTCGGCGTTGGCGCGCAGGTGGCGCCATTCGCCGTGGACCGGCATGAGGTTGCGCGGCTTGCAGATGTTGTAGAAGTACAGCAGCTCGCCCGCCGACGCGTGGCCCGAGACGTGGACCTTGGCGTTGCCCTTGTGGACGACGTTGGCGCCCCAGCGGGTGAGGCCGTTGATCACGCGGTAGACCGCGTTCTCGTTGCCCGGGATGAGGGACGACGCCAGGATCACCGTGTCGCCCTGGACGATGCGGATCTGGTGGTCCCGGTTGGCCATGCGGGACAGGGCCGCCATCGGTTCGCCCTGGGAGCCCGTGCAGACGAGCACGATCTCGTGGTCGGGCAGGTCGTCGAGCGTCTTGACGTCGACGACCAGGCCCGGCGGGACGCGCAGGTAGCCCAGGTCGCGGGCGATGCCCATGTTGCGGACCATCGACCGGCCGACGAAGGCCACCCGGCGGCCGAACTCGTGCGCCGCGTCGAGGATCTGCTGGATGCGGTGGACGTGGCTGGCGAAGCTCGCCACGATGATCCGCTTCTGCGCGCCCGCGAAGACCGTCCGCATGACGTTGGAGATGTCGCGCTCGTGCGCGGTGAAGCCGGGGACCTCGGCGTTCGTGGAGTCCGACAGCAGGAGGTCGATGCCCTCCTCGCTGAGGCGGGCGAACGCGTGCAGGTCGGTGAGGCGGTTGTCCAGCGGCAGCTGGTCCATCTTGAAGTCGCCGGTGTGCACGACCATTCCCGCGGGGGTGCGGATGGCCACGGCCAGGGCGTCCGGGATGGAGTGGTTCACCGCGATGAACTCGCAGTCGAACGGACCGAGCCGCTCCCGCTGCCCCTCGGCGACCTCGAGGGTGTAGGGGCGGATGCGGTGCTCCTGGAGCTTGGCCTCGATCAGGGCGAGGGTCAGCTTGGAGCCGATCAGCGGGATGTCCGGCTTCAGCCGGAGCAGGAAGGGGACGCCACCGATGTGGTCCTCGTGACCATGGGTGAGGACGATGCCCTCGATGTCGTCGAGGCGGTCCCGGACGGTGGTGAAGTCGGGCAGGATCAGGTCGATGCCGGGCTGCTCCTCCTCGGGGAACAGGACACCGCAGTCGACGATCAGCAGCCGGCCGTCGTATTCGAAGACGGTCATGTTCCGGCCGATCTCGCCGAGACCGCCGAGCGGGGTGACGCGCAGGCCGCCCTTGGGCAGCTTCGGGGGCGCGCCCAGTTCAGGATGCGGATGACTCAAAAGACTCTCCTCACCACACGCGCCACGTACCGCTTGGGCACGTGGCGCGCGTGACATTCGTGCACTTGCTGTTGTCTTGGGATGATCTCGTATTCAGTTGATCGCTTATTCAGTTATGAAGTCTGTGGTTACAGCTCTACCCCGCCCGCGGCAAGGTCGATCTTGAGCTGTGCCGTTTCCTCCGGCGAGAGCTCCACGAGCGGCAGGCGCAGGGGGCCCGCCGGGAGGCCCAGGAGGGCGAGGGCCGCCTTGGTGGTGATGACGCCCTGCGTACGGAACATGCCGGTGAAGACCGGGAGCAGCTGCTGGTGGATCTCGGTGGCCTTCTGGACGTCACCGGTGAGGTGGGCGTCGAGGAGGGCGCGCAGCTCCGGGGTGACGACGTGGCTGACGACGGAGACGAAGCCGCAGGCGCCGACGGAAAGCAGCGGGAGGTTGAGCATGTCGTCGCCGGAGTACCAGGCCAGGCCGCTGCGCGCGATGGCCCAGCTGGCGCGGCCCAGGTCCCCCTTGGCGTCCTTGTTGGCGACGATCCGGGGGTGGTCGGCGAGGCGGACGATCGTCTCGGTGTCGATCGGAACGCCGCTGCGGCCGGGGATGTCGTACAGCATCACGGGGAGCCCGGTGGCGTCCGCGATGGCGGTGAAGTGGCGGAGCAGGCCCTCTTGCGGGGGCTTGTTGTAGTACGGCGTGACGGCGAGCAGGCCGTGCGCTCCGGCGCGCTCGGCGGCGCGGGCGAGCTCCAGGGAGTGGTGCGTGTCGTTGGTGCCGATGCCGGCGACGACGTGGGCCCGGTCGCCGACCGCCTCGACGACCGCTCGTACGAGCTGGTCTTTCTCCGCGTCGCTGGTGGTCGGGGACTCGCCGGTGGTGCCGCTGATGATCAGGCCGTCGTTGCCTGCATCCACCAGGTGGGTGGCGAGCCGCTGAGCGCCGTCGAGATCGAGTGCGCCGTCCGCCGTGAAGGGCGTGACCATAGCGGTGAGGACCCGCCCGAAGGGGGTCTGCGGAGTCGAGATCGGAGCCATGGGTAACACGCTACTCGCTGCTCAGCGCGCGGGGTCCCCTCGGGGGACGCGGGAGTGGAGCCCGGCACTGCCTGCTCGGGGGTTCAAGCAGTGCCGGGTCCGTTTGATCAGCCTAGATGAACTTCTCGGAACGCCGCAATACGGACACTTCGGGCGGCTGAACCGTACATCTGTGCCGTGTGGGGCTTATGGGGCGACGCGGCCGTTGGCGTTGAAGGCGGCGTACGTGAGCGGCATCAGGCGCGCCCAGTGCTCCTCCATCTTCTCGCCGACCATCTCGATCTCCCGCTGGGGGAAGGACGGGACCTTCGCCAGCTCGTGCTGCGTGCGCAGGCCGAGGAAGTGCATCAGCGAGCGGGCGTTGCAGGTGGCGTACATGGAGGAGAAGAGGCCCACGGGGAGCACCGAGCGGGCGACCTCGCGGGCGACACCGGCGGCCAGCATCTCCTGGTACGCCTCGTACGCCTGGACGTACGAGGTCTCCATGGTGCGCTCGACGAGCTCCGCCTGGGCCTCGGTGCCCTCGACGAAGACGTACTTGCCCGGGCGGCCCTGCTGGACCAGCTTGCGGGAGCCGCCGGGGACGTAGAAGACGGGCTCCAGCTCGCGGTAGCGGCCGGACTCCTCGTTGTACGACCAGCCCACGCGGTGCCGCATGAACTCGCGGAAGACGAAGATCGGGGCGCTGATGAAGAACGTCATCGAGTTGTGCTCGAAGGGGCTGCCGTGGCGGTCCCGCATCAGGTAGTTGATCAGGCCCTTGGAGCGCTCCGGGTCCTTCTGCAGCTCGTCGAGGGACTGCTCGCCGGCCGTGGAGACACGGGCCGCCCACAGCACGTCGGAGTCGGCGGCGCTGTGCTTGACCAGCTCGACGGTCACATCGCTGCGGAAGCTGGGCTTGAGGTCTGCGGCGGGGGTGTCGGTCACCGGCGGGGGTCCTTCCAATTGCGTCGCTCGGGCGGCGCCCACTCTACGGCCCGGCACCGACAGCCCCCGACCGGACGGACCGCGGGGACATTGTTCGGCCGATCCGTGGAAACCGGGCACCAAAGTGGTGCTTCATGCGTCTGTCCCAGTAGCAGCGTCCGTCACGAGTCACAAGGAGGGTTCTCACATCATGTTCCGCCGGCGTGAGGCAGTCCCGTTCGCTTTCGTCGCCGAAGCCGACCGCTTCCGGAGTAACGTCACTCCTCCGCCCCGCGAGCGTCCCAGTCTGTCCGAGGTCGCCGGTCGTACGCTGATCGGACTGACCGTCGTGGCCGGCCTGGCGGGATCGCTGCTCTTCGGGATCCCGGCGCTGGAGAGCGGCCCGGCGACCGGTCATGCGCAGCAGTCCGAGGCGTCCCGAAGCCGGTAGCCCTTTCGGCCACCCTGAGGTGGCCCGTCCGGAAGGTGCTGGGTAGCCTCACCGGGCACAGCCCCATCGAGCGTGCGTATGAGTGAGGATCAGTCGTGCCCCTGCCCTTCCTGACGGCCGACAGTGCTTTCGACACCAGCGAGGACGACGTCGCGCTCCCTTACGAGGACCTCGACCAGTGGCGTCGTCCGTACCGGCCGGGGCCCTACCGGGTGGGCGCCGCGGCGCTGGCCCTCCTCCTGGCGTCGTTCGTGCTGCTGGCCGCGATGATCATCGCCTTCGCCGGGGCGCTGCCCGGCGCGGTGAGCTGTCTGGCGGTGGCCGCGCTGGTGATCGGCGCAGCGCTGCGGCTGCTGCGCATGGGCACCTGGGTGAGCCGGGAAGGGGTGCGGCGCGTCGGGTTCTTCCGGACGGCGACCGTGCCGTGGGCGCGGGCGACCGCCGTACGGACCGTGCAGCAGCCCGTGCGCTGGCTCGGGCTGCCGCGCACCGTGCAGGGGCAGGCCCTCGTCCTCGTACGGCAGGGGGAGGGTGAGCCGCTGACGCTGCTCACCGATCACAACGCGGACTTCCTGGCGCGGGTCGAGGCGTTCGACCGGGCGGCGGACGCGGTCGAGGCGTGGAGCGCGGAGTACGCGGTCAGTTCCTGACCGGCCGCCGGCCCTCGTGGAGGGCGATGGCGTGCTGCATCGCCTTGCGGGCGCGCGGGGTGTCACGGGCGTCGTGGTAGGCGACCGCGAGACGGAACCAGCAGCGCCAGTCGTCGGGGGCGTCCTCGGTCTCCGCGCGGCGGGCGGCGAAGACGGCGTCGGCCGAGTCGCGGTCGATGCGGCCGCCGGGCGTGCGCTTCAACTCGTCGACGGGCAGGCCGCCTTCGGCCTCCAGTGCGGCGGCGAGCCGGTTGGCCTTGGTGACGAACTGCGTGTTCTTCCAGAGGAACCAGACACCGATGACCGGCAGGACGAGCACCGCGCCGCCGAAGGCGACGGTCAGCGCGGTGCCCTGCTGGATCAGCATCACGCCACGGCTGCCGACCAGGACGAAGTAGACGACCAGGACGGCTGCCGTGACGAAGTAGGTGATCTTGGCGCGCATGACTCAGTTCAGGTCGAGGAAGTTTTCCAGGCCGAAGGTGAGGCCGGGAGTGGTCACCACCCGGCGGGCGCCGAGCAGGATGCCGGGCATGAAGCTGCTGTGGTGCAGCGAGTCGTGCCGGATGGTCAGCGTCTCGCCCTCGCCGCCGAGCAGCACCTCCTGGTGGGCCAGCAGGCCCCGCAGGCGTACGGCGTGGACCGGGACGCCGTCGACGTCCGCGCCGCGGGCGCCGTCCAGGGCGGTCGTGGTCGCGTCCGGCTGGGGGGCGCTGCCGGCCTCGCGGCGGGCGGCGGCGATCAGCTGGGCGGTGCGGGTGGCGGTGCCGGACGGGGCGTCCACCTTGTTGGGGTGGTGCAGCTCGACCACCTCGACCGACTCGAAGTACGGCGCCGCGATCTGCGCGAACTTCATGGTGAGGACCGCGCCGATGGAGAAGTTCGGGGCGATCAGGACACCGGTGCCGGGGGATCCGTCCAGCCAGCCGGACAGCCGGCCGAGGCGCTCCTCGGTCCAGCCGGTGGTGCCGACGACCGCGTGGATGCCGTGGCGCACGCAGAAGTCGAGGTTGCCCATGACGGAGGCCGGGGTGGTGAGTTCCACGGCCACCTGCGCACCGGCCTCGACCAGGGTCTCCAGCTTGTCGCCCCGGCCGAGGGCGGCGACCAGTTCCATGTCGCCGGCGGCCTCGACCGCGCGGACGGCCTCCGAGCCGATGCGTCCCCTGGCCCCGATGACCGCGACCCGCAGCTTGCTGCTCATGCTCGTACTTCCTTCGGTTCCGTCATGAGTGTCGTCAGGCGACCGCTTCGTGGAGGCGGTCGGCCTGCTTGTCCTTGAGGGGGCCGATCACGGACAGCGACGGGCGCTGTCCGAGCAGCTCGGCGGCCACGTCTCGTACGTCGTCGGGGGTGACCGCCGCCATGTGGGCGAGCATGTCGTCGACCGACATCTGGTCGCCCCAGCACAGTTCGCTCTTGCCGATGCGGTTCATCAGGGCACCGGTGTCCTCCAGGCCGAGGACGGTGGAGCCGGAGAGCTGGCCGATGGCCCGCCGGATCTCGTCGTCGGACAGGCCTTCGCGCGCGACGCGGTCGAGCTCGTCCCGGCAGATCCTCAGCACGTCGTGGACCTGGCTGGGGCGGCAGCCCGCGTACACGCCGAACAGGCCGCAGTCCGCGAAGCCGGAGGTGTACGAGTAGACGCTGTAGGCCAGACCGCGCTTCTCCCGCACCTCCTGGAAGAGGCGGGAGGACATGCCGCCGCCGAGGGCGGTGTTCAGGACGCCCAGCGCCCAGCGGCGGTCGTCGGTGCGGGCGAGGCCCGGTACGCCGAGGACGACGTGCGCCTGCTCGGTGCGCCGGTTGAGCACCTCGACGCGGCCGGCCGTGCGCAGGGCGCGCGAGCCGCCGCGCGGGGCGACCGGGACGGCGTCGGTGCGGGTGAGGGCGCCGGCCTTCTCGAAGGTCTTGCGGACGTGGCGCACGACCGTGGCGTGGTCGATGTTGCCCGCGGCGGCGACGACCAGGTGGGTCGGGTCGTAGTGCTTCTTGTAGAAGCGGCGGATGCGGTCCGCGGTGAGCGCCTCGATGGTGTCGACGGTGCCGAGGACGGGGCGGCCCAGCGGTGTCTCGCCGAACATCGTCCGGGCGAAGAGGTCGTGGACGACGTCGCCCGGGTCGTCCTCGGTCATCGCGATCTCTTCGAGGATGACGCCGCGCTCGGCGTCGACGTCCTCCTGGCGGATCAGCGAGCCGGTGAGCATGTCGCACACCACGTCGATGGCGAGCGGCAGGTCGGTGTCCAGCACCCGCGCGTAGTAGCAGGTGTACTCCTTCGCCGTGAAGGCGTTCATCTCGCCGCCTACCGCGTCGATGGCGGAGGAGATGTCGAGGGCGCTGCGCTTGCGCGTGCCCTTGAAGAGGAGGTGCTCCAGGTAGTGGGTGGCGCCGTTGAGGGCGGGCGTCTCGTCGCGGGAGCCGACGTGCGCCCAGATGCCGAAGGTGGCGGAGCGTACGGACGGCAGGGTCTCGGTGACGATGCGCAGGCCGCCGGGGAGGGTGGTGCGGCGGACCGTGCCGATGCCGTCCTTGCCCTGGAGAAGCGTTTGGGTACGGGCGACGGCCCGCGCCTCCGAGGAGGTGCGGGCCGTCGCCTGTGAGCTACGGGACGTCACTGGTCGGTGTCGTCCTTCGCGTCGTCGGAGGCAGCGTCCTCGTCCGCGACCACGGGGATCAGGGAGAGCTTGCCGCGCTGGTCGATCTCGGCGATCTCCACCTGGACCTTGGAGCCGACCGCGAGCACGTCCTCGACGTTCTCCACGCGCTTGCCGCCGGCGAGCTTGCGGATCTGCGAGATGTGCAGCAGGCCGTCCTTGCCCGGGAGCAGGGAGACGAACGCGCCGAAGGTGGTGGTCTTGACGACCGTGCCCAGGTAGCGCTCGCCGACCTCCGGCATGGTCGGGTTGGCGATGCCGTTGATCGTGGCGCGGGCGGCCTCGGCCTGCGAGCCGACCTGGGCACCGATGTAGATGGTGCCGTCGTCCTCGATCGTGATCTCGGCGCCGGTGTCCTCCTGGATCTGGTTGATCATCTTGCCCTTGGGGCCGATGACCTCGCCGATCTTGTCCACGGGGATCTTGACGGTGATGATCCGCGGGGCGTTGGGGGACATCTCGTCCGGGCGGTCGATCGCTTCCATCATCACGTCGAGGATGTGGAGGCGGGCGTCGCGGGCCTGCTTGAGGGCCGCGGCCAGGACGGAGGCCGGGATGCCGTCCAGCTTGGTGTCGAGCTGGAGGGCGGTGACGAACTCCTTGGTGCCGGCGACCTTGAAGTCCATGTCGCCGAAGGCGTCCTCCGCACCGAGGATGTCGGTGAGGGTGACGTAGTGCGTCTCGCCGTCGATCTCCTGGGAGATCAGGCCCATGGCGATACCGGCGACGGGGGCCTTCAGCGGCACACCGGCGTTCAGCAGCGACATGGTGGAGGCGCAGACCGAGCCCATGGACGTCGAACCGTTGGAGCCGAGAGCCTCGGACACCTGGCGGATCGCGTAGGGGAACTCCTCGCGCGTCGGCAGCACCGGCATCAGCGCGCGCTCGGCGAGGGCGCCGTGGCCGATCTCGCGGCGCTTCGGGGAGCCGACGCGGCCGGTCTCACCGGTGGAGTACGGCGGGAAGTTGTAGTTGTGCATGTAGCGCTTGCGGGTCACCGGGGAGAGGGTGTCCAGCTGCTGCTCCATGCGGAGCATGTTGAGGGTGGTGACGCCCAGGATCTGGGTCTCGCCACGCTCGAACAGCGCCGAGCCGTGCACGCGCGGGATCGCCTCGACCTCGGCGGCCAGCGTGCGGATGTCCGTCAGGCCACGGCCGTCGATGCGGACCTTGTCCTTGATGACGCGCTCGCGGACCAGGGACTTCGTCAGCGAGCGGTACGCCGCGGAGATCTCCTTCTCGCGGCCCTCGAACTGCGGGAGCAGCTTCTCGGCGGCGACGGCCTTGAGGCGGTCGAGCTCTGCCTCGCGCTCCTGCTTGCCGCCGATCGTGAGCGCCTGGGCGAGCTCCGTCTTGACGGCGGCGGAGAGGGCCTCCAGGACGTCGTCCTGGTAGTCCAGGAAGATCGGGAACTCGCCGACCGGCTTGGCGGCCTTCGCGGCGAGGTCCGACTGCGCCTTGCACAGGACCTTGATGAACGGCTTGGCGGCCTCGAGACCGGCGGCGACGATCTCCTCGGTCGGCGCCTGGGCGCCGCCCTTGACGAGCTCGATGGTCTTCTCGGTGGCCTCGGCCTCGACCATCATGATCGCGACGTCGCCGTCCTCCAGGACGCGGCCCGCGACCACCATGTCGAAGACGGCGTCCTCGAGCTCGGTGTGCGTCGGGAAGGCGACCCACTGGCCCCGGATCAGGGCGACGCGGGTGCCGCCGATCGGGCCGGAGAAGGGCAGGCCGGCCAGCTGCGTGGAGCAGGAGGCGGCGTTGATGGCGACCACGTCGTAGAGGTGGTCGGGGTTGAGCGCCATGATCGTCTCGACGATCTGGATCTCGTTGCGGAGCCCCTTCTTGAAGGAGGGGCGCAGCGGCCGGTCGATCAGGCGGCAGGTGAGGATGGCGTCCTCGGAGGGCCGTCCCTCACGGCGGAAGAAGGAGCCGGGGATCTTCCCGGCCGCGTACATCCGCTCCTCGACGTCGACGGTCAGCGGGAAGAAGTCCAGCTGGTCCTTCGGGTTCTTGGAGGCGGTGGTGGCCGACAGCACCATGGTGTCGTCGTCCAGGTACGCCACGGCGGAGCCGGCGGCCTGCTTGGCCAGGCGGCCCGTCTCGAAGCGGATGGTGCGGGTGCCGAAGGAGCCGTTGTCGATGACGGCCTCGGCGTAGTGGGTCTCGTTCTCCACTAGCGGTTTCTCCATTTACTTGTCGTCTTTGCGTCCCCTGGACGCCCGTGTGGCGGGGGACGTGGCGGAGAAGCGCGCCTTGGGTGCGGGCCGGTCTTCGATCGAAGCACCCGGGGTCATGTGCCCCGGGGGCCACTACCGAGGACCGGCGACGGCGAGGGCGCCCCTCCCTGCCAGCCTTGCGGCTTTTATGGCGTTTTCGTTATTGCGTTGTGCGACCAGATTACTGAGCTCGGGCTCAGGTTGGCATTCCGATCACCCTGCGTACGGGCTGCGGGCCGGTACGGCGGTGCCGTACGCACGTCCCGCAGTGCGTCTCGTACGGCCGGTACGTGGTGTACGGGCGTACGGCGCGTGCGTCCCGCACGCTCTCGTCCTACGAGTACCCCGTGTACCGGCGGCACATCCCGTACCCCGGGTACCGGGCGTATACACCCGGTACGGGGACCGCGCGTGCGTCACCGGGGTCACGCGGGTCACGCGCCACACGCGTCACGCGCAGCGCGTACAGCAAAGGGAGCGGCTCCCTCAGCGTGGGAACCGCTCCCTTCACGGCGTCTTACTTCGCACCGCCGGCCGCACCACGGCGGATGCCGAGGCGGTCGACCAGCGCACGGAAGCGCTGGATGTCCTTCTTGGCCAGGTACTGCAGCAGGCGGCGACGCTGGCCGACCAGGATCAGCAGACCACGACGGGAGTGGTGGTCGTGCTTGTGCGTCTTGAGGTGCTCGGTCAGGTCCGAGATGCGGCGGGAGAGCAGCGCGACCTGCACCTCGGGGGAGCCGGTGTCGCCCTCCTTGGTGCCGAACTCGGACATGATCTGCTTCTTCGTAGCGGCGTCGAGAGACACTCGGTACTCCTCTTGGTGTTCGATGCGCCTGCGAGTGCCCCTGGTCTTGGTCTCAGGGGAGCTTCCGTGACTCGGAGGCGAAGGCACGATGGGCGCTGCTCCCAGATGCTCCGGGGGCGCGTACACAAACGGCCGTCACACAGCGTACCAGCCCCGGAAGGGTCCCTCGCACTTGCCTGCCGGGGCCGGTCTCACTTGCTCGTCATCGAGCGGATCGAGTGGTAGACGTCGAATACCGCAAGGCACAGCGGGATCAGCGTCAGCAGCACGAAGGTCTCGGCGATCTCCAGGAAGCGTCCCCAGAACGGCGTCACGCCCTTGCGCGGCACGATCAGCCCGATCGAGACGATCACCGCGGCGACCGCCGCGACGGCGGCGGCGAGCCAGATCGTACGGATGCCGAGCGCCGTGCCGTCCCCGCGCAGGGCGTCCTGCAGCAGCTCCGCCGGAGGGTTGAGGCACAGCCCGAGGCCGAGCAGGACCAGCGACCCCAGCCCCGCGGCCAGCGCGCAGCCGACCTGTGCGGTGTAACGGAACAGATGGGCGCGCATCATCATCGCCACACCGGTGCCCAGCGCCAGGAGCTGGGCCCACACGTCGTCGGAGAAGCCGAGGACCGCCGACGCGCCCACGGCCAGGAGCGCGCAGCCGCCGACGAGGCCGACCAGCAGTTCGTGGCCGCGCCGGGCCTGGGCGGCGATGCGCTCGGCGTCGACCGGGCCCTGCGGCTCGGGGTCGGTGTCGTACCCGCCGATGGCCGTACGGGGCGGCTCGAAGCCGATGGGCAGGCGGGCGAAGCGGGTGGAGAGGCCGGGCAGGAAGGCGAGGGCGCCCACGGCGAGCGTCGCGCTCACGCCGGCGGACTCGACCGGCTCCAGCCGGGTGAGGACGGCGACGAAGGTCACCAGCAGGCCGACGGCGGAGGCGAGGACGAACGCCACGAAGGGGCCGTCGCCGCCGGGGGCGACGATCGTCAGGATGACGGAGAAGACCAGGACGGCGGCGCAGGCGAGCAGGAACTGCAGCCGGCCGATGCCCTGCCCGTCCGCGAGCGGCAGCAGACCGGCGCCGGCGACGCCGGCGTTGGCCATGGCGCCGATGCCGAGGGCGACGGCCGAGCCGCGGTCGTCGTAGACGCGGGCGCGGACGCACGCGAGGGCCAGCAGCAGGACGCCGGCCACGGCGGCCAGGATGCCGGGCAGGCCGTGCATGTCGTGCCGGGGGGCGGACGACCACAGCACGAACGCGAGCAGCACGAGCAGGACGGAGCCCCCGAAGAGGCCGGCGCCCCGCATCAGGCTGTCGCTCCACAGCGTGCGGTCGCGGGCGACGGCGGAGGCCACGGCGTCGGACACGTCGTCGAAGACGGCCGGCGGCAGCGACTCGGCGAAGGGCCGCAGCGACAGCAGTTCACCGTCGAGAATGCGCTGCGCGGCCAGCGAGCGCGCGCCGTCGAGCACGGTGCCGTCGCGCCGCACGAGGTGGTAGCCGACCGGGGCGCCGGGTGCCGGGCTCTGCCCGGACAGCCGGAGCACCTCCGGGTAGAGGTCGGCGACGGGGATGTCCTCGGGCAGTGCCACGTCGACGCGGCCGTCCGGTGCGACGACCGTGACGCGGCAGAAACCGGTTCCGCCGCCGGACGGAGTCACGGGAGCCGGGTGGCCGGTTCCGGTGGCCGCGGCTGGGGCCGTCATACTCACCTGCTGCTTCCCCTCGTGGTTCTCATGCGGCTGGTTCTGTGTGTGCGTTCCGCGTCCGGCGCGTGCGTGCCGCGTCCGCTGCTCGCCTCCGCGTCCGCTGTACGCACGTCCGCCTCCGCTGCTCGCCTCCGCGTCCGCTGTGCGCGCGTCCGAGTCGGCGTGCCGGCACTGCGGCGCTCCGTGTGCCCGGGCCGGTGATCCGGCCCGGTGGATCGGGCCCGGTGGGTCTGGCGCGCGGTTGCGGCGCCGGTTCCCCGTCCTGTTGCGGCCGGTTCCGGCACTGCTTCCGGCACCGGGTGACCCGTTCCGGACGACCCGTTCCGAATCACCGGATTCTTTGCGGAGGTTCACAGGTGCGCGTGCACTTCGCGCCACCCTACCGCCCACCCGTAACCCCCTGCGCAAGTAGGATCCTTCCCCGCGGTCGGAACCCGTCGCCACGGGGGCGCCGATAGGAACGTTTCCGTCCGCCAAGGGAATTGGTGAGCTGTGAGTCAAATCGTCGTCAAGCGCCCACCACGGGCCCTGCCCTCCGAAGTGCCCGGCGAGCAGGTGCAGCTGCAACCCCCGCCCGAGCTGCCGAGAGGGCAGCAGGAGGGCGTGCTGATGCAGCTCCTGCCGACGCTCGGCATGGGTGGTTCGGTCGTCTTCTTCTTCATGACGCCGAACCCCATCATGCGGATCATGGGCATGGTGATGATCGCGTCGACGGTCGCCATGGCCATCGCGATGCTCGTGCGCTACCGGCGCGGCACCCAGGGCCAGCTCGCGGACATGCGGCGCGACTACCTCAAGTACCTCACCCAGGTCCGGCGTACGGTGCTGAGGACGGCACGGCTCCAGCGCGACGCGCAGTACTACCTGCACCCGTCCCCCGAGCAGCTGTGGGCGCTGGTCGCCGAGGGCAGCCGGGTGTGGGAGCGGCGCATCGGCGACGACGACTTCGGCCAGGTGCGCATCGGTCTGGGCAGCCAGCAGCTCGCGAGTCCGCTCGTCGCCCCCGAGACGGCGCCCGTCGACGAGCTGGAGCCGCTCACCGCCGGCGCGATGCAGCAGTTCCTCAGGGCTCACAGCACCCTCGACGGTCTGCCCATGGCGGTGTCCCTGCGCGCCTTCTACTCCTTGACGGTCAGCGGTGACACCGAGTCGGTGCGGTCGGCGGCGCGGGCGATGATCGGCTCGCTCGCTTCGCTGCACTCCCCCGAGGATCTCGTCATCGCCGTCGCGGCCGGCCCGGAGGCGGCCCACCAGTGGGAGTGGGCCAAGTGGCTCCCGCACGTACAGGCGCAGGGCGAGACCGACGGCGCGGGCACGCGGCGCCTGATCACCACGGACGTGCGCCACCTTGACGAGATGCTCGCGCGGCGCCTCGAAGGCCGGCCGCGGTTCCAGGGCGGCGGCCACCCGCTGCTGGACCAGCCGCACATCGTGGTGGTGCTGGACGGCCAGTCGGTGCCGCCCATGTCGGCGCTGGCGGCGGCGGAGGGCCTCCAGGGCGTGACGATCATCGAGGTCGTCCCGGGTGAGCCGACCGGTCCGCGCGGGGGTGGTCTGTCGGTGGTGGTGCACCCCGACGCGCTGCGGCTGGAGTCGGGCCACGGTCTGGTGTACGAGGGTGTCCCGGACGGGCTGAGCCTGGAGGCCGCCGAGGCGCTGGCCCGTCAGCTCGCTCCGCTGCGGGTCGCCTCCGGTGCGGACGACGACGAACCGCTGCTGGCCAACCTCGACTTCACCGACCTGCTCAACCTGGGTGACGCGGCGTCCATCGACGTCAGCCGGACGTGGCGGCCGCGTTCGCAGTCGGAGCGGCTGCGGGTGCCCATCGGCGTGGGCGAGGACGGTGTCCCCGTGATGCTGGACCTCAAGGAGGCGGCGCAGGAGGGCATGGGGCCGCACGGCCTGTGCGTGGGCGCGACCGGTTCCGGCAAGTCGGAGCTGCTGCGCACGCTGGTGCTGGGTCTGGCCGTCACGCACTCGTCGGAGACGCTCAACTTCGTCCTCGCGGACTTCAAGGGTGGCGCCACGTTCGCCGGGATGTCGCAGATGCCGCACGTCGCGGCCGTCATCACCAACCTCGCGGACGACCTGACGCTGGTCGACCGCATGGGCGACTCCATCCGCGGTGAGCTCAACCGCCGCCAGGAGATGCTGCGCGACGCGGGCAACTACGCCAACATCCACGACTACGAGAAGGCGCGTGCCGCGGGAGCCCCGCTCCAGCCCATCCCCTCGCTGGTGCTGGTCATCGACGAGTTCAGCGAACTGCTCACCGCCAAGCCGGACTTCATCGAGATGTTCGTGCAGATCGGCCGGATCGGCCGTTCGCTGGGCGTGCACCTGCTGCTCGCCTCGCAGCGCCTGGAGGAGGGCCGCCTGCGCGGCCTGGAGACGTACCTGTCGTACCGCGTCGGTCTGCGAACCTTCTCCGCGGCGGAGTCGCGGGCGGCGCTGGGCGTGCCGGACGCGTACCACCTGCCCAATGTGCCGGGCTCCGGCTACCTGAAGTACGGCACGGACGAGATGGTGCGGTTCAAGGCCGCGTACGTCTCCGGTGTGTACCGGTCGAACCAGCACGCCGTGGTGCCCGGCGGTCCGCTGCCGGTGGACCGGCGGCCGGTGCGGTTCACGGCCGCGCCCGTTCCGGTGCGGTACGTCGAGCGGCCCGCGCAGCCGGTCGTGCCGGACGCGCGGACGCCCGAGGACGACGCGCTGGCGGACTCCGTGCTGGACGTGATCGTGCGGCGGCTCGAAGGACGGGGGGCGGAGGCGCACCAGGTGTGGCTGCCGCCGCTGGACAACCCGCCGCCGCTGGACGAGCTGCTGCCCGGCCTCGCCGCGGTGCAGGGCCGCGGGCTGACGCAGCCCGGGTACCAGGGGGCGGGGCGGCTCGTGGTGCCGCTCGGTGTGGTCGACAAGCCGTTCGAGCAGCGGCGTGACACGCTCTACCGGGACTTCTCGGGCGCGGCCGGCCACATGCAGATCGTCGGTGGTCCGCAGTCGGGCAAGTCGACCCTGCTGAGGACGCTGATCTCGGCGTTCGCGCTGACGCACACCCCGTACGAGGTGCAGTTCTACGGTCTGGACTTCGGTGGTGGCGGTCTCGCGTCGGTCGCCGGCCTGCCGCACGTGGGAGGGGTCGCCTCGCGGCTGGACCCGGAGAAGGTGCGGCGCACGGTCTCCGAGGTGTACTCCGTCCTGGAGCGGCGCGAGGAGTACTTCCGCAGCGCGGGCATCGACTCGATCGCGACGTACCGCAGGCTGCGCGAGCGCGGGGACATCTCCGTGACGGAGCAGCCGTGGGGTGACGTGTTCCTGGTCATCGACGGCTGGGGCAACTTCCGGACCGAGTACGAGGGCCTGGAGTTCGCCGTGCTCGACATCGCGGCGCGCGGCCTCGGTTACGGCGTCCACGTCATCCTGACCGCGTCGCGCTCCATGGAGGTCCGGGCCAACCTCAAGGACCACCTGATGAACCGGCTGGAGCTGCGCCTCGGCGACACGATGGACTCCGAGCTGGACCGCAAGGCGGCCGTCAACGTGCCGCAGGGCGTTCCGGGACGCGGTCTGACACCGGAGAGCCTGCACTTCATGGCGGCGGTGCCGCGGATCGACGGCATCAACTCCGACAGCGACCTGGCGGAGGCCACCGCGGCGATGGCGCAGGAGGTCAGCCGTCACTGGACGGCGCCGGGTGCGCCGGCGGTGCGGCTGCTGCCCCGGGAGCTCCCGGTGGAGCAGCTCCCGGCCGGGTACGCGGAGCCGAAGCGCGGCATCGCCTTCGGCATCGACGAGAACAGCCTGGAGCCTGCTTTCGTCAACTTCGACCGCGATCCGTTCTTCCTGGTCTTCGGCGAGAGCGAATCGGGCAAGTCCAACCTGCTGCGGCTGCTGATCAAGCAGCTGTGCGAGCGGTACGACGGGGACTCCGCCAAGTTCTTCGTGATCGACAACCGGCGCGCGCTGCTGGACGTCACACCGGCGTCGCACCTGGCGGAGTACGTCCCGATGTCCAACAACATGGACCACCACGTGGACGCGCTGTCCGACCTGATGCAGCGCCGTACGCCGTCGCCGGACGTCACCGCGCAGCAGCTGCGCGACCGAAGCTGGTGGCGGGGGCCGTGCGTGTACGTCGTCGTCGACGACTACGACCTCGTGTCCACGTCGAGCGGCAATCCGCTGGGCAAGCTCACCGAGCAGCTGCCGTTCGCCCGTGACGTGGGCGTGCGCTTCATCATCGCCCGCAGCGCGGCGGGCGCGAGCCGGGCGACGTACGAGCCGTTCATGCAGCGCATGATGGAGCTCGGCGCGCAGGGCGTGCTGCTGTCGGGCGACCCGCAGGAGGGCGATGTCCTCGGCGGCGTGAGGATGCGCCCGATGCCGCCGGGCCGCGGCATCTTCGTCTCCCGCCAGCGCGGCAACCCGCTGGTGCAGACGGGTCTGATGCCGTCGCAGTTCTAGGGGTGGGCAGTCAGCACAGCACCGCGGCGTTCCTCCGGGAGCGCCGCGGTGCTGTGTGCATCGCGGGCTTCGTGTGGCAGGTCGGGGCGGCGGTCATGGCCAGGCTTCGGCTCTGCCGGTCGTTGCGGGCCACGTACGGGATCTTGAGACCACGAGCAGCCCATGGCAGCCTCATGCCGCATGATCGATGAATTCGCGTGCGGCCTACTGCGCGAAGATCGAGCAGGCCGCCAGGTCGGCCGCCCCGGTCAAGGCTTAGAGCCGAGGTGGCCAAGCCACCTGCCGACCGGTTCCCCCCAACAGCTCGGCTGCGGAAGCCCTTTCCTGCCTTCGTTGCGCCGTGTGGATCACCTCGGCCCAAGCCTGATCGGACTCTCGCGAGAGAACGAGTCAGGGTGGGCACCTCCCGCACGTGCCCACCCTGTCGTTCCGACCGCCACTCAGCTCCTAGTAGTAGCCGGCGGCCTTCTTGTCACCGGCCTGGTACGCCGGGCCGGCCTCACGGACCGCCTTGGCGATGCCCTTGAGGGCCTCGTGGATCAGGCGGGTCTCGGTGTCCCACTGCTTGTGGGCGCCGTCCGCGGCCGTCTTGGCCTCACCCTCGAAGGTGGAGGAGATGCTGCGGATCTTCCCCTGGATGGCCTCGAGGGCCTCGTCCAGGTTCTTCGCCTGCGTCTCGATCGTCGTCGCGGCCTGCTCCAGGGAGGAGTAGGTGACGACCATCACGTCATCGGTTGCTCGTGGCACTGAGCCCTCCAAATGCCTTGTGTGTGCTGAACTGTGGAATGGGTGCTGACGTAAGTGCTGACGCGGTTGCGCGTCAGAGGCTGGCGATGTTCGAGGTGGCGCGGCGCGTCGCGGCAGCGTCACCCGAGAAGCCGCCGGTCACGTCGACACCGCGCAGCGCCTTCTCCACCTCGTCTTCGGTGTTGCCGGCGGTCGTACGGGTGACCTGGATCGCTTCCTGGAAGTTCAGCAGCAGCTTCGCGATACGCACCATGGCCTGGTTGATCTCGGTCTGCTTGGTGTCGAAGGCACCGGCACCGATGCCCTTCCAGTTGCCCTCGAGGCTGTCGATGACGCCCTGGAGGCTCTTCAGCTGGCCCTTGACGGATTCGAAGCGGTTCGAGATCTCGTCCTGGAAATCCTTGAGACTCTGATCGCCAACCTTCTGGACTGCCATGTGTCGCTCTTCCTTTCTTGGGTTCTCACGGAGCTGCGACGTGTCGGTTCACATCGGCAGCGGTGGTTTCTGTGGGTCAGGCGCTGCGGCGGCGCCGGAGGACGGCGAAAGCCGCTCCCGCGAGGACGACCACGACTGCCGCCCCGCCGATGATGAGGCCCATCCGGCTGTTGCTCCCCGTCCCGGCCTCGGCCCCGGCCTTCTCGCCGGAGCCTGCCACGATCGCGTCGCTCCCGGGCTTGGCCTGCGGGGCTTGTGACGAAGCTGGTGCAGACGGGGCGGTGGCGCCGGACGAGGCGCCTGCGCCGGGGACGCCGCCCACCTTCTCGTTGGTCAGGGGGCTGACGCTCGGGTCACCGGGCTTGCCCAGCCCCCGGGTGATGTGGGCGTTGGGACGGACGATGCCGTGCCCGAGGAAGCTGCTGACGCTGCCGGGCTTCCAGTCGTCGCCTCGGCTGGCCGACTCGAACATCACCCTGAGGACCTGGTTGCCGGTCCACTCGGGGTGCTTGGACCAGATGAGGGCGGCGGTGGCGGAGGCGAGGGCGGTGGCGGAGCTGGTACCGCCGTCGCCGTCGCAGTAGGCCTTGAAGGTTTCGTCGCACCAGCGAGGGATGGCGCCAGAAGGAGCTGCGATGTCTACGAAGTCGCCATGCTGGGAATAGTCGGCCACCTTGCCGTCCGGGCCGGACGCTGCAACCGCAACAGCTTCCGGGTAGCTGGCCGGATACTGAGGCTTGTTGCCCTTCTTCGCACCGTTTCCGACACCAGCGAAGAGAAGCTTCCCCTTGCTCTGCGCGTACTTAACTGCGTCACGCACTGCGGAGTTGTAGTAGTCGCTTGACATCGACACGTTGATGATCTGGGCATCGCTGCTCGCAGCCGCACGAATGGCGTCGCGCATATCGAAGCCGTTCACCTTCTCCGTGTTCTGGAGCTCAGTGTCGGACACTCGATAAGGGATGATCTTCGTCGCCGGCGCCAATCCCTTGATGCCGCCCCCTGCGCCTGTGCCGGCGATGATCTCAGCCATCGTCGTGCCATGCCCAGTGAGGTCGTCCGTCTCCTCACCCTTGACGCCCGTAAGGTCCTTCCCCTTCAACACCTGACCTTTGAGGGACGGCGTAGAGGGATTGACGCCGCTGTCGATGACCGCGACCTTGATGCCCTTGCCCGTGGCGGTCTTCCAGATCTCGTCGGCGCGCATGGCGTCCAGGTACCACTGCTTCGACTGTGGATCCGTGATGGTCGCTGCTGTGGCCGAACCGCTGATACCCACGGCCCACGCTCCTGCCGCTGCCACGGCACAGAGCAGGCCGCGCCGCACGGTGGAAGTGCTGCGCTTCGGGACCTGGCTCATTACTGGCGTCATCCTGACTTCCGAACCTTCCGAGTGCCTAGTCGATCACCGGTGGCACAGCACCGCGTCGCCGCGCTGTCCACGTCTCTTCGTCTTCGGTCAGGTAGTCCGGGCGGGTTGAGCCAGCTCGCTCCTGCTCTTCGTCACGCGACGGGCGCTGGCCACCACGACCACCCGCAACGGCTGCACCGGCGGGTCCCGTGGCGCTGCGAGGAGTCCCGACCACACCGTTCACGCTGGGCGTGCCGCGTCCGGTGGGGCGAGACGCACCGGCCCCCTGGTGGGCTCCGATGACCCCGGACTGGCTCGGCCGGGCAGTGGAGGGGCGACCCGCGGCGGGAGTTTCTCCACCGATGACCGTTCCCTTGGGGAGACGTGCTCCGGTGTTTCCGCCCGTGGGCCGCTGCGGCGTGCCACCGACGATCCCGTTCGAGTGACCACCCCGGGGGGCGGCCGAGGGACCCTGACGTCCGGCCGGCCCCTGAGCGGGCATTCCCGGACGGCCGCCCATCGGGGTCTGGTTCGTACCGCCCACCAGGCCGTTCCGCCCGGCCGGGCCAGGACCGGTTCCCATCATTCCCGGACGGCCGACGGGGTTCGCACTGCGTCCGGCTGCCGGTCCCGAAGAAGTGGGACCGGGCATGCCGGGCCGTCCGACCGGCCCCGTGGGACGCGCGCTCGACGGGCCGTTGCCCGTGGGACGGCCCACCGTGGTGGGCCCCTGCCCGCTGGGCCGGGGCACCCCCTGCGTGCCGATGGTCTTGGGCGGAGTGATGCCGCGCGGAGGCGTGCCGATGGGGCCGATCAGCGGAGGTGCAGTGTTGGTCGGGCCCGTCGGGTTCGGGGTCGGCGCGGTCGGAGGAGTGCCGACGGGCGCCGTGGGAGCGGGAGGCGTCGCAACGGTGTCGATGACCACCGAGGGGTTCGAGCCCACTGGCGCGACGGGCTTGTCCGGGACTTCAACGGGCCTTCCGGACGCGTCTGGCCGGGACGCGCTTTCGACCTCGGTGGTGTTGGCGCGGCTCACGGAGGTGGGTGTGGCCGTCGCTTGCCGAAGGTCGGCCGACCCGGTAGCCCCCTGCGAAGGGGACTCGTCATAGATGCCGCCGGACGGCAGCGGCACCGCCACATCCAACGGCTTCGGCGGTGTCGGTGGCTCCTGGGCCGCCAGGGTGCTTTCCGAGACCGCGTAGAAGGAGGCCAGGCGGTTCATCTGGTTGATGGCCTCCTGGCGGTCCTTCTCGACCTGGAGGGCCTTCTGGTAGTCCTGGTTGTCCTGCGTGCGCTCCGGCATCGCGAAGTCGTCGGGCTTCTTCTGGACCGGCCGGCCGTCGCGCGGCGGCTTGGAGTTGCGGACCGAGGCCAGGCCCGTGCTCGCCACCTTCATCTGCTCGCCGACCGTGTTGGCGAAGGTGCCGAGGCCGTACGTGTAGGTGACGAGCTCCGCGCCGTAGCGGCGGAACTCGTTGGCCGCCTGGCCCTCCCAGTCGGTGTCCTTGACGAAGTGGGCGAGGTCCGTCGCCGCCTTGTTGAGGGCGGTCGTCGCGTCCGTCAGCGCGATGCCCGCCTGCTCCAGGTCCTCCGGGTTGGCGCTGTCCAGGAGGTCGAGCATCGCGTTGAGCGGGGCGTTCTCGAAGCTGGTCTTGCCGAAGAGGCTGACCCCGGTGCCGGAGCCGAAGACGTCGCTCAGGATCGAGGTGACGCGCTGCGCCATGTCCGTGGCGGCGAACTGGCCGTGGATCTGGGCGTCGTCGGCGTTCTGCTGCTGCTGTGCCTGCGAGGCCTGCTGCTCGGGATCCGGCAGCGTCGGCGGCTTGTTGTCAGTCATCGGTCATCACCCCAGGTCCGCATCGGCGGACTGGTTGTCGTTGCGAGGCTGCTCCGGCGCACCACTGTTGTCCTTCGCCTTCCGGCGGTCCACGGCGTCGTCGTACTGCTTGTCCAGCCGCGCGTGGATGACGTGGAACCGGCGGCGCATGTCCTCTTCCACGTTGTCGTAGCCGACATCGGCCGCGTGGACCGCGATGCTGTACATCTCGATCTGGTCGTTGAGGGACTTGGAGAGCGAGACGAGCGCCTTGTGGACGCGGTTGTACTGGGTGTAGAAGCCGTCCGCCTCGGCGAACTGCATGCCGACTCCGAGCGAGCTGCGGGTCATGCGCTCGTTCGCGACCTTGGAACCGGTGCCGGTGGCTCCTTCGAGGTTCGACAGGACGTCGTTCACCCGGTCACGGAATTTCTTCAGCGCGCCTACACCGCGCTCGAGGTCACTCGCCACAGCCGTCGCCCCCGATACCTACAGCCACGAGCACGTTGCTCATGCCTCCCCGTTTACTCAGTCGTCCAGCACATCTCTGTGCCACAGCCACTCTAGTCACTGGCTATGACAACTGAAGTGCCTTGTCCATCACGCCTGTTCCCCGCAGTGCGGTTGCAACGTCAGCCGCCCGCCCCGGTCGCGACCCGTCTCGCGCGGCGCCGTGCATCGCGTACGGCGACCGCGCCGCCGGCGATGGCGGCGACCAGGACCCCGCCGCCCACGACCACGTACGTCGCGAGGCGGGCCGTGCGTTCCTCCGGTGATTCGCCGAGGTGGGCCATGGCCGGGGTGGGTGCCTCGGCGCGGGTGAGGCCCTCCTGGGCGACGGGCTTCTCGATGGGCCTGTCGTCCTCGGTCAGCGCACGGACCGGGTCGACGACGCCCCAGCCGACGAGGCGGTCGTGTCCCGCGACCGAACGCTCGGCGGTCTGCTGGATCTGGGCGACGATCTGCTGCCGCGTCCACGTGTCGTGCTTGCTCTTGATGAGGGCCGCGACGGCGGCGACGTACGGCGCGGAGAAGCTGGTGCCGTTGTCCGCGCAGTGACCGCCGCCGGGAACGGTGGAGATCATATCCACACCGGGAGCGGCGACGCCGACGAAATCCCCGGACTGCGAGAAGGCGGCGCGCTCGTTGTTGCGGTCCGAGGAGGCCACCGCGAGGACCCCCTCGTACGAGGCGGGATAGGTCTTCTTGACGTTGCCGCCGAGGCCGTCGTTGCCCGCCGAGGCGACGACGACGATCTCCTGCTCCAGCGCCGCGTCGACGGCCTCCTTCAGCTCCGGCGCCGGCTCCACCGCGTTGGCGGTGTCCTGGGAGATGTTGATCACGTCGGCTTCCTCGTCGATGGCGTGCCGGATGGCACGGGCGAGGGAGGTGGCCGTGCCGTTGCCCTCCGCGTCGTTCTGCTTGACGGGGATGATCGTGGCGCCCGGTGCGAGACCGACGAAGCCGGTGCCCTTGGCGGGGCGGGCGGCGATGATGCCGGCGACCTTGGTGCCGTGGCCCACGGTGTCCGTGGTGCCGTCGGCCTTGCCCCGGTCGAGCTTGTCGCCCTTCGCGTCCTTCTCGGGCAGCAGGTTCGCCCCGCTCCCGGTGTCGACGGCCTTCGCCAGCTGCGGGTGCTTGACGTCGACGCCGGTGTCGATGACGGCGACCCGCACGCCCTTGCCGGTGGACTGCTTCCACAGCTCGTCCAGCAGGACCCGCTGCAGCGCCCACGGACGGCCTTCGTAGGTCTTGCCCGGGAAGGTGCACTGCGTGGACTCCTCCGCGGCGGCGGGGGGCGCGGGCAGCGTGAGGACCGTGAGGGCCGCGACCGCGGTGGCCGCGGCGGCGGTCCGCAGGCGCCGGCAGGTGTGCGGGCGGCGCGCGGCCGTGCCCGCGCCCGCGTCGGTGCTCGTCTTCGTGTACGTCATCGTCGTCGCCCCTGCCTCAGGAGCCCTGCGGCTGGGCGGCGGCGCCGCTCGACAGGCGCGGCCCGGTCGGCAGGAAGGTCGACCACGCGGCCGGCACCGGCACGGGCACGACGTTCTTGTACCCGAGCTTGTTCTGCGCCTGCTGCGCCTCCATCATCCGCGCCTGCTTCTCCTTCTCCGAGCCGGAGTCACCGATGCCGGAGTCGTCGGTGGCGTTGTCACCGTTGGACTGCATCGCGTAGCGCAGCCCGGTGTCGGTGACGAGGAAGAGGAAGCCCGTGTCGGTCCTGGCGCCCTTGTACTGGCGGAAGAGCTGGCCGGATCCGGGGGTGACGTAGGCGCTGCTCGACCCGGTCGGCAGCGGGGCGGGGAAGTCGGTTCCCGCCCAGGTGCTGAGTGTGGTGGCGCCGTTGTCGCGGTCCACGTCGCGCAGCACGTTGCACACGGTGTTGCGGCTGCCCTCGGCGGTACCGGCCTCGTTGACGGGCTTGGGCGCGAACCGCGGCCACTTCTTGTCCTGTCCGAACGCCTCGCTCGGCTGGAAGGCGGCGGCACTGACCGACGTGGCCCGGCCCGCCTGCCCCAGCTTGATCAGCTGGCGGCTGTTGAGCAGCAGCTTGGCGGTGAAGTCCGAGACGGGCGCGACCCGGCCGCGCAGCACGACGTACTGCTGGTCGCGGGTGCCGTCCGTGGCGGTGAGCACCATGCCCACCTTGTTGGTGGCGGGGTCCAGGTCGCCGGGGACGTCCGCGTCCTCGCCCGCAGTGCCGGGGACGGTGGGGAAGCTGATGGTGTCGCCCTTGTGGAGGGTGTCCAGCCAGGCGGCGGAGACGCGCTGCGCGGCGCGGCCCTGGCCGACGAGCTGGCGCAGGAGCAGCTCGTCCTCCTCCACGGGGTACGCGGTGCCCTGGGCGTCGACGACGTACCGCTTCTTGTCGGGGCCCTCCACGTACAGCAGCTCCCCGCCGCGCAGGCGGTCGCTGCCCTCGGTCTTCTTCTCCTCGCGCTGGGCGAGGACGAAGGCCGCCTTCTGGATGGCCCGGCCGCCTTCGCCCGGGCGCTCGCAGACGGCCCAGCGCTTGGCGGTGCCGGCGTCCTTGGGGTCGGGCAGCCGGTCGGGGGCGTAGGGGATTCCGAGGGTGGCGCCGTGCGGGATGCGGCCGCTGTCGAGCACGGACTCGTCGACGTTGATGACCTTGCCCTTGTCGGGGTCGAGGAGCAGCTTGGCCGACGACATGTTGAGGACGGGGTGCAGCTGCGTCTTCCTGCCGGTCTTGAGGACGACGTAGCGGGTGGTGGACTTACTGGCGATGATGACGTTCTCGCCGGGCCGGTCCCAGCCCTGCGGAGCCACCGGTTTGAACATGCCCCAGGCCGCGAACACCGCGAGCACCACCACACCGACGATGGCCCCCGGCAGCACCGCGCGCAGCGGCCGTGGCGCGGCCTCCTCCGAGCCGGTCGCGTTCGGCTGCACGAACTGCGCGACAAGCCTTCGCTTCGCGAAGGTGTAGGCGTTGAGTTCGTCCCGACGTGATGCCATTTATCTGCTGTCCCTCTCCCCGCTGGGCTGCCAGGTTCCCACCCGCATCGCGCGGGCCCTGCCGCCGTGGCGACCTCTACTATGCCTGCTGGCGGCTGCGTGTTACTGCTCAGGTAGGGTGATCGCCCGGCCAACGCCCATGGGAATTTGGGAATTACGGACACGAGGGGGCAACGCGGCGATGGGTACGGCGACGCGCGCGCGCAATGGGCGGACTACCGGTCGGGCCCCTGATACTTCCCGACGGCAACGCAGCAACGCCCCTGCGGCTCCACCGCCGGCCGTCCCCGCGACGACGACACTGCGCCCGGTGTCGGGCCACAGCCGCCTCGGTCCGCTGCAGCTGCGCCAGTTGGTGCTCGTGGAGTCGGCGCTCGCACTCGCCGCGGTCGGTGTCGCCCTCGGTGATCTGTGGCTGGTGCCCGCGTGTGTGCTCGGTTGCGTACTGGTGCTGTTCGCCGTGATACGCCGGCGCGGCCAGGCGCTTCCGGACTGGTTGTCCACCGTCCTCGCGATGCGCGCGCGCCGGCGGGCCGCCGCGCCGGCCGCGCCCGACGTCGACCCGTCGCTGGCGGCCGTCGCGGAGAGCGTGCCGGACTTCGGCCCGTACCCCTTCGTCGACGCCAAGCGCCGCACCGTCGGCATGCTCGGTGACGGCACCTTCCTCACCGCGGTCGTACGGGTGGAGGCGAGCGGTTCCGCGCTGCGCCCCGCGTTCGGCGCCCGCGCGCTGCCCCTGTCGGTCCTGGGCGGTGCCCTGGAAGTGGACGACATCGTGCTGGAGTCGGTCCAGGTCGTGCAGCACGTCCGCCCGGCGCCCGCCCCGCACCTGCCCCAGCAGTCGGTGGCGCGGTTGTCGTACGCCCCGCTGCAGGAGCGGACCGGCGCTCCGGCCCTGCGCATGACCTGGGTGGCCGTGAAGCTCGACCCGGAGCTGTGCCGTGAGGCGGTGGCGGCGCGCGGCGGCGGGATCGAAGGCGCCCAGCGCTGCCTGGTGCGCGTGGCCGACCACGTCGCGAGCCGCATGACCGGGGCCGGCTTCCAGGCGGTCGTCCTGGACCAGGAGGAGCTCAACTCGACCGTGGCCATCGCCGCCTGCGCCAGCCCGCGGCTCGCCGCCCGTGCGAGCCGGGGCGACGCGGCGCCGCAGCGCCGTACCGCCGAGACGTCCCGGGTGTGGCGGTGCGACGACCGCTGGCACACCACGTACGCGGTCGGGCGCTGGCCCGAGTTGGGGCGGGGGGCGTCACCGCTGCCCAAGCTGATCGCGCTGCTCACCGCCGTCCCGGCGTACGCCACCACCATCAGCCTCACGCTGCGGCGGGGCACGCGCCAGGGGGCGATGAACGTGCTCGGACACGTACGGATCACCGGTGGTTCCGACACGGAACTCGTCGGGGTGCGGCGGGCCCTGGAGCAGGCGGGCCGGACCGCGAAGGTCGGGCTGCTGCGGCTGGACCGTGAACAGCTGCCGGGCGTGCTCGCCACGCTGCCGCTGGGAGGTGCCCGCTGATGGCCCGTACCGCATCCCGCCCGACCGCCGCTTCGGCCTCGTCGGCACCGATGTCCGCACGCGGCAGGCGCGGCCTGCGGGGCATGTTCGGCCCGCGTCACGCCGGGCACACCGTGGCCACGGACCACCTGGCGGCGCTGTCGCTGCCGGTCGGGGACGACGGCGTGGTCATCGGCGACGACGCCGAGGGACGCCCGCAGATGGTGGGCTTCCACCGTTCGACGCCGTACGAGGTGCTGCTGATCGGCGGCCTGTGGACGGCCCAGGTGCTGGCGCTGCGCGCGGCGGGCACCGGCGCACGGGTCGCGGTGGAGACCGGCCGTGCGCAGGAGTGGACCGTCCTGGCGCAGACCGCGGGCGCCGGCCTGGAGTGCGTCACACTGCACGACGTGGGGCGCGTCCCGCCCATGGGAGCGACGGTGAGCAGCCCCGTCCTGGTGGTACGGGACTGCGGCATGCGGCCCCCGCGCGGACGGGTGGTGTCCTCGCCCTGGCAGTCCGTGCTGACGCTGCTGCCGTACCTGAGCCCGGTCGCGCCCCGGTTGATGCGGGCGTCGACGCTGGTGGGCGTCCAGCGGGTGTCGCCGCAGGAGGCGGAGCAGATCGGCCGCATCCTGGGGCTGTCCCGGGCCGAGACGGAGGCGCTGCCCACCCTGGCGGACGGTGTCACGCTGTGGTGCTCCGGGCGCGAGCGCCACTGGGTGATGACGAACGCCACGGACGCGGAGTCGGGTCTGCTGGGCATGCCCCGCCGCATGGACTGAGATCCCGCGCTGCTCTCCCGTCGCCCACCGGTTCTTTCCGGCCGCCCGATGCACGTTTCCGCGCCCCTCGGGTGGCCTAGGATTGGGACGACGGTGACGCGCAGCTACGAACAACTACGCGTCGCCACAGGCTGTTTGGGATCCGTTCGCCGCGACCGTGATCGAGAGGAAGCCTCATGGGGAGCGCACAGGAGAAGGACGAGCTGTACGCCCTCGACATCTCGGGTGTCGAGTGGCAGGGCGCTCCCGGGACGAGCGCCGACGAGGAACGCGTCGAGATCGCGTACCTGCCGGGCGGCGCCGTCGCGATGCGCTCGTCCCTCGACCCCGACACCGTCCTGCGGTACACGGAGGCGGAGTGGCGGGCGTTCGTGCTCGGGGCGCGGGACGGGGAGTTCGACCTCCAGTAGCGCGGCTCCCGTGGTGCGGCTCGCGTCGTGCCGCCCCGGTCGTGCCGCCCGCGTCGGCACCCGTACGGGTCGCGTCGTACGGCTCGCGTCGTACGGCTCGTCGCTGCCGAGACGGAATCGTGAGCAGCACCCGCCCCGGCACGGGTGCCCCTTTCTTTTCATGGGGCTTGTGCCGGTTTCGCCCGGCGTGCTCTTCACGCTGCGCCCCACCCGTGTCACCAACGGGCAGTGCGGGGCGCGGGGGACGGCGGGCGACCGTGGACGGGCCTGCCGGTCCGGCACCCTTGACGATTAGGGTGGGGTCAGGGCGCCGTGGACGGACGGACAGCCGCATGCGCCGCGTCCCAGGGGGAGAGCCGGGCCGATCGGACGTCAGCGGTGGCCCCCGCCCACCACGACACAAGGGTGCTCGACCACACCAGGAGGCAAAGTGAACGGCGATCGGGACGACATCCACGGGAGCTGGGACCTTCCCGTCGACGAGTCCGACGCGGATCCCGTCGAGATGACGGGTGAGTTCACCATCGACTACACCCCGCCGGCCTGGTACACGCAGAACGCGGGTGACACCTCCGGTGGTGGCGCGTCCCCGTCGGTGCCCGCTCAGGGCGGTACGCCCGGGTCCGCACCTCCCCCGCCGCCCGGGGCCCAGCCGGTGTACGTGCCCGGCCTGCCCTCGGGCAGCGGCTTCGAGCCGCACGGGGCTCCGGCGCCCGCGGTCCCGCCCGCTGCTCCGGTCGCCCCCGCGCCGGCCGCCGGCGAGGCGCCGCACGGGAGCGGTGACGCGGCCGAGGCGTCCGCCGGGGACACGCCCCAAGCGCCGCACGCGCCGCAGCCCTTCGGCGGCGGCGACCTGGAGAGCGGCGCGACCATGCGCTTCTCGCCCTCCGCCCTGAAGCGGGAGATGGCCGAGATCGCCGAGCGTGAGGCGGCCGCGTCGGCCGAGGCATCCGCGCCTTCCGGCAACGGCTCCACCGAGGCGGCGGCGCAGGACGCGGACGGCACGGCGTCCGGCACCCCCGCCGACGCGGACGCCACGCACGACGCGCAAGACACACAGGACGCGTGGGACACGGGAAGCACGGGGGACGACGGCCTCGCCGCCGCCCCGGTGGACGCGAGCACCGGGGCGTCCGCACCGGCCGCGGACCGGCCGGAGGCCGTTGCGGAGGCCGAGGCCGAAGCCGTGGCCGATGTGCGCAGTGACAACGAGGGTGAGGCCGGGGCCGCAGCCGGCGGCGAGGACGCACCGGAGCCCGCTCCCGCGGTCCAGGCGGAGACCGCGGAGGAAGCACCCGAGGACACCGGCGCACCGCAGGAGCCGGTCGACGCCGACGCCGTACCGCGAGACGCCGTGCCCCAGGACGCGATGCCGCAGGACGGCGTACCGCAGGACGCACCGCCGGCCGGGGCGGCGCACGGCGACGCTCCGGTGACCGGCCTTCAGGTCGCCGACGCCCCCGCGGCCCCGGTGCCCGCAGCGGACGCGCCGGTCCAGCCGTGGTCTCCCCCGCCGGGTCCGCAGGGCACGGCCCTGCCGCCGCTGCCGCCCGCGTTCCAGCCCGCCGCGCCGGCGGGGGCCCCGCAGTGGCCGGCTCCGGCGCCGGGCGCGGAGCAGGCCGCCCTCCCGGCCGCCGACCAGCCGCACGTCCCCGCGCTGCCGGCCCAGGCGCCCGCGCCGCAGGGCGGCTACGGCTTCCCGCAGTCCGCACCGCAGCCTCAGCCGCAGCCCCAGCCCGGACAGCCGCAGCCGCAGGCCCAGCCCGCTCCCCCGGCCGGCTACGGCTTCCCCCACCCCGGCCAGCCCCACCCCGGCCAGCCGCAGCCCGGCCAGCCCGTCGTACCCGGCCAGCCGCAGGCGGGCCGGCCCGGCCAGCCGCAGCCCGGTGCCGGGCTCCCGCCGCAGGCCCAGCCCGCCCCTCAGCCCGGTTACGGATTCCCGCACCCCGGCCAGCCCGGCGTCCCTGCCCAGCCGCAGCCGCACGCGGGTCAGCCCGTACCACCGCAGTACGTACCGCCGCAGGCCGCACTGCCGCAGCCCGCTCCCGGCGGCGCCCTGCCGGCCCAGGCGCCCGCGCCGCAGGGCGGCTACGGCTTCCCGCAGCCCACGCCGCAGCCGCAGCCCGGGGAGCCGCAGGCCCAGCCCGCTCCCCCGGCCGGCTACGGCTTCCCCCACCCCGGCCAGCCGCAGCCCGGCCAGCCCGTCGTACCCGGCCAGCCGCACCCGGGACAGCCGCAGCCCGGTGCCTACGACCCGCGGACCGGCGCCGCCTGGCCCACGCCCGTCGCGCACGACCAGCGGGAGCGCTCCGTGCCGGGCGCGCCGCTCGGCTACACCGCGGCCGTCGAGCTGTCCTCCGACCGTCTGCTGCGCAACAACAAGCAGAAGGCCAAGTCGAGCCGTACCCCCTCCGCCGCGTCGCGCTTCAAGCTCGGCGGAAAGAAGGAGGAGCAGGAGCGGCAGCGCAAGCTGGAGCTGATCCGTACGCCGGTGCTGTCCTGCTACCGGATCGCGGTCATCTCCCTCAAGGGCGGTGTCGGCAAGACCACGACGACCACCGCGCTGGGCGCCACCCTGGCCACCGAGCGGCAGGACAAGATCCTGGCGATCGACGCCAACCCGGACGCCGGGACGCTCGGCCGGCGCGTGCGCCGCGAGACCGGGGCGACCATCCGCGACCTCGTCCAGGCGATCCCGTACCTGAACTCGTACATGGACATCCGCCGCTTCACCTCGCAGGCGCCCTCCGGTCTGGAGATCATCGCCAACGACGTGGACCCGGCCGTCTCGACGACGTTCAACGACGAGGACTACCGGCGGGCCATCGACGTCCTGGGCAAGCAGTACCCGATCATCCTCACCGACTCGGGCACCGGTCTGCTCTACAGCGCCATGCGCGGGGTCCTCGACCTCGCCGACCAGCTGATCATCATCTCGACCCCGTCCGTCGACGGCGCGTCGAGCGCGTCGACGACGCTCGACTGGCTGTCGGCGCACGGGTACGCGGAGCTGGTGCAGCGCTCGATCACGGTGATCTCGGGGGTCCGCGAGACCGGCAAGATGATCAAGGTCGAGGACATCGTCCAGCACTTCGAGACCCGGTGCCGCGGTGTCGTCGTGGTGCCGTTCGACGAGCACCTCGCGGCGGGCGCCGAGGTGGACCTCGACATGATGCGGCCGAAGACCCGGGAGGCGTACTTCAACCTCTCGGCGATGGTCGCCGAGGACTTCGTACGGGCGCAGCAGGCGCAGGGTCTGTGGACCGGGGACGGGCAGGGCGGCATGCCGCCGCAGATGGCGCCTCCGGTGCCGGGCCAGTCGTACGCGCCGCAGCAGCCCGCGCCCGGGCAGCCGTACCCGCCGCAGGGCCGGCCGTACGCGCCGCAGCAGCCCGCGCCCGGGCAGCCGTACGCCCCGCAGCAGCCCGCGCCCGGTCAGCCGTACGGACCGCCCCAGCAGTGGCAGCAGCAGCCGCAGCAGCCCGGTCAGGCGCCGGGCCAGGCACCCGGTCAGGCGCCCGGCGGATGGCCCGCGCAGCAGCCCCCGCAGGCGCCGCCAGCCCCTCAGCAGTAAGGCGGCAGAGGACTGGACCACTGAGGGCCCGCACCGTCACCACGGTGCGGGCCCTCCGTCGTATTCCCGCAGCGCACAACGGGTTTGACGCATCGTTGACGCGGCCGTCGGGCGCTGATAGACCTCCTTCACCAGCTGGCGCCCCGAGATCGACGCGAGGTTCACCTCATGGTCACCATGGCTCCGCACCGCTCCCTCAGACTGCTTCTCGCCTCAGGCGTCACCGCCACCAGCCTTCTCTGCTTACCGGCGCAGGCGGCCGGCGACGACGGCCCCGGGAACGTCCTGACGATCGCCGTCTCGCAGAGCGTGGACTCCCTGAGCCCCTTCCTCGCGCAGCGGCTGGTCTCCACCACCCTCCACCGGCTGACCTACGAGTACCTGACGAACTACGACGTCAAGGACGCCCGGACGATCCCGGGTCTCGCCACCGCGTGGAAGCCCTCCCCCGACAAGCTGACGTGGACCTTCACCGTCCGCGACGACTCCAGGTGGTCGGACGGCAAGCCGGCGACGGCCGAGGACGCGGCCTGGACCTTCAACAAGATGATGACGGACGAGGACGCCGCCACGGCCAACGGCAGCTTCACCGCCAACTTCCGCAAGGTCACGGCGCCCGACCCCCGCACCCTCGTCATCGAGCTGAAGAAGCCGCAGGCGACGATGACCGCGCTCGACGTCCCGATCGTGCCCAAGCATGTCTGGGAGAAGGTCGGCGACTTCTCGAAGTTCAACAACGACAAGCAGTTCCCGATCGTCGGCAACGGCCCGTTCGTCATCACGGACCACAAGGTCGACCAGTACGTGAAACTCAGGCCGAACAAGCACTTCTGGCGCGGGGCGCCGAAGTTCGACGAGCTGGTGCTGAAGTACTACAAGGACGGTGACGCCGCCGTCGCCGCGCTGCGCAAGGGCGAGGTCTCCTTCGTCCCCAACCTCACCCCGGCCCAGGCCGCGTCCCTCCGGTCCACCCCCGGCATCAAGGTCAACGACGCGCCCGGCCGCCGGTTCTACGCCCTCGCCACCAACCCGGGGGCGCGCGCCAAGGACGGCAAGAGGTTCGGCACCGGGCACCCCGCCCTGCTCGACCCGCAGGTCCGCAAGGCGCTCTTCCTCGCCGTCGACCGCAAGGCGATCGTGGAGAAGGTCTTCCAGGGGCACGCCGTGGAGGGCGCCGGCTACATCCCCCCGCGCTTCGACCGCTACTTCTGGAAGCCGGAGGGCTCCCAGGAGCGGGGTTACGACCCGGCCGGGGCGGAACGGCTCCTCGACACCGCCGGCTACCGCAAGAACGCCGCGGGCAAGCGCGTCGGCAAGGACGGCAAGCCGCTGGACTTCCGCATCCTGTGCCACGCCACCGACCCCAACGACAAGGCCGTCGGCAAGTACCTCCAGGAGTGGTGGTCCGAGCTCGGCATCGGGCTGAAGGTCGACTGCCTCGACAACGTCTCGGACCCCTGGGCGAAGGGCGACTACGACCTGGCCTTCGACGGCTGGTCGGTCAACCCCGACCCGGACTTCGTCCTCTCCATCCACACCTGCGCGGCGCTCCCCGCCACCCCGAAGGACACCGGCGCCACCGACAACTTCATCTGCGACCGGCAGTACGACGAGCTGTACGCGCGGCAGGCGGCCGAGTACGACCCCGCGAAACGGGCCGGGATCGTCAAGCAGCTGCAGTCGCGGCTGTACGACACCGGATACATGAACGTCATGGCGTACCCGAACGCGGTGGAGGCGTACCGCACCGACCACATCGCGTCCATCACGACGATGCCGGAGGCGGCCGGCAATCTCTGGGGGCAGGACGGCTATTGGAGCTGGTGGTCGGCCGAGCCGGCGGCGGCCGGTGACGGCGGGGACCCGGGCTCCGCGACGGGCGTGTGGCTGGTGATCGGCCCCGCCGCGCTCGTTCTCCTCGCGGTCGGCGTCTGGGCCGCGGTCCGCCGCCGCTCCACCGCCGACGACCGCGAGTAGCCGGTGACGACCGCGAGCGCGCCCGCCGGTGCGGCGGGGCGCGGCGTCACGGCGCCGGGCAGGGCCACGGCGTACCCGCGCTACCTTGCGGGCCGGCTGGGGGGTGCGGTGGTGTCCCTGCTCGCCGTCCTCGTCACCAGCTTCTTCCTCTTCCGGATCCTGCCCGGCGACCCGGTCAGGGCGATGACGCACGGCCAGCCGACGTCCGCCGCGCAGATGGCCACGCTGCGCCGGCAGTTCGGACTGGACCTGCCGCTGTGGCAGCAGTTCACGGAGTACTGCGGCAAGGCGCTGACCGGTGATCTGGGGATGTCGTACCAGTTCCGCGCGCCGGTCGGCGAGCTGATCGCGCAGAAGGTGCCGGCGACACTGCTGCTGACCGGGACGGCCGTGGTGCTCTACTCGGCGATCGGGCTGTGGCTCGGCACCCGTACGGCCTGGCGGCACGGCGGTACCGGCGACCGGGTGCACACGGGTGTCGCGCTGACCTTGTGGTCGGTGCCGTCGTTCTGGCTCGGCCTGCTGCTCATCATCGTGTTCGCGGTGGGCATCGGGCCGGTGCCGGGGATGTTCCCGACCGGCGGCATGGAGTCGGGCGACGGCGGTACGGGGCTCGCGTACGTCCTCGACGTGGCGCACCACATGGTGCTGCCCGTGGTGACGCTGGTGGCCGTCGGGTACGCGCAGACACTGCTCGTGATGCGTTCCTCGCTCCTCGACGAGATGGGCGGCGACTACCTGACGACCGCGCGGGCCAAGGGGTTGCGCGACGATGCCGTACGCCGCCGGCACGCGGTGCCGAACGCGCTGCTGCCGACCGTGACCATGGTCTTCATCAACCTGGGCCATGTGGCGGCCGGTTCGATCCTCGTGGAGACGGTCTTCTCCTGGCCCGGCCTCGGCGGGCTGTTCTACCAGGCGCTGTCCGTGCCCGATCTGCCGCTCGTGCAAGGGCTGTTCGTCGTCTTCGCGGGAGCGATGATCGTGATGAATTTGCTGGCCGACCTGCTCCATCCGCTGCTCGACCCCCGGGTGGGCCGATGACGTCCCTGGTCCGGGCCCGGCGGCGGGAGTCGGCCGGGCGCTTCTGGCGGCAGTACCGGACGCACCGGGCCGGGCTGTGCGGGCTGGCCGCTCTCGCGCTGATCGCGCTGGTGGCGCTGGCCGCGCCGCTGCTCGTCGGCGATGACGTGCAGAGCGTGACGGACGCGCGGGGTACGGCACTGGAGGCGCCGAGCGGCGCCTTCCCGCTGGGCACGGACCAGTTCGGACGGTCGCTGCTCGGGCTGCTGGTCTGGGGGGCGCGGGTGTCGCTCGCCGTGGGGCTGCTCGCGGCGGCGCTGTCGGTGGCCATCGGCACGCTGGTCGGGATCGTCGCGGGCCACTACGGCGGCCGGCTGTCGACCCTGCTGATGCGGATCACCGACTGGTTCCTGGTGATGCCGTCGCTGGTGCTGGCGATCGTGCTGGCGACGGTGATGTCGCGGAGCATGTGGACGGTGATCCTCGCGATCGGCGTCACGAGCTGGCCGACCACGGCGCGGCTGGTGCGCGCGCAGACGATCGCGGTCGAGTCGCGCCCGTACATCGAACGCGCCAGGGCGCTCGGCGGCGGGCACGGACACGTCATGAGCCGCCACGTCCTGCCCAATGTGATGCCGCTGGTGCTGGCCCAGACGACGCTGTGCATCTCCGGCGCGATCCTGACCGAGGCGACGCTTGCGTTCCTCGGGCTCGGCGACCCGACGGTCGTGTCGTGGGGCGGCATGCTGCAGGACGCGCGCGAGGCGGGTGCGGTGTCGTCCGGGCACTGGTGGTACCTGGCGCCGCCGGGGATCGCGATCGCGGTCGTCGCGCTCGCCTTCACCCTGTGCGGGCGGGCGGTCGAGTCCGTGCTCAACCCGCGGCTGGGGGTGGGGCGTTGAGCCTGCTGGAGGTCAGGGACCTGAAGGTCACGTACGGGTCGGGCGCGGCCGCCGTGCCGGCGGTCCGCGGTGTCGACCTCACCGTCGGCGCGGGGCGGAAGCTCGGTATCGCGGGCGAGTCCGGGTGCGGGAAGTCGACGCTGGCGCTGGCGCTGCTACGGCTGCTGCCCGCGTCGGCGCGGCTGAGCGGCCGGGTCCTGCTGGACGGCGAGGACGTGCTGACCATGAAGTGGGGGCGGCTGCGGGCCGTGCGGTGGGCCGGCGCGTCGATCGTGTTCCAGGGGGCGATGCACTCGCTGAACGCCGTGCACCGCATCGGCGACCAGATCGCCGAGCCGCTCCTCGTCCACGGCATGGCGGCGCCCGCGGCGGCGCGCAGGCGGGCCGGGGAGCTGCTGGAGCAGGTGGGGCTGCCGGCGGCCCGGGCGGCCGCGTACCCGCACGAACTGTCCGGCGGGCAGCGGCAGCGGGTGATGATCGCGATGGCGCTGGCCTGCGATCCGCGGCTGATCGTCGCGGACGAGCCGACCACCGCGCTCGATGTGATGGTCCAGGCGCAGATCCTGCGGCTGATCGAGCGGCTGGTCGCCGAGCAGGACATCAGCCTGGTGATGATCAGCCACGACCTGGCGGTGCTGGCCGACACCTGCGACCGGCTGGCGGTGATGTACGCGGGGCGGGTCGTCGAGGAGGGCCCGGCGCGGCAGGTGTACGACGCGGCCGCGCACCCGTACGGGCGTGCGCTGTCCGCCGCCTTCCCGCGCATCGGGGACCCGGCGTCGCGGCGGGCACCGCGCGGTCTGCCGGGTGATCCGCCGGACCCCGCCTCTCCGCCGCCGGGGTGTCCCTTCCACCCGAGGTGCCCGGTGGCGCTGGAGACCTGCCGGACCGACGTGCCGCCGCTGGCCGAGGTGGCGCCGGGCCATCGCTCGGCCTGCGTCCTGACCACCGGGAGCCCCGCATGAGGTGCCCGCCGACCATCGGGAGCCGCGCATGACGTCCGTCCTGACCATCGGGAGCCGCGCATGACGTCCGTCCTGACCACCGGGAGCCCCGCATGACGTCCTTGCTGTCCGCCGACGGGCTGCACGTGACCTTCCCGGGGCGGCGCGGCGGCCCGTCCGCGCGCGCCGTGGACGGGGTGGACCTGGAGATCGGGGCCGGCGAGATCGTCGCTCTCGTCGGGGAGTCGGGGTGCGGCAAGACGACCCTGGCGCGGGCGCTGCTGGGGCTGGTGGAGCCGGCGTCCGGCTCCGTCTCCTTCGCCGGAGCACCGCTCCGGTACAGGAGCGGCGCTCTCAAGGCGTACCGGCGGCGCGTCCAGCTCGTGCTGCAGGACCCCAGCGGCTCGCTCAACCCGCGGCACACGGTGTACGACGCGGTCGCCGAGGGCCTGCGCATCCACGGGTACGACGGGAGCGAACGCGCCGCCGTCGGCGGGGCGCTGGCGCGCGCGGGGCTGCGCCCACCGGAGCGTTTCTTCCTGCGCTACCCGCACGAGCTGTCGGGCGGTCAGCGGCAGCGGGTGGTCATCGCCGGCGCGCTGGTCCTGGAGCCGGAGCTCATCGTCGCCGACGAGCCGGTCGCCTCGCTCGACGCGTCGGTACGCGGCGAGATCCTGGCGCTGCTGCTGCGCCTGCGCGACGAACTGGGCCTGGCGGCGCTCGTCGTCACGCACGACCTGGGACTGGCGTGGAACATCGCGGACCGGGTGGCCGTGATGTACCTCGGGCGCATCGTGGAGACCGGCACGGTGGAGGAGGTCCTGTCGGCGCCCCGGCACCCGTACACGCAGGCCCTGCTGTCCGTCCTGCCGGAGTCCCCCACGCCGCCGGTGGTCCTCACGGGTGAACCCCCGGACCCCTCGCGCATCCCGCCGGGCTGCCGCTTCCACGCGCGGTGCCAGGTCCTCGCCTCGGGCGAGGCGTCCCGCGCGGGCGTCGCGGACGCCTGCCGCACGCGCGACCTGCCGGTGCTCCCGGGCGCGGGCCGGGGAGCCGCCTGCCACTGGGCCCCGGACCCGTCCGGCGACCGGGACCGGTCCGGCGGGCGGACGGCGACCGACCGGCCCGGAGGAACGTCCGGTACGCCCGGTCCTTGACCGCCCCGGGCGTACGGTGCGGACCCGGCCCCGCGGACGGCCGGTGCCCGCGGGTGGGTGACAACGGCCGGTGGCCGGCCGGCGGCGCCCCGCCCCGGGATCCCGGGAAGCGCCGGCCGGCCCGTCAGCCGGTCAGCCGGTCAGCCGGTCAACCCGTCCAACTCGTTCAGTCCGTCCGGTCCGTTCAGTCCGTCCGGCCCGTCAGGAGAGCTTCGCGTCGTACGTGTCCGTCAGGGCGCGGCAGCGCTTGACGTCCTCCGCGATCGCTTCGAGGAGCGCCTCGATGGAGGCGAACTTCTCCTGGCCGCGGACATAGGCGAGGAAGTCGACCGCCACGTGCAGCCCGTACAGGTCGAGGCCGACGCGGTCGATCGCGTACGCCTCGACGGTCCGCTCGGTGCCGTCGAACTGCGGGTTGGTCCCGACCGAGATGGCCGCCGGCATGCGCTCGCCGCCGGCCGTGAGCCAACCCGCGTACACGCCGTCGGCCGGGATCGCGGTGTGGGGCAGGGTCTCGACGTTCGCCGTCGGGTAGCCGAGCTCGCGGCCGCGCTGGGCGCCGCGGACCACCACGCCCTCGACGCGGTGCGGGCGGCCCAGGATCTCGGCGGCGCCCTCGACGTCGCCCTCGGCGATCAGGCGGCGCGTCAGGGTGGACGAGAACGGCTCGCCGCCGCCCGCGTCACCGGTGACGTACAGGTCGATGACCTCGACCTCGTAGTCGTAGGTGCCGCCCATCTCGCGGAGGAACGCGACGTTCCCGGCCGCCTTGTGGCCGAAGCGGAAGTTGGGGCCCTCGATGACCGTGCGGGCGTGGAGCTTGTCCACGAGGACCTTGACGATGAAGTCGGCCGGCGAGAGCTGGGAGAACTCGGCCGTGAACGGCAGCACCAGCACGGCGTCGACCCCGAGGTCCGCCATCAGCTCGGCACGCCGGTGGTGCGGCGCGAGCAGCGGCGGGTGGCTGCCGGGGCGGACCACCTCCGACGGGTGCGGGTCGAAGGTGACGACGACCGAGGGGACGCCGAGCTCGCGCGCCCGCTCCACCGCGCGGCCGATGATCAGCTGGTGCCCGCGGTGCACTCCGTCGTAGGAGCCGATGGTGACGACGCTGCGCCCCCAGTCCTGGGGGATGTCCTCCAAGCCACGCCAGCGCTGCACTGTGACCGCTCCTCGCCCGAACCCGTGTACGTCATGGACCGCTTACGCAGGTCTAAGACTGCCATGCCCGTGGCTCCCGGCCCGCATCGGCATCGGACTGCCCAGCGTCCCGACGGTCCACCGGGCGCTCGGCCCGACGACGAAGACCCAGTCCTCCGGGGCCGCGGCCAGCCATCCGGCGGTGAGGGCCGCGAAGCCGGGCACCTCGCGGGCGAGCTCGACGAGGAGCCGGTCGAAGCGGGTGGCGCCCTCCGGGGTGCGCACCATCAGCAGGCCGGTGCGGTGCACCAGCTCGCGGGTGCGGGCCTCGGGCCGGTGCGCGGCGCCGAGGGCGACGGCCCGCAGGAGCGCTTCCGGTACGGCGGGGTCGCGCTCGGCACGCCGGTCGTACTCGTGCGCCAGGAGCACGTCGAGGAGTTCGTCGCGCAGCGGCCCGGACGTGCGGGTGCCGGGCGCCGCGAGGATCCGGGCCAGCTCGGCGCGCACCTGCGCGGGATGGTCCTGGAGCAGGCCGGCGACCAGCGGGAGGAGCACCGCGCGGGCGGCCGGGCCGTGCTCCAGGCGGCGGTCGAGGTACGCGGCGGCGTGCGCGGCGCCCTCGGGGTGCAGGGAGACGTACTCGTGGACGAGCGCGGCGGCGCGGCGGGCGAGCGCGGGCGGGTGGAGGTCGGCGAGCGCGGACAGGACGGCGTCGGCGCAGGCCACCGCCCGGGTTCCGGCACCCGTCTCCCGCAGGCGCGCCCGGAATGCCGCGAGGACCGGCTCGGGGTGGGTCTGCGCGGCGGCGGCGAGGGCGCTCGGGGGCAGCCCGGGGTCGCCGTCCCGGAAGGCGGCCAGGGCCCGCGGGAGGTGGTGCGCCCGGGACTCGGGGTCGCGGACCAGCAGGCCGAGCGCCGGGCCGTGCAGGGCGCGGTCGCCGGGGCGGGCGAGCAGCGCGAGGGCGGCGTACCGCAGGAGCTCACGGTCGGCCGCGGTGGTGGCGTGGTGGGCGACGAGCTGCCCGTACGCGGCGGCGGCGACCCGGCGGCCGGGGCGCGTGTCGTCGTGGGCCCAGCGGTCGACGGCCCGGCACAGGGCGGACGGCTCGTCCTCGGCGAGGGTGGCGAGCAGTTCGTCGGCGCGCGGATGGACCGTGGTGACGAGCGCTTCGCACAGGTCGTCGACCGCCAGGGCGCGATGGGCGTACAGCAGCGCCTGGGCCGCTCCGGCGACGGTGGGCCGCACCCCGGACCCGGGCGGGGCGGGCAGCGGCCGTTCGTCGCCGAACCAGCGGCACAGCAGCGGCTGGACGCCCCGGGGGTCCGCCACGAGCAGCGCGGTGACGGTGTCGAGGTAGCCGGGCGGGTGGGGGGAGCAGTGGGACGGGCGGGGGGAGCAGTGGGACGGGCGGGGAAAGGGGTGGGGCGGCCGGGCGGTCTCGTCCGGGCCCGGGGCGGCGGGGGCGCCGTCGGCGGGCACGAGCCGGCGCAGCAGGTCGACGCGCTCGTCCTCGCCGAGGCGGAGGCCCTCCCAGAAGGAGGGCCCGAACGCGGCGAGCCCGCCGAGGTGCCCGGGGCCGCCGTCGCGCAGGGACCGGTCGGTGATCCGGTCGGCGAGCATCCGCAGCACCGGCAGATACGGCCGGGTGTCCGGGACCCTGGCCAGCACGTCCCGCAGCAGCCGGGCGGCCCACCACAGGGCGTCCCCGGCGCCGTCGGGCGCGTCCGGGCGGTGCAGGGCGCCGATCAGGCCCTCCAGGCGCTCGGCCAGGGCCGAGGGGCCGTGGACGCGGTGGAGGCGCAGCAGTGCCTGGAGGACCGGGCCGATGCGGTGGCGCGGCACCGGCGGCCCGGGAGCGGGGTCCCCCGGCGCGGGCTGTACCCACCAGCGGTGCACCAGGCAGTGCAGCGCCGCGTCGACGTCCAGGTGGGCGCCCTGGAGCCAGTCGGCGAGCTCCTCGTGGGCGAAGCGGTAGCCGGCGCCCGCCGGGGTGAGGAGGCCCTCGGTGAGGACCGCCGAGGCCCAGCCGGCGTTCCAGGGGAACAGCTCCTCGAACGCCGCGCGGTCCAGCTCGCCCCGGCCGGCGCCCAGGCAGCGGCGGGCCGCCTCGTGGACGCGGCCGGACACGCGCGCGGCGAGCCGCCGCACCGCGGTGCCGCGCACCGGGGGCCGGGCGGCGGCCGCGAGGCGCACCGCGATCCGCAGGCACATCAGGTCGAGGTGGGCGGTGAAGATCTCGTCGCGGCCGGGGCGCCCGGGAACGTCCCCGGGCAGCGCCTCCCGGACCTCGGCGAGCAGCCGCAGCGCCAGCGGGTGGCGGGCGTCCTCGGCGGCGATGGCCCTGCCGGGCAGGCCGTACGCCGCGCGGGCCCACCGCGCCTCCCGCGCCGTGAGGTCGCCGACCGGTACGCGCCGCGCCGTGCCGGCCGGGTACAGCGGGCCGGCCTGCTCCCAGTGCTCGGGGCGGCAGGCGACCAGCAGCCGGGCGTCGTGCGCGCGCAGCCAGGCCGCGGTGCCCGCCGTCCAGGCGGGCAGCCGGTGGGCCAGATTCGGGGGCATCTCCTCGGGGCTGTCGAGGAGGACGAGCAGGGGGCGGCCCTCCGCGCGGGCGAGGCGTGCGATGCGCTCGGGGGTGGCGGCGGCCGATCCGTCCCACAGGCCCTGCCGGCCGGAGGCGGCGACGATCCGCCCCGCCCGGCGCAGGGCGCGGGCGACGGCGTCCGCCACCGAGGTGTCGTCGGCGCGCAGGTCAGCGCCGCGCAGCCATACGGTCGGGGCGGGCTCGGCGCCGCGGGCCCGGCGGGCGGCGACCGCGGCGAGCTCGGTGGTGCGCCCGGTGCCGGGCTCCCCGACGAGTGCGAGCACCGGTGTCCCGGAGGCGGCGGACAGCTCGTAGGCACCGGTCACCTCGGCCCGCTCGACCGGGTCCGGCCAGTGGCCGGGCCCGCCGACGGCGCCGCCGGAGGTGGCGGTGAGTTCCAGGACGCCCGCGAGGTTCAGGTCGCGCCCGTAGGCGGGGACGGTCGCGGCGCTGCGCCGCAGGAGGGCGGCGAGCGGTCCGTCGGGGTCGCGGGCGGCCACCGCCGCGAGCGGTACGGCGAAGCCGGCCGCCCGGCGCTCGGCGTGCAGGGCGGTGCCGAGCACGGCGAGGACCGCGCCGGTCTCCGCGTCCACGACGGGGCCGCCCGCGGCCTCGCCGCCGAGTCGCAGCGCCTCGCTGCCGTCGGTGCCGATGGCGAGTTCGAGGACGCCGCTGAGGTGGTGGAACCGGTCGGTGGCGGTGTAGGTCACCTCGGCCGTGCCGAGGACGCGGGCCTGGCGCCAACCGCCGGCGGCGATCCGGACGTACCCGCCGGGTGCGACGTGCTCGCGCCCGGCCAGCGGCAGGGGGCGCACGCCGAGCCCCTCGGTGCGCACCAGGGCGAGGGCGGCGCCGGGCAGCGGGGTGATGTGGTCGGCCCCGGCGGTGAACGTGCGGCCGCACGGCCCGTGCAGGACGACCCGTACCAGGCCGTCGACTGCTTCGTGGCTGGTCACGACGGTGCCCAGGTCGTCGGTGGCGAAGCCGGTGCCGCGCAGCCGGCCCGCCGGGTCACAGATCTTGACCAGCGTCGCCCGGTCCCCGCGTTCCATGGTTCGACGGTAGGACCGTGATGATCACCAGGAGAAGGACGCGGGACGAAAGCGCCCCCCGGCGCTCCCTCGGTTCGCTCCGAGCGCCTCGCCAAGTGGGTGAAAGTCGGCGCCGGGAGGGTTGGACCGGGGAGGAGCGGGATCGTGGAGCGGGCCTCCGGCCCGCTCCACGGTGGGCGGCGGGGTCAGCCGAACACGGCGAGGCTCTTGGCCTTGCCGTTCTTCTCCTCCACGAGGGCGAGGAAGCGGCCGTCCGGCCCGAACACCGCGACCGGCGCCGGGCCCGTGCCCGGGGTCCGGGAGGCGTCCGGGGCCGGCATGTCGAGGCGTACGCCGTTGAGCAGGAGCTTCGCGCGCCGCTCGTCCACGTCCCAGCGCGGGAACGCCGCTGCCGCGGCCTCGGCGATCGGCATCACGGTCAGCTCCTCCTGGAGCTGGTCCAGCGTGCGCGCCGCGTCCAGCTTGTACGGCCCCACCCGGGTGCGCCGCAGCGCGGTGAGGTGGCCGCCGACCCCGAGGTGGGCGCCCAGGTCGCGGGCGAGCGCCCGGATGTACGTACCGGAGGAGCAGACCACCGACACGACCAGGTCGACGACGGCCGTGCCGTCCTCGGCGACGGCCTCGCGCATGTCGTACACCTGGAAGGACGACACGGTGACCGGCCGGGCCGGGATGTCGAACTCCTCACCGCCGCGCACCCGCGCGTAGGACCGCTTGCCGTCGATCTTGATGGCGCTGACCTTGGACGGCACCTGCATGATGTCGCCGGTCAGCCCGGCGACCCCGGTGTCGACGGCCTCGCGCGTGACGGCGGAGGCGTCGGCGGACGAGGTGATCTCGCCCTCGGCGTCGTCGGTGACGGTGTTCTGCCCGAGCCGGATGGTGCCCAGGTACTCCTTCTCGGTCAGCGCGAGGTGACCGAGGAGCTTGGTGGCCTTCTGGACACCGAGGACGAGCACGCCGGTGGCCATCGGGTCGAGCGTCCCCGCGTGTCCGACGCGGCGGGTCCTGGCGATCCCGCGCATCTTCGCGACGACGTCGTGCGAAGTGAAGCCGGACGGCTTGTCGACGATGACAAGGCCGTCCGGCGTGGTGTGCTGGCTCATTCGGCGGCGGCGTCCTCGTCGTCGTCCGGCTTGCGGTACGGGTCCGTCTCACCCGCGTACGCGGCACCGGAGGCCGCCTCGCGCACCTTGGCGTCCGAGGCGCGGGCCTGGTCGAGGAGCTCCTCGATGGTCCGGGCCGTCTCGGGGAGGGCGTCCGGGACGAAGGACAGGGTGGGCGTGAACTTGGTGCCCGCCGCCGCGCCGACCGCCGAGCGCAGGACGCCCTTGGCGCTCTCCAGGCCCGCGGCGGCCGCCTTGCGGTCCTCGTCGTCGCCGTACACGGTGTAGAAGACGGTCGCCTCCCGCAGGTCACCCGTGACCCGGGTGTCGGTGATGGTCACGTGCGTGCCGAGCCGCGGGTCCTTGATCCCGCGCTGCAGCTTCTGCGCCACCACCTCCCGGATGAGGTCCGCCAGCTTCTTCGCCCGCGCGTTGTCGGCCACTGGTCCGTCTCCTCTTTCTCGCGCCGTGCACGGTCGTGTGCACGTCTCGCGCTTCTTGCTCGGTCAATCTTCGTCGGTGTGCAGCCGCCGCCGTACGGACAGCAGCTCCACCTCGGGCCGGGCGGCGACCATCCGCTCGCACCGGTCCAGTACCTCCGTGAGATGCCCGACGTCACCGGAGACCATCGCCAGGCCTATCTCGGCCCTGCGGTGGAGGTTCTGGTCGCCGGTCTCCGCCACGCTCACCGCGTACTTGCGCTGCAGCTCCGCGACGATCGGGCGGACGACGGAGCGCTTCTCCTTCAGCGACCGTACGTCGCCGAGAAGCAGGTCGAAGGAGAGTGTCCCCACGTACATGTATGCCCGGATGTCCCGCCGGTTCGGGTTCGAACGGCCCCGCCGTCCACGCGGCGGGGACACAAGAACCGTACACGCAACGGCCGGGGCCGATCGACGGATATTCTCCGCCGACCGGCCCCGGCTGCCGCATGGGGATCAGACGCGCGGCTTCTCGCGCATCTCGTACGTCGCGATGACGTCGTCGACCTTGATGTCGTTGAAGTTTCCGAGGTTGATACCGCCCTCGAAGCCTTCGCGGATCTCGGTGACGTCGTCCTTGAAGCGACGCAGACCCTCGATGTTGAGGTTCTCCGCGATGACCTTGCCGTCGCGGATGAGGCGCGCCTTGGTGTTGCGCTTGACCTCGCCGGAGCGGATGAGGACACCCGCGATGTTGCCCAGCTTGGACGAGCGGAAGACCTCGCGGATCTCCGCCGTACCGAGCTCGACCTCTTCGTACTCCGGCTTCAGCATGCCCTTCAGGGCCGCCTCGATCTCCTCGATGGCCTGGTAGATCACCGAGTAGTACCGGACGTCGACGCCCTCGCGCTCCGCCATCTGCGCGGCACGGCCGGCCGCGCGGACGTTGAAGCCGATGACGATGGCGTCGGAGCCCATCGCCAGGTCGATGTCCGACTCCGTGACCGCACCGACACCGCGGTGCAGGACCCGGATGTCGACCTCTTCGCCGACGTCGAGCTGGAGCAGCGAGGACTCGAGAGCCTCCACCGAACCGGACGCGTCGCCCTTGATGATGAGGTTGAGTTCCTGGATCTGACCGGCCTTGAGCACCTTGTCGAGGTCCTCGAGGGACACCCGGCGGGTGCGCTTGGCGAAGGCGGCGTTGCGCTCGCGCGCAGCGCGCTTCTCGGCGATCTGGCGTGCCGTGCGGTCCTCGTCGACGACGAGGAAGTTGTCGCCGGCGCCCGGGACGTTGGTGAGGCCCAGGACCAGGACGGGGGTCGACGGACCCGCTTCCTCGACGTTGTTGCCCTTGTCGTCGAGCATCGCGCGGACACGGCCGTACGCGTCGCCGACGACCATCGTGTCGCCGACCCGCAGCGTGCCGCGCTGGACCAGGATGGTCGCGACGGCACCGCGGCCGCGGTCGAGGTGCGACTCGATCGCGATGCCCTGCGCGTCCTGCTCCGAGTTGGCCCGCAGGTCGAGCGAGGCGTCCGCCGTGAGGATCACGGCCTCCAGCAGGGAGTCGATGTGCAGACCCTGCTTGGCGGAGATGTCGACGAACATGGTGTCGCCGCCGTACTCCTCGGCCACCAGGCCGTACTCGGTCAGCTGACCGCGCACCTTGACCGGGTCGGCGCCCTCGACGTCGATCTTGTTGACCGCGACCACGATCGGCACGTCGGCCGCCTTGGCGTGGTTCAGCGCCTCGATCGTCTGGGGCATCACACCGTCGTTCGCCGCCACCACGAGGATCGCGATGTCGGTGGACTTGGCACCACGGGCACGCATGGCGGTGAACGCCTCGTGACCCGGGGTGTCGATGAAGGTGATCTTGCGCTCTTCGTCGTTGACCTGGGTCGCGACCTGGTAGGCACCGATGTGCTGGGTGATGCCGCCGGCCTCACCCGCGACGACGTTCGTCTTGCGGATCGCGTCCAGCAGTCGCGTCTTGCCGTGGTCGACGTGACCCATGACGGTGACGACCGGCGGACGCGGGGTGAGGTACTCCTCGCCGCCCTCGTCCTCGCCCCATTCGAGGTCGAAGGACTCCAGCAGCTCGCGGTCCTCCTCCTCCGGGGAGACGATCTGAACCGTGTAGTTCATCTCGTCGCCGAGGAGCTGCAGCGTCTCGTCGGAGACGGACTGCGTGGCGGTGACCATCTCGCCGAGGTTCATCATGACCGCGACGAGCGACGCCGGGTTGGCGTTGATCTTCTCCGCGAAGTCGGTGAGGGACGCACCGCGCGACAGGCGAACGGTCTCGCCGTTGCCGCGAGGCAGCATCACGCCGCCGACCGACGGGGCCTGCATGGCCTCGTACTCCTGGCGCCTCTGCCGCTTCGACTTGCGACCGCGACGCGCCGGACCGCCGGGACGGCCGAAGGCGCCCTGCGTGCCACCACGGCCACCGGGGCCGCCGGGACGGCCACCGAAGCCGGGACGGCCACCGCCGCCGCCGAAGCCGCCGCCACCGGGAGCACCGGGACGACCGCCGCCACCGCCACCGGGACGGCCGGCGAAACCGCCGCCACCGCCGCCGGGACCGGCCGGACGACCGGCGAAGCCGGGACGACCGCCGCCGCCACCGCCCGGACGACCGCCGGCCGCGGGACCGCGACCGCCGCCACCGGGGCCCGGACGCGGGCCGGCAGCGGGACGCTGCGGCATCATGCCCGGGTTCGGGCGGTTACCGGCGGGGCCGCCGCCGGGACGCGGGGCCTGGGGCCGCGGCATGCCGCCGGGAGTGGGGCGCGGACCACCGGGACCGGCCTGCGGACGGGGACCGCCCTGACCGGCGCCCTGCGGGCGCGGACCACCGGGGGCGCCGGGAGCACCCGGACGCGGGGCGCCGCCCGGACGGGGCGCCTGCGGGCGCGCCATGCCGGTGGAGCCGCCGGAGGTGAAGGGGTTGTTGCCCGGACGCGGACCCGCGGGACGGGCACCGCCCGGACGCGGGGCCTGCTGGCCGGGGCGCGGCGCGCCGGGGCGGCCACCGCCCTGACCGGGGCGTGCGGCCGGCCGGGGGCCGGGGGTCGCACCGGGGCGCGGACCGGCGGCCGGGGCCGACGGAGGCGCGGTGAACTCCGGGTTCGCCGGAGCCGGGGACGCGGGCGCCGGCTTGGGCGTCGCGGGGGCCGGCTTGGGACCCGGGGTCGGACGCGGGCCGGGGGCCGGCGTCGTGGCTCCGCCCGCGCGGCTCGGCGCCGCGGGGGAGGACGATTCGGCCGCCGCGGGCTTCGGTGCCGGGGCACCGGGCTTCGGGGCAGCCGGACGGGCGGCCTGCGCCGGGGAGGGCGCGGGTGCCGCGGGCTTGGGGGAAGGCGCTGCCTTGCGGGGCGCGCCGGGCTTCGCTGCGGTCTTGCCGGCGGATCCGCCGGACCCCTGCAGCGCGTCAGTCAGTTTGCGTACAACCGGCGCTTCGATGGTCGAAGACGCCGAACGGACGAATTCACCGAGTTCCTGGAGCTTGGCCATGACGACCTTGCTCTCCACACCGAACTCCTTGGCGAGTTCGTATACCCGGACCTTAGCCACTTCGCTCCTTTTAGGTCCGGGTTACCGCCGGACCGTCGCTACTTCATGGGCGTACTCATCGCGTACTCATCGAGTGCTCATCGCAATCTCGACCTACTTCCACTCGCGAGGTACCTGACCGCACGGGGTGTCCGTGCCGTACTTCTTTCTTACAAGGTCACTGCTCTGCGTACCGGCGCAACTCCGCGGTTTCGAGCGGTCCCGGGACCTTGAAGGCCCTCGGGAACGCCCGGCGGCGGACCGCCAGGTCGAGACAGACCGAGGCGGGATGCACGTACGCACCCCGGCCGGGCAGCGTACCGCGTGGATCGGGGGCACAGGCGCCCTCGATCAACACGATGCGCAGCAGATCGCGCTTGGCCGCCCGCTCCCGGCATCCCACACAGGTGCGCTCAGGGCATGCGCGGGCATGCGTCCGGCCAGACACGGTTAAGTCTACCTCCCCGCACCGACCTCACCCCTTTGGGGCAAAAATCGAACGGTTGTTGTCGTGATCTCGTCGTGGCACAACGTGACCATGGCGGGTTCTATTCCCGGCGCACCCCGCCAGGTGCGCGCCGGGGGCGGCGTCAGTCCTGCTCGGCCGGCTGCTGCTCCGTGTCGGGACGGATGTCGATGCGCCAGCCGGTGAGACGGGCGGCCAGGCGGGCGTTCTGCCCCTCCTTGCCGATCGCCAGGGACAGCTGGTAGTCCGGCACGGTCACCCGGGCGGAGCGGGACGCCAGGTCGACGACCTCCACCTTGGACACCCGGGCGGGTGACAGCGCGTTCGCCACCATCTCGGCCGGGTCGTCCGACCAGTCCACGATGTCGATTTTCTCACCGTGCAGCTCGGCCATCACGTTGCGGACGCGGCCGCCCATCGGGCCGATGCAGGCACCCTTGGGGTTCAGGCCCGAACGGGTGGACCGTACGGCGATCTTCGTGCGGTGACCGGCCTCACGCGCGATGGCGGCGATCTCCACCGAGCCGTCGGCGATCTCCGGGACCTCCAGGGCGAAGAGCTTCTTCACCAGATTGGGGTGCGTACGCGAAAGGGTGACGGACGGGCCGCGCACCCCCTTCGCGACACGGACGACGTAGGTCCGCAGCCGCAGGCCGTGCGTGTACTCCTCGCCCGGCACCTGCTCCTGCACCGGAAGGATCGCTTCCAGCTTGTCGTCCAGCTTGACGAGGACGTTCTTGGGGTCCTTGCCCTGCTGCACCACACCGGCGACGACGTCGCCCTCGCGGCGCGCGTACTCGCCGAACGTCACGTCGTTCTCGGCGTCCCGCAGCCGCTGCTGGATGACCTGGCGGGCGGTGCTCGCGGCGATCCTGCCGAAGTCCGACGGCGTGTCGTCGAACTCCTTGGGCTCCTGTCCCTCCTCCAGGTCGGCCGGGTCCTCCTTCGCCCACACCGTCACGTGCCCGGTCTGCCGGTCCAGCACGACACGGGCGTGGCGGCGGGCGCCCTCGGTGCGGTGGTACGCGATGAGGAGGGCCGACTCGATCGCCTCGACCAGCAGGTCGAAGGGAATCTCCTTCTCCTGTGCCAAGCCCCTCAGGAGCTTCACGTCGATGTCCACGGCTACGCCTCCTCTTCCTTCTTGTCCTTGCGGTTGAACTCGATCTCCACGCGCGCCTTCACGATGTCCGGGAACTCCGCGCGGCGGGTGGTGGGCTTGCGCCCCTTCACGCCCGGCACCTCGAGATCGAGGCCCTCGTCGTCCACGGAGAGGATGCGTGCCACCAGTTCGCCGGCTTCCCGCAGCTGCAGCCTGACCAGCCGGCCGGTGGCGCGTACGTAGTGGCGGTGCTCGGTCAGCGGGCGGTCGGCGCCCGGCGAGCTCACTTCGAGGACGTACTCCTCGTCGCCCATCGCGTCCGTCTCGTCCAGCGTGTCGGAGACGGTGCGGCTCAGCTCGGCGCAGGCGTCGAGTTCCACGCCCTCGTCCGAGTCGACGACGATCCTCAGCATCCGGCGGCGGCCGGCCCGGGACACCTCGATCTCCTCGAGATCCAGACCCTTGGCGCTGACGAGCGGTTCCAGCAGCCCGCGCAGCCGTTCGCTCTGGGTGGTGCTCATCCGGGTGACTCCTCGGCCGCGTGTGCTGTTGTGGGTTCGTCGCGTGTCAGACCAAAGGGTATCCGGTCGCGGGGGGTGTTGCCGTCCACCTCGCGCCGAGCCGCAGGTACGCTCGCCTGCGGTGATCTTCGGACCCGGCCGATGGGAGAGACGCGTGGGGCGCACGGGTACGACACGCAGGCGCGCGCTCCTCGCGACGGGTGCCCTGGCCACGGCCGGTCTGTGGGCCGCCGGCTGCTCGCCGGCCGGGCGGGGCGGGACGCGCTCCGCGGCCGAGCGCGCGGCGCGCGAGGAGGCGCGGCTGCGGCGGCGCTCCGTGGCGGTCAGCGCGGCGCTGCTGGCCCGGTACGACGCGGTCCTGGCCGCGCACCCCTCGCTGGGCGTCCGGCTGTTCCCGCTGCGCGCGGCGGTGGCGGCCCACACGGCCGCCCTGGGCGAGGACGGCGCGGGCACGGGCGGCACCGCCACACCGGGTCCCGACTCCGGTGCGGCCGCGCCCGGCGCGGTGACGCCCTCCCCCGGCGGCCCGGCCGCGGCGAGCTCTCCGGCCGCCGCGGCCGACCCCGTGCCGCCGGACCCGGGCACCGCCCTCGCCGGGCTGGCCGCGGCCGCCCGTACGGCATCCGACGCGCACACCGCCGCGCTGGCTTCCGCCCCGCCCGAGTACGCGCGGCTGCTCGCGTCCGTCGGGGCGGCGACCGCCGCGCAGGCGTACCTGCTGACCGCCGGCCGGGACGCGTAGCGCGCCCCGCGCGACGAGAGGGAGAGGAGCCGCTCATGAGCGCCCTGGACGCCGTCCAGGCGGCACTCGCCGCCGAGCACGCGGCCGTGTACGGGTACGGGGTCGTCGGCGCCCGCGTCGGCGAGGACCGGCGGGCCGAGGCGACCGCCGGGTACGCCGCGCACCGCGCCCGCCGGGACGCGCTGGCGCGGACCGTGCGCGACCTGGGCGCGAAGCCCGCGGCGTCGGCCGCCGGGTACGCGCTGCCGTTCGCGGTGCCCGACGCGGCCGCGGCGGTCCGGCTCGCCGCCGAGCTGGAGGACCGGATCGCGGGCGTCTACGCGGATCTCGTCCGGGCGTCCGAGGGGCCGTTGCGGCGGGAGGCGGCGGGCGCGCTGCGGGAAGCCGCGGTGCGGGCCGTGCGCTGGCGGGGCAGCGGCGTAGCCTTTCCTGGGCTCGCCGAGCGGCCGGGCCGCTGAGCCGGACCGGCGCGGAGGGCAGGAGCCGCGTGGCGACGGCGGCGCCCGCCCGCGGCGGCGGCGCGGCGGAACGCGACGACGAGAGGACTGTGAGCCCCGGCCGGTGGAAGGGAACAACGCACGCATGGCTTTCGAACCGCCGCAGCGACTGGTGCGGGCGCTCGGCGAGGTGTACGGGGACTCGGCCGCGCGGGACTGGCTGGACCGGCTGCCCGGCATCGTCGAGGACGCGCTGGCCCGGCGGGACCTCCGGGCGGAGCGGGTCGTCGTCCCCGGCGGGCGCAGCAGCGTCGTCGTACTCGTACGGGACCGCGAGGAGCGGGCCGCGGCGCTGAAGCTGGCCCCGCCGTCCGCCGCGCCGGAGCGCGAGCTGGCCGCACTGGCGCACTGGGACGGCTGGGGCGCGGTGCGGGTCCTGGACGCCTCCCCGGGCCCGGGGCTGCTGCTGGAGCGGCTGCACACCGAGGTGTCGCTGCGCTCGCTGCCCGAGGCCAAGGCGCTGCTGGAGGCGGCGGGCACGGTGCGGCGGTTGTGGGTCGATCCGCCCGGGGGCCACGGTTTCGCGTCGGTCGCCGAGCGCACGGCGGGCCAGGCGGAGGCCATGCGGGCGGCGAAGGACGCGGAGAGCGCCGGCCTGGTGGCGGCGGCGCTGGCGGCGCGCGAGGAGCTGGTGGGGAGCGCGCCGGAGGAGCTGCTGCTGCACGGTGCCTTCCGGCAGGGCAAGGTGCTGGCCGGGGACCGTACGCCGTGGCTGGCGGTGGGGCCCGACCCCGTGGTGGGCGAGCGGGCGTACGACCTGGCGCGGCTGGCGCGGGACCGGGTCGAGGACCTGGTCGCGACGGCCGCGGGGGCGTCGGTGGCGCGCCGCCGGGTGAACAGGCTGGCCGACTCGCTGGACGTGGACCGCGAGCGGCTGCGCGGCTGGACGCTGTTCCGGGCCGTGGAGTCGGGCACCCGGGCGCTGGCGGCGGGGCGGCGGCAGGACGGCGAGCTGCTGCTGGAGTACGCGGGCTGGCTGTAGGAGTCCGCGGGCCGGCCGCGGGCCGTCCGGGAGCGCGGCTCCGACCTCCGCGAACCACCCCTTTGGTGCAATATTGGGCATAACACACCCGTATGCACCACCCGGCTTCGACGGCAGGGGGTTGTCATGGTCGAGGAACTGCTGACGGCGGTCGCGGTGACGGCATCCGCGGGCGCGTTGTACCTGGCGGCCGCCGCCCGCGTCGTGAAGCAGTACGAGCGGGGCGTCGTGCTGCGGTTCGGCCGGCTCCGCACCGGCGTCCGGGCGCCCGGGTTCACCATGATCGTCCCGTTCGTGGACCGGCTGAACAAGGTCAACATGCAGATCGTGACCCTGCCGGTGCCCGCCCAGGAGGGCATCACCCGGGACAACGTGACGGTCCGCGTGGACGCCGTCGTGTACTTCAAGGTCGTGGACCCGGCCGCGGCGATCATCCGCGTCGAGGACTACCGCTTCGCGGTCTCGCAGATCGCCCAGACCTCGCTGCGGTCGATCATCGGCAAGAGCGACCTCGACGACCTGCTGTCGAACCGGGAGAAGCTCAACCAGGGCCTGGAGCTGATGATCGACAACCCGGCGGTGGAGTGGGGCGTGACGATCGACCGGGTCGAGATCAAGGACGTCTCGCTGCCGGAGACGATGAAGCGCTCGATGGCCCGGCAGGCGGAGGCCGACCGGGAGCGGCGGGCGCGCGTCATCAACGCCGACGCGGAGCTGCAGGCGTCGAAGAAGCTGGCGGAGGCCGCCGGAGTGATGTCGCAGACGCCCTCCGCGCTCCAGCTGCGGCTGCTGCAGACGATCGTGGCGGTGGCGGCCGAGAAGAACTCGACGCTGGTGCTGCCCTTCCCGGTGGAGCTGCTGCGCTTCCTGGAGCGGGCCGGGCAGAACCCGGCGCCGGAGGAGCGGCCGGCCCCGCCGCACGCGCCGGCGCTGCACGTCCAGGAGCCGCACGCGCACCTGGCCGAGGCGGACGGGGCGCACCGGGACGAGCCGCTGGAGGCGGACGCCCACGAGGCCCGGACGCGCGAACCGGCGCCGTCCTCCCACGTCAGGGACGTGCGGGAGGACGACACCGGTACGGCAGGCTGTATGTGAGCGACGACGCCGAGCGCCGCCCCGGCCTATTACGCGGACAGGCGGGCGATCGCCTCGTCGACCGTGAGCTCTTCGCGCTCGCCGGTGCGGCGGTCCTTGAGCTCCAGGACGCCTTCGCCGGAGCGGCGGCCCGCGACGAGGATCTTCGGCACGCCGATGAGCTCCGCGTCGGTGAACTTCACGCCCGGGGAGACGCCGGCCCGGTCGTCGACCAGGACCCGCAGGCCCGCCTCGCGGAGCTTCTCGGAGACGTCGAGCGCCAGCTCGGTCTGGAGGGCCTTGCCGGCCGCGACGACGTGGACGTCGGCCGGGGCGATCTCGCGGGGCCAGCACAGGCCCTGCTCGTCGGCGTGCTGCTCGGCGAGGGCGGCGACGGCACGGGAGACGCCGATGCCGTACGAGCCCATGGTGACGCGGACGGGCTTGCCGTTCTGGCCCAGGACGTCGAGCTGGAAGGCGTCGGCGTACTTGCGGCCGAGCTGGAAGATGTGGCCGATCTCGATGGCCCGGTCGATCTTGAGGTCGGAGCCGCAGTTCGGGCAGGGGTCGCCCTCTTCCACCACGACGACGTCCAGGTACTGGTCGACCTCGAAGTCGCGCCCGGCGACGACGTTCTTCGCGTGAGTGCCGGGCTTGTTGGCGCCGGTGATCCAGGCCGTGCCGGGCGAAACGCGCGGGTCGGCGATGTACCGGACCTTGTCCAGGCCCTGCGGGCCGACGTAACCGCGTACGAGGTCGTCGCGGCCCTCGAAGTCCTCGGCGGTGACCAGCTCGACGGTGGCCGGGGCCAGGTGGTCCTCCAGCTTGCCGAGGTCGACCTCGCGGTCGCCGGGCACGCCGACGGCGACGATCTCGCCGTCGACCTTGACCAGCAGGTTCTTCAGCGTGCGGGCGGCCGGGACGTCCAGGTGCGCGGCGAGCGTCTCGATGGTCGGCGTGTCGGGGGTGTCCAGCTCCTCGACCGGGCCGTGCGCGGTCGGGTCCTCCGGCTGCTGGTTGAACGTGACGGCCTCGGTGTTGGCGGCGTAGTCGCAGTTCGGGCAGTAGACGAAGGTGTCCTCACCGGCGGCGGCCGGGGCCAGGAACTCCTCGGAGGCCGAGCCGCCCATGGCGCCCGACACCGCGGAGACGATCTTGTGCCGCAGGCCGAGCCGGTCGAAGATCTTGATGTACGCCTCGCGGTGCAGGGCGTACGACTCGGCCAGGCCCTCGTCCGTGGTGTCGAAGGAGTACGAGTCCTTCATCTGGAACTCGCGGCCGCGCAGGATGCCGGAGCGGGGACGCGCCTCGTCGCGGTACTTCGTCTGGATCTGGTAGAGGATCACCGGCAGGTCCTTGTAGGACGTGCACTGGTCCTTGACCAGCTGGGTGAAGATCTCCTCGTGGGTGGGGCCGAGCAGGTAGTCGCCGCCCTTGCGGTCCTTGAGGCGGAACAGCTCCGCGCCGTACTCGTTCCAGCGGCCCGTCGCCTCGTACGGCTCCTTGGGCAGCAGCGCCGGCAGCAGGACCTCCTGCGCGCCGATCGCGTCCATCTCCTCGCGCACGACCCGCGCGACGTTCTCCAGGACCTTCATGCCGAGCGGCAGCCAGGACCAGATGCCCGCGGCGTTGCGGCGCACGTAACCGGCGCGGACGAGCAGCTTGTGGCTGAGCGTCTCGGCGTCCGCCGGGTCGTCGCGCAGTGTCTTGACCATCAACCGGGACATGCGCTGGACCTGGGCCATGGGGAACTCTCCTGCGGTGAAAAGTGTGATGGCTAGGAGGTTAGCCCTGGGCCCCCGCCCGGCGGAAATCAGTTCCCCGGCGGGGCGTCCCCGCGCCGCCGCAGCGGCAACTCCGCCCCCATCACCGCGTACGGCCTGGCCGCGCTCGGGAAGTGCACGCGGCGGGCCAGGTCCTGGTAGCCGAGGGAGCGGTAGAGCAGGCGGGCCGGGTTCTCGATGTCGATCGCGGAGAGGATGGAGCGCGGCCGGTCGGCGGTGTCCGTGATGGTGGTGATCAGCTCCCGGCCGATGCCCCGGCCCTGGAAGTCGGGGTGGACGTGGAGCTCGGTGATGACGAAGGAGTCGTCGAGCCAGCCGTCGTTGCCGTTCATGCGCAGGTACGGCTGGACGACCGTGGACCACCAGTGGGCGCGGTCGTTGGGCATGCCGTAGACGAAGCCGACGAGCCGGTCGGCGGGCGTCGTCGCGGCGTACGCGGTCGCGCCGGGACACAGCAGGTGGCGCAGCACGATGTGGCGTCGTACGGCGACTTCGTCCTCGCTCAGGCCGAAGGCGAGGGCCTGCACCGCGAGGGCCGCGTCCACGCGCTCGGCGAGGTTGACCGGTCCGACCACGACGTCTTCCATGGGCCGAACCCTAGCCTCAGAACAGCACGCTCATGAAGGCGCCGACCTCGCGGAATCCGACGCGGCGGTACGCCGCCCTGGCGGGGGCGTTGTAGTCGTTGACGTACAGCGAGACGACCGGGGAGACGTCGTCGAGGGCGTAGCGCAGGACGGCGGCCATGCCGGTCTCGGACAGGCCGCGGCCGCGGTGCTCGGGGGCGACCCACACGCCCTGGATCTGGCAGGCCTGCGGGGTCGCGGCGCCGATCTCGGCCTTGAAGACGACCTTGCCGTCCTCGATGCGGGCGAAGGCGCGGCCGGCGCCGACGAGTTCGGCGACGCGCGCCTGGTAGAGCAGTCCGCCGTCGCCGGCGAGCGGTGAGACGCCGACCTCCTCGGTGAACATCGCCACGCACGCCGGCATGATCACGTCCATCTCGTCCTTGCGGATCCGGCGGACCAGGGGGTCGGGCTCGATGTCGGGCGAGGGCCGGTCGGTGACCATGAGCGGCTGGTGGGCGCGGACGTCACGGGCGGGGCCCCAGCTGGGTTCGAGCAGCCGCCACAGCCGGGCCGTCGGTTCGGCGGGGCCGACGATCGAGGAGCAGCGGCGGCCGGCCCGGCGGGCGCGGTCGGCGAAGGCGCGGACGGCGTCGGGCGTGGCGCAGATGGGGACGAGGTTGGCGCCGGAGTAGCACAGCGAGGTCAGCCGCCCGTCCGCGTACCAGCCCCACATCTCGCCGCCGAGACGCCACGGGTCGAGACCGGCGGCCCGGACGCGGGCGGTCACGAACGCGTTGGAGACGGGGTCGCTCTCGAGGATGGCCAGCGCGGCTCCGAGGTCGCCGGGTTCGAGGACCCGGGTGGTGGTCTGCGTCAGCACGAGGGGGCCTCACCGTGGTCGAACAGGGTCCTGGCACTGTACCTGGCACGGCGGGGCGCGTGGCAGGGACGACGGCGGCCCGGACGGCGAGGAGCCCCGCCGCGCGGGCGGCGGGGCTCCTGTGCTGCGTAGACCGGGCGGGTCAGCCGGCGACGGAGACGGAGGGTTCGCCGGAGGCGATGCCGTCCTTCTCCATCTGCTCGGCGATCTTCATGGCCTCTTCGATGAGCGTCTCGACGATCTTCGACTCGGGGACGGTCTTGATGACCTCGCCCTTCACGAAGATCTGGCCCTTGCCGTTGCCGGAGGCGACACCCAGGTCCGCCTCGCGGGCCTCGCCGGGGCCGTTGACGACACAGCCCATGACGGCCACGCGCAGCGGCACCTCCATGCCCTCCAGACCCGCCGAGACCTCGTCGGCGAGCTTGTACACGTCCACCTGCGCGCGCCCGCACGAGGGGCAGGAGACGATCTCCAGGCGCCGCTGGCGCAGGTTCAGCGACTCCAGGATCTGGATGCCGACCTTGACCTCCTCGGCCGGCGGCGCCGACAGCGAGACCCGGATGGTGTCGCCGATGCCCTCGCTGAGCAGCGCGCCGAAGGCGACGGCCGACTTGATGGTGCCCTGGAACGCGGGGCCGGCCTCCGTGACGCCGAGGTGCAGCGGGTAGTCGCAGGCCGCGGCCAGCTGCCGGTACGCCGCGATCATCACGACCGGGTCGTTGTGCTTCACCGAGATCTTGATGTCCCGGAACCCGTGCTCCTCGAAGAGGGACGCCTCCCACAGCGCCGACTCCACCAGCGCCTCCGGCGTGGCCTTGCCGTACTTCTGCAGCAGCCGGCGGTCCAGCGAGCCCGCGTTCACCCCGATCCGGATCGGCACACCGGCGTCACCGGCCGCCTTCGCGATCTCCTTGACCTTGTCGTCGAACTGCTTGATGTTGCCCGGGTTCACGCGTACCGCCGCGCAGCCCGCGTCGATCGCCGCGAACACGTACTTCGGCTGGAAATGGATGTCCGCGATGACCGGGATCTGCGACTTCTTCGCGATCACGGCCAGCGCGTCGGCGTCGTCCTGCGTCGGACAGGCCACCCGCACGATCTGGCAGCCGGACGCCGTCAGCTCCGCGATCTGCTGCAGCGTCGCACCGATGTCCGACGTACGCGTCGTCGTCATCGACTGCACCGAGACCGGGGCGTCACCGCCGACCGGGACGTTTCCCACCATGATCTGCCGGGACACGCGGCGGTCGGCGAGCTTGGTGGGAACGGACGGGATACCGAGAGAAATCGCGGTCATCTGGTGTGCAACCCCAAGGTGTGGATCGAGGTCCCGAGATCGGCGGGCTCCGGCTTCGAGATTACAGGCCCGGTGCCGGGCGGCCGGACACCGCGGGGTGTCCGGCGGCCGGCGTTCACCTGTGCGCCGCGCACCGCTAGGAGATCTTCACCGGGTTCACGATGTCCGCGACGAGCACGAGCAGCGTGAAGCAGATGAAGATGCCGGCCACCACGTACGCCACCGGCATCAGCTTGGCCACGTCGAACGGTCCGGGGTCGGGGCGCCGGAAGACCTTCGCCACGTTGCGGCGTACGGACTCCCACAGCGCGCCCGCGATGTGCCCGCCGTCCAGCGGCAGCAGGGGCAGCATGTTGAACAGGAAGAGCGAGAGGTTGAAGGTCGCCAGCAGCATCAGGAACGACGCGACGATGTTCTGCGTCGGGATGTCCAGGTTCATCACCTCGCCGCTGATCCGGGCGGCCCCGACCACGCCCACCGGGGAGTCGGCCTTGCGCTCGCCGTCGCCGAACGCCGCGTCCCACAGGTCGGGGATCTTGGACGGCAGGGCGATGACGGAGTCGACGCCGTTCTCGATCATGTCGCCCATGCGGTCGAGCGACTGGCCGAAGGTGAGCGGCTGGATCTCGGTCCGGGAGGCGAAGCCCAGGTAACCGGCCTTGACGTACTTGTCCGGGATCACTTCCCCGTCGGCGTCCTTGGCGACCACCAGGTTCTCGATCAGATCGGGCCGCAGGGTCACCTCCTTGCCGTCGCGTACGACGGTGAGGGTCGCCGGGCCGATGGTCTCGCGGATGCGCTCGGAGAGGGTGGGCCAGTCCTGCACGGGCTCGCCGTCGAAGGCGACGATCCGGTCGCCCTCCCTCAGGCCGGCGGCGTAGCCGGGCGAGACGGGGTCGCCCTTGGCGCAGGTGTCCCGCTTCTCGCTCTGCTCGATGACGCACTTCTGGACCCCGGCGACCTCGGTCGTCTGGGTCTGCATGCCGAACGTCATGCAGACGCTCAGGAAGATCGCGACGGCGAGCACCAGGTTCATGAACGGGCCCGCGAACATCACGATGACGCGCTTCCAGGGCTTGCGTGTGTAGAACAGCCGGGTCTCGTCCCCGGGCTGGAGCTCCTCGTACGCCGCCGAGCGGGCGTCCTCGATCATGCCGCGGAACGGCGAGGTGGAGCGGGCCTCGATGCGGCCGTCGTCGCCGGGCGGGAACATCCCGATCATGCGGATGTAGCCGCCGGCGGGGATGGCCTTGATGCCGTACTCCGTCTCGCCCTTCTTCCGCGACCAGATGGTGGGGCCGAAGCCGACCATGTACTGCGGTACGCGGATGCCGAAGAGCTTGGCCGTGGAGAGGTGGCCGAGCTCGTGCCAGGCGATGGAGAAGAGCAGTCCGAAGGCGAAGAGCGCGATGCCGAGGACCGTCAACAGAATCGTCATGCGCGAGCCTCCGCGGTCGTCTGCGCTGTCGTGCCGGCGGCCTGCGCCGCCAGTTCGCGGGCCCGGGCGCGCGCCCAGGTCTCCGCCTCCAGGACGTCCGGGACCGTCAGCGAGGTTCCCGAGTCCGGTGTGCCGTGCTCGGCCACCACGGCCGTCACCGTGTCCATGATGCCGGTGAAGGGGAGCCGTCCGGCCAGGAACGCCCCGACGCACTCCTCGTTGGCGGCGTTGAAGACCGCCGGGGCGGTGCCGCCCAGCTCGCCGACGTGCCGGGCGAGGCCGACGGACGGGAAGGCCTCGGTGTCGAGGGGGAAGAACTCCCAGGTGGACGCCTTCGACCAGTCGAAGGCGGGTGCCGCGTCGGGAACGCGCTCGGGCCAGCCGAGCCCGATGGCGATCGGGCCGCGCATGTCGGGCGGGGTGGCCTGGGCGAGGGTGGACCCGTCGGTGAACTCGACCATCGAGTGGACGTACGACTGCGGGTGCACCACCACCTCGATCCGCTCGAAGGGGATGTCGTAGAGGAGGTGCGCCTCGATGACCTCCAGGCCCTTGTTGACGAGCGTGGCGCTGTTCACCGTGATCACCGGGCCCATGGCCCAGGTGGGGTGGGCCAGGGCGTCCTCGCGGGTGACGTGCGCCAGCTGCGCCTTCGTACGGCCGCGGAAGGGACCGCCGGAGGCGGTGACCACCAGCTTGCGGACGTCGGCGCGGGTGCCGGCGGCCAGCGCCTGGAACAGCGCGGCGTGCTCGGAGTCGACCGGGATGATCTGGCCCGGCCGGGCGAGGGCCTTCACCAGCGGGCCGCCGACGATCAGCGACTCCTTGTTGGCGAGGGCGAGGGTGCGGCCCGCTTCGAGCGCGGCGAGGGTGGGTGCGAGACCGATGGAGCCGGTGATGCCGTTGAGCACGGTGTGGCAGTCGGAGGCGGCGACCTGGGTGGCGGCGTCCGGCCCGGCGAGGATCTCCGGCAGCGGCTCGGTGCCGTACTGCTCCTTCAGCGCCTCGCGCAGCGCCGGCACCGCGTCCTCACGCGCCACGGCGACGGTCCGGACCCGCAGCCGGCGCGCCTGCTCGGCGAGGAGCGCGGCCCGGCCGCCGGCGGCGGACAGGGCCGTGACACGGAACCGGTCGGGGTTGCGCAGGACCAGGTCGATGGCCTGGGTGCCGATGGACCCGGTGGAGCCGAGGACGACGATGTCCCGGCGGCCTTCGGACGGATCGAAGGCGATGCGCGGGTCGGCGAGGGGGGCTGGACTGTCGCTCATGCCCCCCATTCTTGCCGCAACGGCCGGGCGCCCGGACACAGGTGCCCCCGAGCGGTCCGCTTCACGCCGAGTTGGCGGGTGCCGCGCGGAACTTCTCCCACTGGGCGGTCACCACCTCGCGCGGGACACCGCCGAAGTCCTTGGTGTCGAGGATGTCGGCGCGGAAGGAGAGCGTGGTGGAGCCGGACCGTACGACGGTGAGGTACTCGTACAGCTTCAGGTCCTTGTCCTTGACGTCCTGGATGGTGAAGCGGAACGCGACGGCCTCGTCGCCGATGGCGGGGGCCTCGACCGGCTCGGCCTTCAGGTAGCGGGCCTTCGCGATGGCGCGCTCCTCGGTGAAGCCGCCCGCGCAGGCGGTGCCCGCCTTCCGCAGCGCCGCCAGGACGGCGCGGGCGCCACCCGCGGCGTAGGAGCGGAGCTGGACGGTGACGTCGACGGAGCGGAGCTCTCCCGCGATGCTCAGGTCGCGGTTGACCTCGGCGACCGGGTCGTGGGGCGTGGCGCCCGCGGCGAGGCTGACCAGCGGCTGGCAGACGGCCGGGTCGGCGGTGTAGGCGTCGCTGAGCGGTGCGTCCCCGACGAGGAGGGTGCCGGCGGTGTACGGGCCGGCCTTCTCGCCCTCGCCGAAGGCGGCGGCGGTCAGCCGGGCCTCGGAGAGGGGCTCCGGGTCCTTCGCCCCGCCGCCGGCGGACGGGCCGCCGCCCGCGCTCGTGCCCGCGGACGCCGAGGGTCGCTCCGGCGCCTTGCCGTCACCCCCGGGCTCCGGGTCCGCGCCGCAGGCGGCCGCCAGCGCCAGCGTGGTGAGCGCGACGGCGAGGCGCCCTCCCCGCCGGTGCCGGCCCTGCGCGCTCCGTCCCTGCCCGGACCGTCCCCGCCCGTACCGCGGCATCCGTTCGCCCCCGTCCCGTTGGTGATCGCGGCTCGATTATGGGGCCTCTACGAGGTCCCGGAGCGGAACTCGGCGAAGACCCGGTGGAAGTCGGGGAACGTCTTGCGGACGCAGCCGGGGTCGTCGAAGCCGATGCCGGGGGTGCGCAGGCCCGTCACGGCGAAGGACATCACGATCCGGTGGTCGCCGTGGGTGGCGATGGCGGCGGGGCGCGGGGAGCCGGGGCGGATCTCGATGCTGTCGGGGCCCGTGGTGACGGTGATGCCGAGGCGGCGCAGGTTCGCGGCGCAGACCTCCAGCCGGTCGCACTCCTTGACCCGGGTGTTGGCCACGTCCTCGATACGGACCGGGCCGTCCGCGTACGGGGCGATGGCGGCGAGGGTCGGCATGGTGTCGGAGATGTCGCGCATGTTCACGGTGAGGCCGTGCAGCCGACCGGTGCCGCGCACCGTGGTGGCCCGGTCGGTGACCTCCACGTCGGCGCCCATGCGGCGCAGGACGTCGACGAAGGCGAGGTCGCCCTGGAGGGCGCCGCTGCCGAGGCCGGGGACGGTGACCTCGCGGCCGGTGAGCGCGGCGGCGGCGAAGAAGTAGCTCGCCGTGGAGGCGTCGGGCTCGATGGCGTACGTGGTGGCGCGGTATCCGGTGGGCGGGACGGTGAAGACGTCGCCCTCGCGGGCGGGCTCGGCGCCGAAGGCCCGCATCATCGCGAGCGTGATCCCCACGTACGGCTCCGAGACCAGGTCCGTGACGGTGATCTCCAGGCCCTCGGCGGTGAGCGGGCCGAGCATCAGCAGCGCGGTGAGGTACTGCGAGGACTGCCCCGCGTCCAGCAGGAGGGCTCCGCCCTTGACGCCGCGGGCGGCGATGCGCAGCGGGTGGTGGCCCTCGGCCCCCTCGTGGCGCAGGTCGACGCCCAGGCGGCGCAGGGCTTCGGTGAGCGGTCCGACCGGGCGGCGGCGCATCTGCGCGGAGGCGTCGAAGCGGAAGTCGCCGTGGCCCGCGGCGGCGAGGGCGGGCAGGAAGCGGGCGGTGGTGGCGCCGTCGCGGCAGTGGACGTCGGCGGTGGCGGCCGCGGGACCGGCCGGGCGGCCCCGGACGCGCCACGCGCCGGGGGTCCGCTCGACCTCGTACCCGAGCGTCGTGAGCCCTTCGGCGAACCCTTCGGTGTCGTCCGAGGCGAGCGGCCGCAGGAGGGTGGTGACGCCGTCGGCCGCGGCGGCGAGGAAGAGCGCGCGTGCGGTGACGGACTTGGAGCCGGGGATCTCGATGACGGTCACGGCGCCCATCCTGCCGTTCGGGGCGGCACGGGCGCCGGGCGTCTCAGCTGCTGGTCGGCGCCTCCGGCGGCGGGGCCGGCGGAGCGCCTGCCGTGGCCGTCCGGCGGCCGGTTGCCGGCCGTCGCGGTATCAGCGGCGGCCGGTAGCCGGCGGTCGGCGGTCTCAGCGGATCGGACGGTGGACGTTCTCGCGGGTGGAGGGCCCCGGGGTGGCGTCGGCGATCCACGGGCCGTCGCCGCTGGGGTCGAGGATGCCCTCCTCCAGCCAGGTGTACGTGCCCGACAGCACGCCCTTGACCACCGTGCGGTCGAGGTCGTCGGTGTTGTGCCAGAGCCGGCCGAAGAGCTCCTCGACCCGGATGCGGGACTGGCGGCAGAAGGCGTCCGCGAGCTGGTACGCCTCGCGGCCGTGGTCGCCGGTGGTGCGCAGCAGCTCCGCCCGTACGCAGGCGGCGCTCATGGCGAAGAGCTCGGCCCCGATGTCGACGATCCGGCCGAGGAAGCCCTGCTTGGTCTCCATGCGGCCCTGCCAGCGCGACATGGCGTAGAACGTGGAACGGGCCAGCTTGCGCGCCGCGCGTTCGACGTAACGCAGGTGCGCGGCCAGGTCCGGGTGGCCCGCCGGGTGGAACTCGGCGTACGCGCGCGGGAGCTGCCCGGGGCCGGCGACGAGCTTCGGCAGCCAGCGGGCGTAGAAGGCGCCGGCCTGGACGCCCGCCTTCGCCTTGTCACCGAGCGTCTTGTCGGGGTCGATGATGTCGCCGGCGACGGCCAGGTGCGCGTCGACCGCCTCGCGGGCGATGAGCAGGTGCATGATCTCGGTCGAGCCCTCGAAGATCCGGTTGATGCGCAGGTCGCGCAGCATCTGCTCGGCCGGGACGGGCCGCTCGCCGCGGGCGGCGAGGGAGTCGGCGGTCTCGAAGCCCCGGCCGCCGCGGATCTGGACCAGTTCGTCGGCCATGAGCCAGGCCATCTCGGAGCCGTACAGCTTGGCGAGGGCGGCCTCGATGCGGATGTCGTTGCGGTCCTCGTCGGCCATCTGGCTGGCCAGGTCCACGACGGCTTCGAGCGCGAAGGTGGTGGCGGCGATGAAGGAGATCTTCGAGCCGACCGCTTCGTGGTGGGCGACCGGCTTGCCCCACTGCTCGCGCACGCCCGCCCACTCACGGGCGATCTTCAGGCACCACTTGCCGGCGCCGACGCACATCGCGGGCAGCGACAGGCGCCCGGTGTTGAGGGTGGTCAGGGCGATCTTGAGCCCGGCGCCCTCGGCTCCGATGCGGTTGGCGGCCGGGACGCGGACCTGGTGGAAGCGGGTGACGCCGTTCTCCAGGCCGCGCAGGCCCATGAAGGCGTTGCGGTTCTCCACGGTGATGCCGGGCGACTGGGCCTCGACGACGAAGGCGGTGATGCCGCCCTTGTGGCCCTCCGTCCTCGGTACGCGCGCCATGACCACGAGCAGGTCGGCGACGACGCCGTTGGTGGTCCACAGCTTCACGCCGTCGAGGATGTACTCGTCGCCGTCGGGCACGGCGGTGGTGGCCAGGCGGGCGGGGTCGGAGCCGACGTCCGGCTCGGTCAGGAGGAAGGCGGAGATGTCCGTGCGGGCGAGCCGCGGCAGGAAGGTCTCCTTCTGCTCCGGCGTGCCGAACATCTTCAGCGGCTGCGGTACGCCGATCGACTGGTGTGCGGAGAGCAGGGCGCCGACGGCGGGGCTCACGGAGCCGACGAGGGCCAGGGCCTTGTTGTAGTACACCTGGGTGAGCCCGAGGCCGCCGTACTTGGGGGCGATCTTCATGCCGAGCGCGCCCAGTTCCTTGAGGCCGTCGATCACGGCGTCGGGGATGAGGGCGTCCCGCTCGATCTGCGCGCCGTCGATCTTCGTCTCGCAGAAGTCGCGGAGCTTGGCGAGGAACTCCTCGCCGCGCTGCGCGTCCTCGTCGGGCGGCATCGGGTGCGGGTGGATCAGGTCCAGCCGGAAACGCCCGAGGAACAGCTCCTTGGCGAAGCTGGGCTTGCGCCAGTCCTGTTCACGGGCGGCCTCGGCGACCTGGCGTGCTTCGCGCTCGGAGACCTTGGGCTTGTGGTGGGGGCCGGACATGGTGGGCTCACCTCGCCGCTTCAGTCGGGGGCGGCCGCCCGGTGACGTCCGGCCGACCGCTGCTACTCGACCGTATTACCCGATTACGCCGGGTACGAAAAGGCGGCGGGAGCCCTCGCACAGGGCGTTTGTCGAACCGCCTGCGACCTGCGACATCGCCTGACCTGCAGAGACGATGAGCGCCTCAGCTTGGACTCATCACCCGTCTGCCCGGCGCTCCCCTACCGCGCCTGGCCGGTACCCGTGTCTCTCGGCCGGTCCGGCCCCTGGAAGAGAGCGAGGAGCGGCATATGAGCCCGCGATTGCTTCCGGCTGCAACCTGCAGCCTGATCGTCACCGTTGGTCCTCGGATGGGGAAGCAGTGGCGCCGCTTCGTGATCACACCCCGACGCGCCCGGCGCCCGGATACTTCCGGCACCGGACATTGCCCCGGCCGCACTCGGCCGGAATGAAGACGGCCGGAGCCCCCGCACAGTGGGCTCCGGCCGCCGGTCTGGGCCGTACGAAGGACGGGCTCTACAGGGCCAGGCCCGTGAGGACCAGCACCCTCTCGTACGTGTAGTCGTCCATCGCGTAGCGCACGCCCTCGCGGCCGACGCCGGACTGCTTGACGCCGCCGTACGGCATCTGGTCGGCGCGGTAGGAGGGGACGTCGCCGATGATCACGCCGCCGACCTCCAGGGCGCGGTGGGCGCGGAAGGCGGTCTGGAGGTCACGGGTGAAGACGCCGGTCTGCAGGCCGAACTTGGAGTTGTTGACCTCGGCGAAGGCCGCGGCCTCTCCCTCGGCGCGGTGCAGGGTCAGGACCGGGCCGAAAACCTCCTCGCAGGCGAGGGTGGTGCCGGCGGGCAGGTCCGCGAGGACGGTCGGGGCGTACGTCGCGCCCTCGCGCTTGCCGCCGGTGAGCAGCGTGGCGCCGGCCTTGACGGCCTCGTCCACCCAGGACTCGACGCGCTTGGCGGCGTCCTCGCTGACCAGCGGGCCGACGTCGGTGGTGTCGTCGGACGGGTCACCGGTGCCCTGGGCCTCGACGGCGGCGACGACCTTGGGGACGAGCCGGTCGTAGACGGAGGCGTCGGCGATCACGCGCTGCACGGAGATGCAGGACTGGCCGCCCTGGTAGTTGGAGAAGGTGGCGATACGGGTCGCCGCCCAGTCCAGGTCCTCGTCGGAGGCCCAGTCGGCCAGGACGACGGCCGCGGCGTTGCCGCCCAGCTCCAGGGTGCAGTGCTTGTGCGGCACCGACTCCTGGATGGCGTATCCGACCTTGTCCGAGCCGGTGAAGGAGATCACCGGCAGGCGCTCGTCCTTGACCAGGGCGGGCATGCGGTCGTTGGTGACCGGCAGGATCGACCAGGAGCCGGCCGGCAGGTCCGTCTCGGCGAGCAGCTCGCCGAGGATCAGGCCGGAGAGCGGGGTGGCCGGGGCGGGCTTGAGGATGATGGGCGCGCCGACGGCGATGGCCGGGGCGACCTTGTGGGCGCACAGGTTCAGCGGGAAGTTGAACGGCGCGATGCCGAGGACGACGCCCTTGGGGAAGCGGCGGGTCAGGGCGAGACGGCCCTGGCCGCCGGCGTCGGTGTCGAGGCGCTGGGCCTCGCCGCCGTTGAAGCGGCGGGCCTCCTCGGCGGCGAAGCGGAAGACGGAGACCGCGCGGCCGACCTCGCCGCGGGCCCACTTGATGGGCTTGCCGTTCTCCGCGGAGATCAGCCGGGCGATCTCCTCGGTGCGCTCGGCGAGCCGCTTCGACACGTGGTCGAGGGCGGCGGCGCGGACGTGGGCCGGGGTGGCGGCGAACTCGTCGACGACCGCGTGGGCAGCGGCCACAGCCTCCTCGACCTGCGCCTCCGTGGGCACGCTGACCTCACCGACGAGGCGGCCGTCCCAGGGGGAGGTGACGTCGAAGGTGGTCTCGCCGGTGGCCTGGCGGCCGGCGAGCCAGAAGGCGGTGGCAGTCATTGCGATCCCGGCCCTTTCGAAGCTGTGCGGAGGTGGGTGCTGAGTCTTCCGCTCACACGGTAGGGCCGAGCGGCCGGACGGTGGTTTGTCCGGGGTGGAGTGGTGCGGGCATCAGTTTCGCCGTTCCGTACGTTCCGGGCGGCGTTCCGTGCTGACGATGAGGCAGACCCCGGCCACCACGACCGCGCCGCCGAGGGCGATGGGCCAGGTCACGGCCTCGTCGAGGAGGAGCGCACCGAGGGCGACCGCGACGACGGGGTTGACGTACGCGTAGGTGGCGACGAGCGAGAGCGGCGCGCTCTGCAGGAGCCAGGCGTACGCGGTGAAGGCGATCAGCGAGCCGAACAGGACGAGGTAGGCGAGCGCGGTCCACGAGCGGGCGGAGAAGGCGCCGAGGTCGAGCCCCCGGTGCTCGCCGCGGACCAGTCCGAGGGCGAGGCAGCCGAGGCCGCCGGCGATCATCTCGTACGCGCTGGCGGTGAAGGGGTTCTTCGGCAGGGGGATGCGGGAGGACGAGAACGAGCCGGCCGACCACATGACGGTGGCGGCGATCACGGTGAGGACGCCGCCGATGCGTACATCGCCGCTGAGGCCCGGCAGGGTCAGCACGGCGAGGCCGGCGAGGCCGAGGAGCACTCCGGTGTACGCGCCGAGGCCGGGGCGCTCGCCGAACGCGGTGCGCAGGAGGACCACCCAGGCGGGCACGACCGCGATGAGCAGGGCGGTGAGGCCGGAGGGGACGGACGTCTCGGCGAGGACGACCAGGCCGTTGCCGCCGAGAAGCAGCAGCAGGCCGACGACGGCGGCGGAGGCGAGCTGCGGCCGGGTGACCTTCAGCACGGCGGGGCCGTGCCGCCAGGCGAGCAGCCCGGCGAGGACCGCCCCGGCGACGACGAAGCGCGCGCCGGCGGAGAGGAAGGGCGGCATGGTCTCGACGACGACCCGGATGCCGAGGTAGGTGGAGCCCCACACGACGTACACGATGACGAGCGCGAGCCAGACGGCGCCGCTGATGCGGCGGCGGGGCGCGGGCACGGGTGCGGGGAGCGGCCCCCCGGGGAGCGGCTCCTTGGAGAGGGAAGCCGGGGAGGGCGTGGGGAGTGCCGGGTCGGCGGCGGGGGTTGTCATGCACCGGAGATTATGGAGCCCGGAGCTGAAACGCCAAGGATTTTGCCCGGAATCGGGCAGGATCAACGGTTGAGCGCGGTGCACCACGGTGATCGCGGCGCGCGGACACCTGGCTGGAACCGCCGGGCGCCGCGCCGGAGTCCTGAGGGCGTACGCAGCGCGGCCGTGCGATCACCGGCCGCCCCCGATCACCGGAGAGCCCTTCATGACCGCCTCCTACAGTGAGCAGCTCCTCGCCCTCGCCCGGCCGCACCTCGCCTGGGTGTGCGAGCAGCTCGACCTCTTCGACTCGCTGGTGCCGGCCGGCGTGGTGTCCTTCGACCGGAGCGAGCCGTCCGTCACCCGCTCGGGCATCACCCTGCGCGCCCACGTCATCGGCACCTACGCCCTGGACGGCACCTGGATGTGGGCGTGGGCCAACGAGTCCTACCGGGACGACGTCATCGCCGTGCGCGCCCGGGAGCTGCGCGAGCTGGGCGAGCGCGCCGGCGTCCCCGAGCTGACCGAGCCCATGCCGGACCTCAACCACTTCCCTGACCCGCGGCTGGCCGCCGACCACCTCCTCCTGATGTGCATGGGGCTGCTCGACGCCCGGGGCGGGGTGATCTGCGCCGTGAACGAACGCGGCCGGCTGTTCATGGTCGTCGACGACCCCGCCGTACCGCGGGCCGAGCCGCGCCCCGCCCGGCTCACCACGGCCCTGCGCGACGGCGCCGCGCTGCTCCCCGGCCCGGCGCTGGAGCCGGTGCGCGGCTGGTTCGCCCGGCACGGGGCCGACCCGGTGTACGGGCCGGGCCGGGTGGAGGGCGTCCTGGGCGGGGGCGACCGTGTCGTGGTGTTCCTGGACGGCGAGGTGGTCACCGGGGTCGAGGTCACCGGCCCGGACGGGGGAACGCCCGGCTGCGGCACGGCGGGCGAGCAGGAGCTGGAGGGGGCGCGGCTCTCCCCGGACGCGCCGCACCGGACGTTCCCGCGGCCGCTGCTGGCCGTGGCGGGCCGGGAGATGGCCTTCTCGGTCCTGCGGACGCGGGCGATGGTGCAGTACGCGGACGACCATCTGGGCTTCTCCGGCCGCCCGCCGGTGTGGGACGAGCGGGCAGGGGAGCTGAGGTTCCCCGGCGGCGGCCTGAAGGCACGCCGCCTCGGGTACTGCGGCGCCGAGGAGGGCTGGTTCCGGTGGGCTCCGGGGACGGAGGACATCCGGGACCGGTTCCGGGAGGCGGCCGGGCTCGGCCCCGGCGCCGGGGACCTGCCCGAGCTGTCCGGCGAGCGGCTCGACCTGACCGCGTACGGGCCGCGCGAGGCGGTCGCGGTGACACTGGCCCGCACCGCCGCGACCGTGGCGGGCCACACCTTCACCTCGCTCGGGAACCACTTCTTCGCCGTCACCGACGAACGCCTCGCCGGCGAATGCCTCACCGGCACCGGAGCGGGCGGCCTCGACGGCGCCGCGACGGACATCCGCAACGGCGCGAGCTGGCTCCACGGCCTGGTGGAGCAGGAGACCCGCGACGAGACCATGCGGTCGCTGGCCCGGTCGTACTTCGAGCGGACCGGGTTGCAGGTGTGGCACTACGGGCAGCCGGACTTCCTCAGCGGCGTGCGGGGCCTGTACGAGGTGCGCGTGTACTTCGCCCCCGACGGCACCATCACGGAGGTCACCCCGGGCATGGTGATGGGCGCCACCGGGTGACGCCTACCGCGGCGGCGCCCCGCCCGTGGCCTTGAGCGCCAGCCACAGCTCCATCCGGGCGTCGGGGTCGTCCAGGGAGCGGCCCAGGATCTCCTCGACGCGGCGCATGCGGTAGCGCAGGGTGTGGCGGTGGACGCCCAGGTCGGCCGCCGCCGCGTCCCACTGGCCGTGGCGGGAGAGCCAGGCGCGCAGGGAGGCGACGAGGTCGCCGCGGCCGGTGGCGTCGTGCTCGTACAGGGCGCGCAGCATGCCGTCCGCGAAGGCGCGTACGGCGTCGTCGGCGAGGAGCGGCAGGACCGAGCCGGCCGCCAGCTCCTCGTGCTCGACGAGGGCGCGGCCGCGGCGGCGGGCCACGGAGAGCGCCTGCTCGGCCTGCTTGTAGGCGGAGGCGGCCGCGATGGGGCCGGTCGGCGCGGACAGGCCGACCACGATGCCCGCCTCCTCGGCCTCCTTCGCGGCGTACGCGTCGCACGCCGCGACCACCGCTCCCCCGTCGCCGGCCAGCACCACGAGCCGGTCGTCGCCCTCCGGCACGGCGAGCAGGGCCTCGCCGGTGCGGGCGGCCGCCGTCTCCAGGGCGTCGGCGAGGGCCGCCAGGGGCGGCTCCGCGCCCGGGTCGCGCTCGCCGGCCGGTTCGGCGATCAGCAGCCTGAAGGGGGCGTCGAGGAGTCCGCCGTACAGGTCCCCGGCGGCCGCCCGCGCGTGGTCCGGCTGACCGGACAGCATCATCCGCAGCACCGCCGCGCCGAGCCGCTGCTCGGCGGCCTGCAGGGAGCGCGAGCGTTCGGTGGTGAGGGTGAGCAGGGCGATGGCCGAGTGGACGGCGTAGCGTTCCGCCGTTCCCAGCGGCGCCCCGGTGCCGACGGCGAGCGCGCCGCGCACGCGGCGCCCGGAGCCGAGCGACTGGAGCTCCACCCGGTCGTCGGTGCCGCCGACGACCGCGCTGGCCGGGGCGGAGCGCTCGCGCAGCCGCTCCACGTCCGCGGTCAGCCGCGCCGCCCGCCGCGCCGCCCACTCGGGGGCCGCCGCCACCACCGCGCCGGAGGCGTCGTACAGCGCCGCCCAGCCGTCGACGTGCGCGGCCAGGCGGGCCACCACGGCCGCCGGGCCGTCGGTGAGCGCCGCCCGCGTCATCTCGCGCTGCGCCTCGAAGCCGGCTGTCACCGCCCGGTACTGGTCCGCCGCGATGGCCGCCGAGACCGCCTTGGAGATGGCCAGGAACGGTGTGCGCCGCGGCACCTCCAGCAGCGGCAGGCCCTCGTCGCGGGCCGCGTCCAGCAGCGCCTGCGGGGTGGCGTCGTAGTTGACGCCCACCGCGAAGCCGAGCCCGACGACCCCGGCGCCGGCCAGCCGCTTCACGTAGCGGCGCATGGCCTCGGGGTTGTCGGCGTCCAGGGTCATGGCGGTGGTCAGCAGCAGCTCACCGCCCTCCATGTAGGGGACGGGGTCGGCGAGCTCGCTGACGTGGGCCCAGCGGACGGGCGTCCCGAGGTGTTCCTCCCCGGCGCGGACGGTGAGTTTCAGCGCCGAGTGCTGGACGAGCGAGGCGAGCGTGGGCGGCATGGCTGGACCGTCGGACTTTCGGGAGGGGATTTCGCCGTCCCGTATGAACGGCTCCCCCAATTCTGCCAGGTTGTCACGTCAGGTCCGCAGGTCGACCAGGAGCGGGGGGGTGTGCTCCCCCCGGACGCCCGTCAGGGACAGCACGGCGTGCCCCGGCGGCACGGCGTGCGCCAGATCGGAGGCGGACCAGCGCTGCCGCTCGACCTCGCGGACCGTCACCGCTTCCGCGGTGGCCGCCTTGCCGGTCACCAGGCGGCGCATGAAGTGCATCGCCTTGGTCAGCGGCTCGTCCGAGATGATCTGCCGGTTGGTCACGTCCCGCATCTGCACCCACTCGGTGCCCCAGGTCTCCGCGAACCGCCCGCCGTCCCACGGCGCCAGCCCGGCGAACGCCATCCGGCACCCCACCGCGCCGAGCAGCGGCCCCCGCAGCGCCTCCGGTACGTCCTCCAGGGTGCGCAGCGCCAGCACGACCCCCGCGTTCGCCGAGCGCAGCCGCTGGACCGCCCGCACGGAGTCGGCGGTGACGGTGTACGTGGCGTCGTCCAGCACCAGGCAGGCGAACAGCGACCGGTCGGTGCGCGCGGGGGCCGCCTCGGTGAACTGGGCGAGGAGCAGCCGGGTCACGATCCGGGACGCCTCGGCGTGCCCGCGCTCGGGCAGGTCGACGCGGACGCGCAGCGGGTGCTCGATCGCCCGCATCGAGAATCGCCGGCCCCCGCCGTCCGGGCGGAAGAACCGCGCGAACGCCGGCCGGTCCAGGAACGCGATCCGCTCGGCGAGCAGCATGCCGACGTCGTCGCCCCGCTCCGCCTGGCGGGCCCGGGCGTCCAGCTCGCGCAGCTGGGCCGGGTCGCCCGCGACGGCCGAGCGGAGCGCGGAGAGCGCCTGCGGAGCCCCGCCGAGCAGCTCGCGCAGCTCCGGCACGGCCGGGTAGTGGCCGTGCGCGGCTCGGTACGGGCCGATGAGCTGGGCGAGCGCGGTGGCGGCGCGGCGGCTGTCCGGCACCAGGTCGCCGACGAGTGCCTCGGCGAGCATGCGGGCGGCCTCGTCGGGGTCGTCGGCGCCACCGTACAGGTCGAGGTCGTGCGTGGAGTCGGGGCGGCCGACGCGTACGACGAGGTCGAAGGCCTCGTCCGGGGCGAGCGCGGTGCCGTGCGCGGTGACCGCGACGACGGCCGCGCGGTTGGCGAGCGCCTGGAGGCACAGCGACTCGGTGACCGGACGGACCAGGCGGACCGTCTTGCCCGACCCGGCGGGCCCCACCGCCAGCAGGGACGTGCCGAGCACGTCCGGCTCCAGGGCGACCCCGGTGGTGCGGCGGGCGTACGGGTTGCGGGGGTGGTCGGCCGCGGTCCCGATCCGCACCTGGGCGGTGGCGAGGTCGTGCACCGCGGTGCGCACCGGCAGGTCGCGGACGCCGGAGGGGTGGGCGCAGGCGGCGGGGCCCTGCGCGCGGACGGCGTCGGTGAACGCGGCGAGCCGCTCGGGGTGCGTCCGCACGCCCTGCCAGGCGCGGCGGATGCGGGCGTAGTCCACGTCGCCGAGCGCGCCGGACCGGGTGGCCTCGGCGAGCCGCCCGGCGGCTTCGGTGAGCCCGGCCTCGCGCAGCTCGGGCCAGTCGGCGGGGTCGGCGTCCGGCGGCGGGGGCGGCGGCGGGACGTCCTTCTTCTTCGCGTAGCGGCGCCAGATCTCGGGGACGTGGCCGAGCCGGGCGAAGAAGACCAGCAGGCCGCCGCCGACGAGGGCGTAGTAGACGTAGCTGGCGGTGGCCCAGGTGTCGGGCTCGCTGCGCCACTCGTCCGGGGTGAGGACGAGCAGGGGCCACAGCCAGTAGTGGCCGAGGTAGCCGTTCCAGAGCAGGGACCACAGGAGCCAGCCGCTGAGCAGCGCGATGAGTGCCCCGGCGAAGAGCCGGCGGGCCGGCACGGCCTCCGGCTCCTCCTTCGGCCGCGGCCGGTGCCCGAACCGCCACACTCCGGGCTCGGCGGCCGGCCGCGGTGTCCGCAGCCACGCGACGGTGCCGCCGCCGGCGGTCCCGGCCCCGGGCGCGTGCGCGGGCCGCGGCGGCACGGCCGGCGGCCGCGCGGGTGGCGGCACGGCGGCGTGGGTGCCACGTGCGTCGTACGTACCGTCGGTGTCCATGAACCCCTGCCCCCTGACCAGCCGGGTCGCGCGCGTGTGTGCACCCGTCAATCTAGTGCGGTCGCGGGCCGGTTGCCCCGGTGGACCGCCCCCGGCCCCGCCCTTTCCCGGATCCGGGGGGCGCGTCCCCGCCCCGCAGCCGCGCCCCGGCTCCTCCCGCGGGGCGCCCCACGGGGACGGGAACCGGTCCGGCAGCCCCGCGACCCGCCCCGCGCGGCGGGCCGGCGGCGCTGCGGCGCGGCGCAGGGGCTCTATGTCCGCCGCGGACAACGACGCGCCACCACCACTCCCGAACGGAGCATGCCTGCACCCCTCCCCCGCGCCTAGCCTGCGGAAGAAAGAGAAGCAGCGTCCGAAAGACACCCCCCAGGAGCCCCGCATGACCGAAATCCCGCAGGAGCGCCGCGTCGTCACCGCCATCCCCGGCCCGAAGTCGCAGGAGCTTCAGGCCCGCCGTCTGTCCGCGGTCGCGGGTGGCGTGGGCTCCGTGCTGCCGGTGTTCACCACGCGCGCCGGTGGCGGCGTCATCGAGGACGTCGACGGCAACCGTCTGATCGACTTCGGTTCCGGCATCGCGGTGACGTCCGTCGGCGCGTCCGCCGAGGCGGTCGTGCGCCGGGCGAGCGCCCAGCTGGAGCAGTTCACCCACACCTGTTTCATGGTCACGCCGTACGAGGGGTACGTCGAGGTCTGCGAGGCGCTCGCCGAGCTGACGCCGGGCGACCACGCCAAGAAGTCCGCGCTGTTCAACAGCGGTGCCGAGGCCGTCGAGAACGCGGTCAAGATCGCCCGTTCGTACACCAAGCGCCAGGCCGTCGTCGTCTTCGACCACGGTTACCACGGCCGTACGAACCTCACGATGGCGCTGACCGCCAAGAACATGCCGTACAAGCACGGCTTCGGTCCGTTCGCGCCCGAGGTCTACCGCGTCCCGGTGGCGTACGGCTACCGCTGGCCGACCGGCCCGGACAACTGCGGTCCCGAGGCCGCCGCGCAGGCGATCGACCAGATCAGCAAGCAGATCGGCGCCGAGAACGTCGCCGCGATCATCATCGAGCCGGTGCTCGGCGAGGGCGGCTTCATCGAGCCGGCCAAGGGCTTCCTGCCGGAGATCGTGAAGTTCGCCAATGACAACGGCATCGTGTTCGTCGCGGACGAGATCCAGTCCGGCTTCTGCCGCACCGGCCAGTGGTTCGCCTGCGAGGACGAGGGCATCGTCCCCGACCTGATCACCACCGCCAAGGGCATCGCGGGCGGTCTGCCGCTCGCCGCCGTGACCGGCCGTGCCGAGATCATGGACGCCGTGCACGGCGGTGGCCTGGGCGGCACCTACGGCGGCAACCCGGTGGCCTGCGCCGGTGCGCTCGGCGCCATCGAGACGATGAAGGAGCTCGACCTCAACGGCAAGGCGCGGCGCATCGAGGAGCTCATGAAGGGCCGCCTCGCCGCCATGCAGGAGAAGTACGAGATCATCGGTGACATCCGTGGCCGCGGTGCCATGATCGCGATCGAGCTGGTGAAGGACCCGGCGACCAAGGAGCCGAACCCGGAGGCCGCCGGCGCGCTGGCGAAGGCCTGCCACGCCGAGGGCGTGCTGGTCCTGACCTGCGGCACCTACGGCAACGTGCTGCGCTTCCTGCCGCCGCTGGTCATCGGCGAGGACCTGCTCAACGAGGGCCTGGACGTCATCGAGGGCGCCTTCGCGCGGATCTGACGGGTCCGGCGCTCCGGCGGATCCGACCACGGATCGGGCCGTGTGAAGAGGTTGTGGGGGGCCGATGGCGGGATGGGGATCCGGCTGTCGGTCCCCCCTTCTTCTGCCGTACGGTTTCCGCAGATGAGAGAAACACCTCGCCCGCAGGGGACTGCGGGTGATTCCAGGGCGGAGCCTCCCCAGCGACACCCTGGCCGTGCCCTCGCGCACACCGACGGAGCCTCCGGCTCCGGATCTCCTCACCGATCGGACCGTCGCCCGCCCCATACCCCCCGGGGCGTGCGGCACACCGGTCCTGGCGGCCGCCCCGGAACCACCCCCCCTGTTCCGGGGCGGCCGGCTTCTCGTGCGTCGGTCCCGGCGGCGCTCCTCCTTCTCTTCACGGTGGTGACCTGGCAGGTCGTCGCCGACGGGCCTCTCGCCCGGCTCGACGCGCGCGTCAGCCGCGCCCTCGCCGGCCGCGGGCCCGTCCCGCTCACCGAGCTCCTGGCCGATCTGGGCAGCGTCCCGGTCGCCGCCCCCGTCCTCGCCGCCGCGATGGCGTACGCCGCGTGGCGCGGCCGCCGCGGGCCGGCGCTCCGCGCGGGGCTGGCCCTGGCCCTCGTACCGGCCCTGGTCGTCCCCCTCAAGGTGCTGGTCGACCGGGCCGGTCCGCTGACCGCGGAGACCGGCTACTACCCGTCCGGGCACACGGCGACGGCCCTGGTGGCGTACGGCGGCGCCGCGCTGCTGCTGCGCAGGCGCTGGGCGGTGTCCGTCGCCGCCCTGCTGACGCTGGCGACGGGCACCGGGCTCGTGCTGCGCGGCTACCACTGGCCGCTGGACGTGGTGGGCAGCGTCTGCCTGTTCGGCTGGCTGTACGCCGGCGGCCTCCTGGTCAGCTCCATCCGTAGGCGTCGAAGTTCTTCGAGAACTCCCAGCCGCCGAACCGGTCCCAGTTGACCGACCAGGTCATCAGCCCGCGCAGGGCGGGCCAGGTGCCGTGGGTCCGGTACGCGCCGCAGTTCACCCCGCGCGTCAGGCAGTCGAGCGCCTGGTGCACCTCGGCGGGCGCGGTGTGGCCGTTGCCGGCGTGCGGCGAGGCGGGGAGGCCGATGGCGACCTGCTCGGGGCGCAGGGCGGGGAAGGACCGGGAGGCGTCACCCGCCACCGGGAAGCCGGTCAGCAGCATGTCCGTCATCGCGATGTGGAAGTCGGCCGTGCCCATGGAGTGGTACCGGCCGTCGAGGCCCATGATCGGGCCCGAGTTGTAGTCCTGGACGTGCAGCAGGGTCAGGTCGTCGCGCAGGGCGTGGATGACCGGCAGGTAGGCGCCGGCGCGCGGGTCCTGGCCGCCCCAGGGGCCGGAGCCGTAGTACTGGTGGCCGAGCTGCACGAAGAACGTCTCCGGGGCCATGGTGAGGACGAAGCCGGGGCCGTACGCCGCCTTGAGGGTCTTCAGGGCGGAGATGAGGTGGACGATGACGGGGGTCGTCGGGTTGCGGAAGTCGGTGTCGCCGGTGGCGAGCGACAGGGAGTGGCCCTCGAAGTCGATGTCGAGGCCGTCGAGGCCGTACTCGTCGATGATCCGGGAGACGGAGGCGACGAAGGTGTCGCGGGCGGCGGGGGTGGCCAGGTGCACCTGGCCGTTCTGGCCTCCGACGGAGATCAGGACCTTCTTGCCGGCCGCCTGCTTGGCCTTGATCGCGGCCTTGAAGTCGGCGGCGGATTCGACGCCCGGGCACTCCGTCGCCGGACAGAGGGAGAAGCGGATGTCGCCGGAGGTGACGGAGGTCGGTTCGCCGAACGCCAGGTTGATGACGTCCCAGGAGTCCGGCACGTCGGCCAGGCGGGTGTAGCCGGAGCCGTTGGCGAAGCTCGCGTGGAGGTAGCCGACGAGGGCGTGGGGGGCAGCCCCTGGCCCGGCGGCGGGTCGGTGGGGCCGGGGGCCGTGGTCGCGGTGACGGCGGCGGACTTCGGGGACTCGCCGGCCGCGTTCACCGCCGTGACCTGGAAGGTGTGGGGGGTCGCGGGCGTGAGGCCGGTGACCGTGGCCGTGGTGCCGGTGACCGTGAGGGCCCGCGCCGTGCCGCGGTAGACGTGGTACGCGGTGGCGCCGGCGACCGGCGTCCAGGTCAGCGGCACGGTGGTGGGACCGGGGGTGCCGGCGGTCAGACCGACCGGGGCGGCCGGGACCTGGACGGGGTCGCCGCCCGGGCCGGTCAGGGACAGGTCGTCGGCGTGGTAGGCGCCGGTGCCGTACCAGCCGTGCACGTGGACGGTCACGGTCCGCGTGGCGGGGCCGGTGCGGAAGGTGGTCGCCAGGCGCTGCCAGTCGGGGGCGGACTGCGTCCAGGCGGAGACGTCGGTGGTGCCGGTGCCGGAGGCGCCGAGGTGGACGTAGCTGCCGCGCACCCAGCCGCTGAGCGTGTAGGCGGAGTCGGGCCGCACGGTGACGGTCTGGGTGCACCGGGCGTTGTCGCCGCCGGCCGGGGTGGCCCGTAGGGCCTGGGCCCCGCCGTGCACGGGCGCGGCGACGACCGCTCCGCTCCCGGCCGTGCAGCTCCAGCCGTCCAGGCCGGCTTCGAATCCGCCGTTGCGCGCCAGTTCGGCGTCCGCGGCCCCTGCGGTGGCGGTGGGGCCGGCGAGCGTGAGCACGGCGGCCAGGGCGACGACGAGAGCGGCGAGCGGGGTGCGGTCCACAACTGCCTCCGGGCGTGGGGGTGTCGGGGTGCGGCGCCGCACAGCTTGGTCCAGACCAATTGAGTGGTCAATCCCCCGCGCGCCGCCGGTTCCGGCTCTCCCTCACCGCACGCCCCCGGCCAGCTGTGCCGCGGCCTCGTGCAGCGCCAGCTCCAGCAGCACGGGGTCGGTCAGCGCCCCCGACCCGTCCGGCGCCACCAGCCACCGCGTCCCGCCGGTCACCCGGCCCGGGCAGGGGTGGGGCACCACGATCCACGTGCCGCGGCCGGCCGCCCGCATCCCGGTGCCGACCCAGCGCGCCGCCGTCCCCGGGGGGACGAAGAAGCCCATGCGGGCGTCGCCGAAGTCCGCGAGCACCGGACCGGGCCGGTCGGCGAGCCGGGACAGCACGTCCAGGGCCGGGTAGCCCAGCGCGGCCGGGACGATCAGCACGTCCCAGCGCCTGCCCGCCGGGAGCAGGGCGATCCCCGAGGGGTTGCGCTCCCACTCCCAGCGGCAGCCGCCGGGATCCGGTGCTACCGACACCAGCCATTCCACCGCGCCACCCCTGGCCCCCGAACCGGTCATCTCCCACATCCTCCACATCCGTCTCTGTGACTGCCCTGCTCAGCAGTGCCTTCACACCGGGAGAGGCGGGTGGACGCGGATCATGACGCGGCTCGGGACTTCGTACGGTGGTGAACGGTGCACGGGAGCGCACGACCGGCGCACGAAGGGGCGCATTCGGTGGAGCGGCGGGTCAGCTGTCGAAGCCGAGGCCCATCCGGTCCATAACGCGCAGCCACAGATTGCGCCGGCCGCCGTTCGCATCGGCCCGGGCGAGCGACCACTTGGTCAGCCCGATGCCGGCCCAGGCGATCGGCTCCGGCGGGAACGGCAGCGGCTTGGAACGCACCATCCGCAGCTCCGTGCGCTCGGTCCGCTCGCCGGACAGCAGGTCGAGCATGACGTCCGCGCCGAACCGGGTGGCGCCCACGCCCAGACCGGTGTACCCGGCCGCGTACGCGACCCGGCCGCCGTGCGCGGTGCCGAAGAAGGCGGAGAAGCGGGAGCAGGTGTCGATGGCGCCGCCCCACGCGTGGCTGAATCGGACCCCCTCCAGCTGCGGGAAGCAGCGGAAGAAGTGCTCGGCGAGCGTCAGGTACGTCTCCGGGCGCTGGTCGAGTTCGGCGCGCACCCGCCCGCCGAAGGGGTAGATGGCGTCGTAACCGCCCCACAGGATGCGGTTGTCGGCGCTGAGCCGGAAGTAGTGGAACTGGTTGGCACTGTCCCCGAGGCCCTGGCGGTTCCTCCAGCCGATGGACGCCAGCTGGTCACCGGTCAGCGGCTCGGTCATCAGGGCGTAGTCGTACACCGGGACGGTGTAGTGGCGCAGCCGCCTGACCAGCGAGGGGAAAACGTTGGTGCCGAGGACCACCTGCCGGGCGAGGACCCGGCCGTACGGGGTGCGGACGGCCATGCCGCCGCCCGCGCGGGCCAGGTCCAGGCCGCGGGTGTTCTCGTAGACGCGCACGCCCAGCTCGACGCAGGCCCGCTTGAGGCCCCACGCCAGCCTGGCCGGGTTCAGCATGGCGACGCCGCGCCGGTCCCACAGCCCGCCGAGGAAGGTCGGGGAGTTCACCTGGGCGCGGACGGCGTCCCGGTCGAGCGGTTCGAGGCCGTCCGCGAGGCCGAGCCGGGCGGCCGCCTCGTACATCCCCGCCAGCTCCGCCATCTGGTGCGGTTCGGTGGCGACGTCGATCTCACCGCTGCGCTCGAAGTCGCAGTCGATGCCGTACGCGGCGACGGCCGCCTCGATCGCGTCGAGGTTCCGCTCGCCCAGCTCCTCGAGGGTGGCCAGCTCGTCGGGCCAGCGGGCGAGTCCGTTGCCGAACCCGTGGGTGAGGGAGGCGGCGCAGAAGCCGCCGTTGCGGCCGGAGGCGGCCCAGCCCGCCTCCCGGCCCTCGATGAGGACGACGTCCCGCGCGGGGTCGCGCTCCTTGGCGAGGAGCGCGGTCCACAGGCCGCTGTAGCCGCCTCCGACGACGAGCAGGTCGCAGTGTTCCGTGCGGGTGAGCGCGGGCAGCGCGGCCGGCTTGCCGGGGTCCTCCAGCCAGAAGGGGACGGGCTGGGCGTCCGAAAGTGATGATGCAGCGGTACGCATGGCGGCTGGGGCCATGGTTTCCAACTCCCTCAGGGATGACAGGTGCTCATTGGACGGTGCGCTTCCGCCGGCCGGCCGCCAGCTGGCCGACGACGACCACCAGCACCGCGATGACGAACATCGCCGTACCGATGACGTTGATCTGTACGGGCGTGCCGCGCTGCGCCGAGCCCCAGACGAACATGGGGAAGGTCACGGTCGAGCCCGCGTTGAAGTTGGTGATGATGAAGTCGTCGAACGACAGCGCGAAGGCGAGCAGTGCGCCGGCCGCGATGCCGGGGGCGGCGATGGGCAGGGTGACCCGCAGGAAGGTCTGCACCGGCCCGGCGTACAGGTCCCGGGCGGCCTCCTCCAGGCGCGGGTCCATGGACATCACCCGGGCCTTGACCGCCGTGACGACGAAGCTGAGGCAGAACATGATGTGGGCGATCAGGACCGTCCAGAAGCCCAGCTCGGCGCCCATGTTGAGGAAGAGCGTGAGCAGGGAGGCGGCCATGACGACCTCGGGCATCGCCATCGGCAGGAAGATCAGCGAGTTGATCGCACCGCGTGCCCGGAAGCGGTAGCGGACCAGCGCGAAGGCGATCGACGTGCCGAGGAGCGTGGCGCCGAGCGTCGCCCAGGCGGCGATCTGCAGGGACAGCGCGAGCGAGCCGCACAGGTCGGCGACGCCGCACGGGTCCCGCCAGGCCTCGGTGGAGAACGCGCGCCAGGAGTAGTTGAAGCGTCCCGCCGGCTGGTTGAAGGAGAACACCATCACGACGATGTTCGGCAGGATCAGGTACGCGAGGGTCAGCAGCCCCGCGAGCACGACGAGGTTGCGCCGTATCCAGCGGATCATCAGACCAGGTCCTCCGTTCCGGCCCGGCGGATGTAGACGGTGACCATGATCAGCACGACCGCCATGAGGATGAAGGACAGCGCGGCGGCCGTCGGGTAGTCGAGCACCCGCAGGAACTGCGACTGGATGACGTTGCCGACCATCTTGGTGTCGGTGGAGCCGAGCAGTTCGGCGTTGACGTAGTCGCCGCTCGCCGGGATGAAGGTGAGCAGCGTGCCGGAGACGACGCCCGGCATGGACAGCGGGAAGGTCACCTTGCGGAAGGTGGTGGCGGGGGACGCGTACAGGTCCTTGGCCGCCTCGTGCAGCCGGCCGTCGATCCGCTCCAGCGAGGTGTACAGCGGCAGGATCATGAACGGCAGGAAGTTGTACGTCAGACCGCACACGACCGCCAGGGGGGTGGCGAGGACGCGGTCGCCCTGGGTCCAGCCCAGCCAGGCGGTGACGTCGAGGACGTGCAGCGCGTCCAGCGCGCCGACGACCGCGCCGCCGTCCGCGAGGATCGTCTTCCACGCCAGCGTGCGGATCAGGAAGCTGGTGAAGAACGGCGCGATGACGAGGACGAGCAGCAGGTTGCGCCAGCGGCCCGCCTTGAAGGCGATGAGGTACGCGAGCGGGTAGCCGAGCAGCAGGCACAGGAAGGTCGCCGTGCCCGCGTACAGCAGGGACCGGACGAACTGCGGCCAGTACTCGGTGAGGGCCTCCCAGTAGGTCGCGAAGTGCCAGGTGACCTGGAAGCCCTTCTCCAGGGAGCCGGTCTGCACGGAGGTGGAGGCCTGGTAGACCATCGGCAGCGCGAAGAAGACGAGCAGCCAGAGGATGCCGGGCAGGAGCAGCCAGTAGGGGACGAGCCGCTTGCGCGCCGCCGTCTTCCGTACGGCGGGTGGGGCTTCGGGCGCTTGGGGCGCCTGCGGTGCTGCGGTGGTCGTCACGCGGCGTCCCCCACCTTTTCCACACCCGCGTCGATGTCCTGCGCGGCGTCCAGGCCGAAGGTGTGGGCCGGATTCCAGTGCAGGACGACCTCGGCGCCGGGCGCGAGGCGGGAGTCGCGCTCGATGTTCTGCTCGTACACCTGGAGGCCGGCACCGGCGGGGCCGTCGACGACGTACTGGGTGGAGACGCCGATGAAGGAGGTGGCGGTGATCCGGCCGGTGACCTGGTTGCGCCCGGTGGGGATCGCGCCCGCGTCGTCGGCGTGGGCGAGCGTGATCTTCTCGGGGCGGATGCCGACGAGCAGCCGGCCGCCGGTCGTGACGGGGGCGGAGCACCGGTCGGCGGGCAGGCGCAGCTTGCTCCCGCCGGCGGTGACGGTGATGTCCGTGGACGCCCCGACGATCTCGGCCTCGATGAGGTTGGACGTGCCGAGGAAGTTGGCGACGAAGGTGGTGCGGGGGTTCTCGTAGAGGTCGGCCGGCGCGCCCAGCTGCTCGACCCGGCCGCCGTTCATCACCGCGACGGTGTCGGCCATGGTCATGGCCTCCTCCTGGTCGTGGGTGACGTGGACGAAGGTGATGCCGACCTCGGTCTGGATGCGCTTGAGCTCCAGCTGCATCTGCCGGCGCAGCTTCAGGTCGAGGGCGCCCAGCGGCTCGTCGAGGAGGAGCACCTGGGGGTGGTTGATCAGGGCCCGGGCGACGGCGACGCGCTGCTGCTGGCCGCCGGAGAGCTGGTGCGGCTTGTGCCCGGCCTTGTCGCCGAGCTGGACGAGGTCGAGCATGTCGCCGACCTGCTTCTTCACCGACTTGATGCCGCGGCGGCGCAGCCCGAAGGCGACGTTCTCGTGGATGTCCAGGTGGGGGAAGAGGGCGTACGACTGGAAGACGGTGTTGACCGGCCGCTTGTACGGGGGGAGGTCGGTGACGTCCCGGTCGCCGAGGAAGACGGTGCCGGTGGTGGGCTCCTCCAGGCCGGCGATCATGCGCAGGGTGGTGGTCTTGCCGCAGCCGGAGGCGCCGAGGAGGGCGAAGAAGGAGCCCTGCGGGACGGTCAGGTCGAGGGGGTGGACGGCGGTGAAGGAGCCGTAGGTCTTGCTGATCCCGGAGAGGCGGACGTCGCCACCGGTGTGTGTGCTGTCAGTCATGGGTCGCGATCCCAGGGGGTGTCGGGGGCGGGCGTTGGCGGCGGGCTCAGGCGCCGATGAGCTTGGCGAACTTCTCCTCGTACGCCGTCTCCTCCGTGCTGCTGAGGGAGCGGAAGGCACGGGACTTCGCGGCCATCGCCTTGTCGGGGAGGATCAGGGTGTTCGCCGCCAGCGCGGGGTCGATCTTCGCGAGTTCGCCGCCCACGCCCTCGACGGGGCAGACGTAGTTGATGTACGCGGCGAGCCGGGCGGCGTTGGGGAGCTCGTAGTAGTAGTCGATGAGCTTCTCGGCGTTGGTCTTGTGCCGGGCGCCGGCGGGGACCAGCAGGTTGTCGCTGGAGGTGATGTAGCCGGCGTTGGGGATCGCGAACGCGATGTCGGGGTTGTCGGCCTGGAGCTGGATGACGTCACCGGCCCAGGCGAGGCAGGCGGCGATGTCGCCCTTGTTGAGGTCGCCGGTGTAGTCGTTGCCGGTGAAGCGGCGGATCTGCTGGGTGTCGACGCCCTTCTGGAGGCGGCCGAGGGCCGCGTCGAAGTCCGCGTCGGTGAACGTGCCCGGGTCCTTGCCCATGTCGATGAGCGTCATGCCGACCGAGTCGCGCATCTCCGAGAGGAACGCCACCCGCCCCTTGAGCCGGGGGTCGTCGAGGAGCTGGGTGACCGAGTCGACCTTCCGGCCGCCGGTGGCCTTCTTGTTGTACGCGATGACCGTCGAGATCCCGGTCCAGGGGTAGGAGTGGGCGCGGCCGGGGTCCCAGTCGGGGCGGCGGAACTGGGGGGAGAGGTTCGCGTACGCGTGGGGGAGGTTGGCCGGGTCGAGCTTCTGCGCCCAGCCGAGCCGGATGATGCGGGCGGCGAGCCAGTCGGTGACGCAGATGAGGTCGCGGCCGGTGTCCTGGCCGGCGGCGAGCTGCGGTTTGATCTTGCCGAAGAACTCGACGTTGTCGTTGATGTCCTCGGTGTACTTGACCGCGATGCCGGTGCGCCGGGTGAAGGCCTCCAGCGAGGGCCGGTGCTTCTCGTCGTCGCTGATGTCGATGTACTGCGTCCAGTTGGAGAAGGTGAGCCGCTTCTCCTTCGCCGAGTGGTCGGTGGAGGCGGGACCGTCGCCCTCCCGCTCGGCGGGCGGGATTCCACAGGCGCTCAGGCCGGCGAGACCGCCGAGCGTGAGCGCGCCCGCGCCCGAGGCACGCAGCATCGAACGGCGCGTGAGGGCTCCGCGGCCGCTGGCCATGCTGCGCCGCATCGCGGCGAGCTGTGCCGCGGAGAGGCTGTCGGGCTCGTACTGCTCCATGCGCTGTGCCTTTCGGGTGGTGTGGCGGCGGCCGCTGGTCGGGCGGGCCGCGTGCGTGGCTATCGGTCCCCGAAGATCGTCCGGTGCCAGTCCTTCCTGGCGACCGCCGTGTTGTCGTACATCACATGCTTGACCTGCGTGTACTCCTCGAAGGAGTAGGTTGACATGTCCTTTCCGAAGCCGGATGCCTTGTATCCGCCGTGCGGCATCTCGCTGATGATCGGGATGTGGTCGTTGATCCAGACGCAGCCCGCCTTGATGTCCCGGGTGGCGCGGCCGGCCCGGTAGACGTCGCGGGTCCAGGCCGAGGCGGCGAGGCCGTACGGGGTGTCGTTGGCCAGCCGGATGCCCTCGTCGTCGGTGTCGAAGGGCAGCACCACGAGGACCGGGCCGAAGATCTCGGCCTGGACGATCTCGCTGTCCTGCGGAGCGCCGGTGATCAGGGTCGGCCGGTAGAAGGCGCCGTCGTGGTGCGGCGCTGCCCCGCCGGTGACGACGGTGGCGTAGGCGCGGGCCCGGTCGACGAAGCCGGCGACGCGGTCGCGCTGGGCGTGGCTGATGAGCGGCCCGAGGTCGGTGTCCTCCCGGAAGGGGTCGCCCAGGCGCACCGAGGCCATCAGGTCCGCGACCTGCTCCACGAAGGCGTCGTACAGCGGGCGCTGGACGTAGGCGCGGGTGGCGGCGGTGCAGTCCTGGCCGGTGTTGATCAGCGCGCCGGCGACCGCGCCGTGCGCGGCGGCCTCCGGGTCGGCGTCGTCGAAGACGACGAAGGGGGCCTTGCCGCCCAGTTCCAGGTGGAGGCGCTTGACGGTGGCGGTGGCGACTTCGGCGACGCGCCGGCCGACGGCGGTGGAGCCGGTGAACGACGTCATCGCCACGTCCGGGTGCCCGACGAGGTGCTCCCCCGCTTCCCTGCCGGCGCCGGTGACGATGTTGACGACGCCGTCGGGGATGCCCGCGTCGGTGGCGGCCTGCGCGAACATCAGGGAGGTGAGCGGGGTGAGTTCGGCGGGCTTGAGGACGATGGTGTTGCCGGCGGCGATGGCGGGGAGCACCTTCCAGGCGGCCATCTGCAGCGGGTAGTTCCAGGGCGCGATGGAGCCGACGACGCCGATGGGCTCGCGGCGGACGTAGGAGGTGTGGTCGCCGCTGTACTCCCCGGCCGACTGGCCCTGGAGGTGGCGGGCGGCCCCCGCGAAGAACGCGGTGTTGTCGACCGTGCCCGGCACGTCGAACTCGCGCGTGAGCTTGATGGGCTTGCCGCACTGGAGGGACTCCGCCTGCGCGAACTCCTCGGCCCGCTCGGCGAGCCGCCCGGCGAAGCGGTGCATCGCGTCGGAGCGTTCGCCGGGTGTCGCGCCGGCCCAGCCGGGCAGCGCGTCGCGGGCCGCGACGACGGCCGCGTCCACGTCCGCGGTCCCGGCGAGCTCGTAGGTGAGGACGTCCTCGCCGGTGGCGGGGTCGACGACGGTGTGCGTGCGCCCCGACGTGCCGGCCCGTACGCGCCCGCCGATGTACTGCGCGCCCGCGGCGAAGCGGTCGCGCACGTCCTTCACCTGGAAGCGGTTGCCCATGACGCTCTCCGTTGTCCCGGCTCGAATTGAGTGCCGATCCTGACAGAGGGATGCCTACCCAACAAGGGATTCCGTTGTTGCCTTTTGGTTACGCGACGGAATCGGTCGACCATGTGTCGGGTGGGGGCGGGAAACCCGGTACGGAGTGTCCGTGGCGGCTGCCACACTCGCGTGCATGGAGACGATCGAGGACCTGTTGGCGCAGGTCAACCGGGGCGAGCGCGTGAAGTACCTGCACTTCTGGGGCCACCGGCCGAGACCCGGCGGCACGATCGGCGCGAGCTGCCTGAGCCAGTGGTGGCCGGCGCCGTTCACGGTCGACGGCGTGAGGTACGCGACCGCCGAGCACTGGATGATGGCGTCGAAGGCCCGGCTCTTCGGGGACGCGGAGGCCGAGCGGCAGGCCGTCGGGGCGTCGAGCCCCGCCGCCGCGAAGAAGGCGGGGCGGCTGGTGCGCGGCTTCGACGAGGAGACATGGGCGCGGGAGCGGTTCGGCATCGTGGTGGCCGGCAGCGAGCACAAGTTCGGACAGCACCCGAGGCTGCGGGACTTCCTGCTGTCGACGGGCGGCCGCGTGCTCGTGGAGGCGAGCCCGATGGACCGCGTCTGGGGCATCGGGCTCGCCGCGACCGACCCCCGCGCCGGGAACCCCGCCCAGTGGCGAGGCCTGAACCTCCTGGGCTTCGCCCTGATGACCGCGCGGACCCGCCTGCGCGCGTCCGGCTCCTGAACCCCGGCTGCGGGGGCCGTCAGTCCCGGGTGACGACCAGCGACGTCGCGAAGGGGTCGCTGTCGTCCCCGTAGGAGTCGCGGTCGTTCTCGCTCTCCACGATGGCCCAGATGATGAAGGCCAGGAACACCGCGCTCACGACCGTGCCGATCGCGCCCAGGATGATGCCGGCGGTGGCCATGCCGCCGTTGTTGGCCTCGCCGCGCTGGACCCGCTTGCGGCCGACGATGCCGAAGATCAGGGCGAGGATGCCCAGGATGATCCCGAGCCCGTACATGCAGAAGCCGGCGGTGGCGATGATGCCGAGGACCATCGAGGTGATGCCCATGCCGTTGGCGGGCCCGGCCTGCCAGCCGCCGGGGCCGTAGGCCGAGTAGCCGGGGTAGCCCGGGTACCCGTACCCGTTCGTGGCCGGCGGCGGCGCGGCGGGCACCCCGGGGGCCGGGTAGCCGTACGGGCCCGGCGCGGGCTGGGCGGGCCCCCCGGGGGCTATCGGCGGCGGCGGGACGTCCCCCGCGGCCGGCATGGACGTCACCGTGGGCTGGTCGTGCACCGGCGGCTTGTTCAGCCCGACCGCGTCATGGGGCGGCCTGCTCTCCGGCGGAGCCCAGGGATCGTTCGGCTCACTGTTGTCTGGCATGGGCCCTCCCCCGTCGTGTCCCGTCATGCTAACGGCCGCCCTACGATGATCCCTGACCAGCCCGGCCCTGCCCTGCCCACAGGAGGCCCCGATGACCGATCTGCACCCCTTCATCGCGGGGCTGCCCAAGGCGGAACTCCACGTCCACCACGTCGGCTCCGCGTCCCCGCGCATCGTCTCCGAACTGGCCGCCCGCCACCCGGACTCCGCGGTGCCCACCGACCCCGAGGCGCTCGTCGACTACTTCACCTTCACCGACTTCGCCCACTTCATCGAGGTGTACCTGTCGGTGGTGGACCTGATCCGCACCCCGGAGGACGTGCGGCTGCTGACCTACGAGGTCGCCCGCGACATGGCCCGGCAGAACATCCGGTACGCCGAGCTGACCGTCACGCCGTTCAGCTCCACCCGGCGCGGCATCGACGAGAAGGCGTTCATGGCGGCGATCGAGGACGCCCGCCTCGCGGCCGAGACCGAGCTCGGCGTCATCCTGCGGTGGTGCTTCGACATCCCCGGCGAGGCCGGGCTGGAGGCCGCCGAGGAGACCACGCGGCTCGCGGTCGACCTGCGCCCCGAGGGCCTGGTCTCGTTCGGGCTGGGCGGCCCCGAGATCGGCGTGCCGCGCCCGCAGTTCAAGCCGTACTTCGACCGCGCCATCGCCGCCGGCCTGCACTCGGTGCCGCACGCGGGCGAGACGACCGGGCCCGGGACCGTGTGGGACGCCCTGAGGGAGCTGCGCGCCGAGCGCATCGGCCACGGCACCAGCGCCCCGCAGGACCCCGAGCTGCTGGCCCACCTCGCCGAGCACCGCATCGCGCTGGAGGTGTGCCCCACCTCCAACATCGCCACGCGGGCGGTCGCGGACATCGAGGAGCACCCGATCAGGGAGATGGTGCGCGCGGGTGTCCTGGTGACCGTCAACTCCGACGACCCGCCGATGTTCGGCACCGACCTCAACAACGAGTACGGCGTCGCCGCCCGGCTGCTGGGGCTGGACGAGCGCGGGATCGCCGAGCTGGCCAAGAACGCCGTGGAGGCGTCCTTCCTGGACCCGGCGGGCAAGGCCCGGATCGCCGCCGAGATCGACAGCTACACCACCGAGTGGCTCACCCGCTGATGCGTCCGGTCACGGTGGTGGCGCACCGGGGCGACCCGTACCGCGTCCGGGAGAACACGATCGCGTCGCTCCGCTCGGCGCTGGCGCGCGGCGCGGACGTGGTGGAGATCGATGTGCGGCTCACCCGGGACGGCGTCCCGGTCCTCCTCCACGACGACTCGCTGAAGCGGCTGTGGGGCATCGACCGGCCGCTGGCCCGGCTGTCCCTGGCGGAGCTGCGCGGGCTGACCGGTGAGGAGGGTGTGCCGACCCTGCGGGACGCGCTCGGCGCGGCCGGTCCGCACCGGGTGATGATCGACCTGCCGGGAGCCACGGAGGCGTCGGTGCGCGCGGTCGTCGGCACCGTCCGCGAGTGCGGCGCGGCCGACCGCGTGTACTACTGCTCCAGCGCGGCCGCGATGCTGCTGGTGCGGGCCGCCGACCCGGCCGCCGAGATCGCCCTGACGTGGACGACGCTCGCCCCGCCCCGCCCCGTCCTGCTCGACGCGGTGGCGCCGCGCTGGCTGAACTACCGCTTCGGGCTGGTCGGCCGGGCGCTGACCGAGCGCGTCCACCGGGACGGGCTGCTGGTCTCGGCGTGGACGGCCGACACGCGCCGGACCATGCGCCGGCTCGTCGCGTCCGGGGTGGACTCGATCACCACCAACCGGGTGGACACGCTCGCCTCGGTGCTCGCGAGCCGCGGATGAGGGACTTCCGGGGGAAGTCGTGGGCGACGGACATCGGCCTCGCGCTGCTGGTGCAGGCCGCGATGACCATGCCGTTCGTCGTGCCGCGCGCGCCGGACCTGCCGCCGGCGACCTGGACGGCGTACGGGCTGACGACGCTGACGGTGGTGCCGCTCGTGTGGCGCCGCCGGGCGCCGATCGCCGTGCTGGTGGCGGTCCTGGCGACGAGCGCCCTGTACGAGCTGGCGGTCGACGGGCCGGGCCAGCCGCTGCCGTACACCGGGCTGGTCCTCGTCCACACGATCGCGTCCCTGTCGCCGCGCCGCACCCGGCTGGCCGTGCTGGCGCTGCTGCCGGCGCTGATCACCGTATCGGTGTGGCTCAACACCCGTTCGGCGCGGGAGCTGTCGTTCTCCCTGTTCGTGTTCGGCGCGGCGTACGCGCTGGGGCGGCTGTCGGACACGCGGCAGCGGTACGTCGCGGAGATGGCCGCCGCCCGTGAACGCGCCCGGATCGCCCGGGAGATGCACGACATCCTGTCGCACGCGGTGAGTCTGATGGTCGTGCAGGCGGAGGCGGGCCCGGTCGCGGTGCGTGCGGCTCCCGAGCGGGCGGAGGCCGCGTTCGAGGCGATCTCCGGAACCGGCCGGGAGGCGATGGTCCAGCTGCGGCGCATGCTCGGGGTGCTGCGCGAGGGGGACGACGCCCCGCGGGTGCCGCAGCCGGGCCCGGCGGACCTCCCGGCGCTGCTGGAGCGGGTACGGGACAGCGGCCTCGACGTGTCGTACGACGTGACCGGCGCCGCCCGCGCGCTGCCGCCGGACCTCGGGGCGACGGTGTACCGCGTGGTGCAGGAGTCGCTGACGAACACGGTGAGGCACGCGCGGGCCGGTTCGGCGGCGGTGCGTCTGGCGTACGCGGAGGGCGAGGTGGAGGTCACGGTCACGGACGACGGGCGCGGACCGGCCGGCGGGTGGAACCGCGGGCCGGCCGGCGGCCACGGGCTGGCCGGGATACGGGAACGCGCGGCCGCGCACGGCGGGACGGCCGCGCATGGACCGGGCCCCGGGGGCCGCGGTTTCCGGGTCGCGGTGGCGCTGCCCCTGGCCCGGGAGGTGGCGGTGTGATCCGCGTGGTGGTGGCCGACGACCAGGAGCTGGTGCGCAGCGGGTTCGCCATGATCCTGGACGCGCAGCCGGACATCGAGGTGGTCGCCGAGGCGGGCGACGGTGCGCGGGCTGTCGACGCGGTCCGGCTGCACGCACCCGACGTGGCGCTGCTCGACATCCGGATGCCGGTCATGGACGGCATCGAGGCGTGCCGCGCGATCACCGCCGCGGGGGGCGGCTGCCGCGCGGTGATGCTGACGACGTTCGACTCCGACGAGTACGTGTACGAGGCGCTGCACGCGGGCGCGAGCGGTTTCCTGCTCAAGGACGTGCGCCGCGACGACCTGGTGCACGCGGTGCGGGTGGTCGCGCGGGGCGACGCGCTGCTGGCCCCGTCGGTGGCCCGCCGCCTGGTCGAGGAGTACACGGCCCGCGGGGCGCGGCGCGTCGACGGGGGCCGGCTGGAGGTGCTGACCGCCCGGGAGCGGGAGACGCTGCTCCTGCTCGGGCGGGGGCTGTCGAACGCGGAGATCGCCGCCGAGCTGGTGGTCAGCGAGCACACGGTGAAGACGCACGTCGGGAACGTGCTGGCGAAGCTGGGCCTGCGCGACCGCATCCAGGCGGTCATCTGCGCGTACGAGACGGGGCTGATCGCCGCCGGGGATCCCCCGCGCGGGGGAGGCGGCCCGGCGCGATACCGCTCGCTCCGGCGATCCGCGCGGCGCCCGGTCTGACCAGGATGGGAAGCGCCGACAACGGCTCGATCACCTGGAGTTGAACCATGCACGCACGTACGCGCGCACTCGTCGCGGCCGCTCTCGTCCTCGGTGTGACGGCGGGGCCGCTCGCCGTTCCCGCGGGCGCCGCCGCGCCCCCCGTCATCCGCACGCAGGACGGCCCGGACGCCGGTGCGCTGAGGGCCGCGCTCGCCGGACTGCCCGACGCCGGCGCGACGGCCGCGCTCGTCCGGGTCGGCGGCACCGGCGGCAGCTGGCGCGGCAGCGCGGGCGTCCACGACCTTGGCACCGGCCGGCCCGCCGACCCGCACGCCCGCTTCCGCGCCGGTTCGGTGACGAAGGTGTTCACCGCCGCGGTGGTCCTGCAGCTGGCCGGTGAGGGCAGGCTGCACCTGGACGACCGGGTCCGCGACCACCTGCCGGAGCTCATCCCGGCGGCGTACGCCGGGGTCACCGTGCGCCAGCTGCTGAACCACACGCACGGCCTGCCGGACGGCGACTTCCCGGGGAAGAACCTGGAGGAGTGGTACGCCCACCGCTTCGACGTGCACGACCCGCGGGCGATCGTGGCCTCCGCCACCGCCAAGAAGCGCATCGCCCCGCCCGGGGAGGTGCAGCGGTACAGCAACATCGGCTACACCGTGGCGGGCCTGCTCGTCGAGCGGGTCACGGGCGACGCGTACGCCGACCAGGTCACCCGCCGCATCCTGCGCCCGCTCGGTCTGCACGGCACGTACTTCCCCGGCGCCTCGCCGGCGATCCGCGGCCCGCACAACCGGGGCTACCAGGTATTCCCCCTGCCCGACGGCTCCACCGAGCTGCGGGACGTGACCGAGTGGGGCGTCACGGACGGCTGGGCGGCGGGCGACCTGGTCTCCACGACCGCCGACCTGGAGCGGTTCCTGGTGGCGCTGTTCCGGGGGCGGGTGGTGCGCGGCCCGCTGCTGCAGGAGATGTTCACCGTCCCGGCGGGTGTGCCCGGCGCGACGATGAGCGCGGGGCTGCAGCGGTACCGGACGGACGACGGCCGGGTGCTGTGGCTGAAGACGGGCGGCCGCTGGGGCTACAACACGGTGATCGCGGCGACACGGGACCTCTCCCGCACCCTGGTGTACTCGGTGAACTCGACCGACGCCAAGGGCAAGGGGATGAACCCGGTGGCCGAGCGGATCATGCGGGCAGCGTTCGGGCAAGCCTGACGGGCTCGGTCAGTGCGGCCAGGCGCTTGATCATGCGATGGACGATCAGCAGCGGGATCACCCCGAAGACCCCGAAGGACAGGTCGATCACCGTCCACCAGAAGGGGATGCCCCGCAGGGGACCGCAGATCAGCGCGAGCGGGATGATCCCGGCGCAGGCGATCATGCCGAACTCGACGACCCAGATGTTGCGGACGGGATCGCGGTAGGGGCCGTAGAAGGCCACCGCGATGACCAGGTGCGCGAAGGCGAGCCAGTCGGTGCCGTAGAGGACGAAGGGGTGGTCGCGGTCGGCGGCGTCGAGCCCGGTGCGTACGCGCCCGATCCACTCGTGGAGGCCGGGGAGGGCGTCGGCGACCGGCGACGCCCAGCCGTTCAGCGCGCCGTCGGCGAGGCGCACTTCGGTGACGAGCGGAAAGGCCGTCAGGCCGCTCAGCACCAGGCAGACGATGAACACCGCCAACCACGCTCGGATACGCCGCAGAAGGGCGCGGGTCTCGCTCATGTCCGCAGCGTACGCCGGGGTTTACCGAGCCTTTACCGCGCCCCCCGCGGTGGGTGCCGGGCTCCGGCTCACTGGCCGTGGGCGTCGTCCTCGTCGGCCTCCACTCCCTTGAGCGGCTCCCCGCCTCCCGTGCCCTCGCCGGGGCGGTAGCCCTCGGCGGCGCTCGAGGTGCCGGGGACGGTACGGCGGCCGGCCTGGCGCTCGGCGCCCGAGTGGGCTCCGGGCTCCTCCTCCGCCCGCTTGCGGGCGCGGTCCTCCGGCGGCTGTGGCGTCTGGTCGTTCATGTCACCTCCCGGGTCGGCCCTCCGGGTACCCGGGCCCGGGCGGCCCATACGCCCGGAGAACGGGGGCGGGCGGGCCGGGGAGACCCGGCCCGCCCGCGGTGCGTCCGGCGGGGGTCAGCCCAGCGAGGTCATCACGTGCTTGATGCGCGTGTAGTCCTCGAAGCCGTACGCCGACAGGTCCTTGCCGTAGCCGGACTTCTTGAAGCCGCCGTGCGGCATCTCCGCGACCAGCGGGATGTGCGTGTTGATCCAGACGCAGCCGAAGTCCAGCGCCTTGGACATGCGCATGGCGCGGGCGTGGTCCTTGGTCCAGACGGAGGAGGCGAGGGCGTACTCGACGCCGTTCGCGTACGCGACGGCCTGCTCCTCGTCGGTGAAGGACTGGACCGTGATGACGGGGCCGAAGACCTCGTTCTGGATGATCTCGTCGTCCTGCCGGAGGCCGGAGACGACGGTCGGGGCGTAGAAGTAGCCCTTGTCGCCGACCCGGTGGCCGCCCGCCTCGACCTTGGCGTGGGCGGGCAGGCGGTCGATGAAGCCGCTGACCTGCTGGAGCTGGTTGGCGTTGTTGAGCGGGCCGTACAGCACGTCCTCGTCGTCCGGCTGCCCGGTCTTCGTCTCGGCGGCGGCCTTGGCGAGCGCGGCGACGAACTCGTCGTGGATGGACTCGTGGACCAGGACGCGGGTGGCGGCCGTGCAGTCCTGGCCGGCGTTGAAGAAGCCGGCGACCGAGATGTCCTCGACGGCCTTGGCGATGTCGGTGTCCTCGAAGACGACGACCGGCGCCTTGCCGCCCAGCTCCAGGTGGACGCGCTTGACGTCCTTGGCGGCGGACTCGGCGACCTGCATGCCGGCGCGTACGGAGCCGGTGATGGAGGCCATGGCGGGGACCGGGTGCTCGACCATGGCGCGGCCGGTCTCGCGGTCGCCGCAGATGACGTTGAAGACGCCCTTGGGGACGATGGAGCCGATGATCTCGGCGATCAGCACGGTGGACGCGGGGGTCGTGTCCGACGGCTTGAGGACGACGGTGTTGCCCGCGGCGAGCGCCGGGGCGAACTTCCACACCGCCATCATCATCGGGTAGTTCCACGGCGCGACCTGGGCGCAGACGCCGACCGGCTCGCGCCGGATGATCGAGGTCATGCCCTCCATGTACTCGCCCGCGGACCTGCCCTCCAGCAGCCGGGCCGCACCCGCGAAGAAGCGGATCTGGTCCACCATCGGCGGTACCTCCTCGCTCCGGGTGAGCGCGAGGGGCTTGCCGGTGTTCTCCGACTCGGCGGCGATCAGGTCCTCGGCGCGCTCCTCGAACGCGTCCGCGATCTTGAGCAGGACCTTCTGGCGCTCGGCCGGCGTGGTGTCCCGCCAGGCGGGGAAGGCGGCGGCGGCCGCCTCCATGGCGGCGTCGACGTCGGCCTGCCCGGACAGCGGAGAAGTGGCGTACACCTCGCCGGTGGCCGGGTTGACCACGTCGATGGTCCGTCCGTCGGCGGCGTCCCGGAACTCCCCGTTGATGTAGTTGCGCAGACGACGCAGCTCGGTGGTCACTTGCCACCCCTCCTGTCGGTCTCGTGGTGCTCGGTGGCTCAGGTGTCCACGTGGTGGACAGGCCCACCCTAATCGGTGGGGCGACGATTCCGACAGGGTCGACGCTCTACAACTTCGGATTCAGTGGTTCAGGATCACTACGACAACGAATTTCCTCGATCTGGGCTTGCGCGACTGACGAGACTCGGTGCAGAGTGAAGACGTGGCCAGTCGAAGCGCAGAGTCCAGGACCGGGAACGGATCGTCCCCCGCGATCGATGCCGTGTCCCTGGCGATCATCGAACAGCTCCAGGAGGACGGACGCCGTCCGTACGCCGCCATCGGCAAGGCCGTCGGCCTGTCGGAAGCGGCCGTGCGCCAGCGCGTCCAGAAGCTCCTCGATCAGGGCGTGATGCAGATCGTCGCCGTCACCGACCCGCTCACCGTCGGGTTCCGGCGGCAGGCGATGGTCGGCATCAACGTCGAGGGCGACGTGGAGCAGGTGGCGGACGCGGTGACGGCCATGGCCGAGTGCGAGTACGTCGTGATGACCGCGGGCTCCTTCGACCTGATGGTGGAGATCGTCTGCGAGGACGACGACCACCTGCTGGATGTGATCAACAAGCGCATCCGCACCCTCCCCGGCGTGCGCTCCACCGAGAGCTTCGTCTACCTCAAGCTCAAGAAGCAGACCTATATGTGGGGAACCCGATAGCCGTGAGCAAGGACCTCTCCAAGACCGCCTACGACCACCTGTGGATGCACTTCACCCGCATGTCGTCGTACGAGAACAGCCCCGTGCCGACCATCGTCCGCGGTGAGGGCACGTACATCTACGACGACAAGGGCAAGCGCTACCTCGACGGCCTCGCCGGCCTGTTCGTGGTCCAGGCGGGCCACGGCCGGACCGAGCTCGCCGAGACCGCGTACAAGCAGGCCCAGGAGCTCGCCTTCTTCCCGGTGTGGTCCTACGCCCACCCGAAGGCCGTCGAGCTGGCCGAGCGCCTCGCGCACCACGCCCCCGGCGACCTGAACAAGGTCTTCTTCACCACCGGCGGCGGCGAGGCGGTCGAGACCGCCTGGAAGCTGGCGAAGCAGTACTTCAAGCTGGTGGGCAAGCCGACCAAGTACAAGGTCATCTCACGCGCGGTCGCCTACCACGGCACGCCGCAGGGCGCCCTGTCCATCACCGGCCTGCCCGGCCTGAAGGCCCCCTTCGAGCCGCTGGTCCCCGGCGCCCACAAGGTGCCGAACACCAACATCTACCGCGCCCCGATCTTCGGTGACGACCCCGAGGCCTACGGCCGCTGGTGCGCCGACCAGATCGAGCAGCAGATCCTCTTCGAGGGCCCCGACACCGTCGCCGCGGTCTTCCTGGAGCCGGTGCAGAACGCCGGCGGCTGCTTCCCGCCGCCCCCCGGTTACTTCCGGCGCGTCCGCGAGATCTGCGACCAGTACGACGTGCTGCTCGTCTCCGACGAGGTCATCTGCGCCTTCGGCCGCCTCGGCACGATGTTCGCGTGCGACAAGTTCGACTACGTACCGGACATGATCACCTGCGCCAAGGGCATGACCTCGGGCTACTCCCCCATCGGCGCCTGCATCATCTCCGACCGCCTGGCGGAGCCGTTCTACAAGGGTGACAACACCTTCCTGCACGGCTACACCTTCGGCGGCCACCCGGTCTCCGCGGCCGTGGGCCTCGCCAACCTCGACATCTTCGAGCGCGAGAACCTCAACCAGCACGTCCTCGACAACGAGGGCGCCTTCCGGTCCACCCTGGAGAAGCTGCACGACCTGCCGATCGTCGGCGACGTCCGCGGCAACGGGTACTTCTACGGCATCGAGCTCGTCAAGGACAAGGTCACCAAGGAGTCGTTCGACGACGACGAGACCGAGCGCGTCCTGTACGGCTTCCTCTCCAAGGCGCTGTTCGACAACGGCCTCTACTGCCGTGCCGACGACCGCGGCGACCCGGTCGTCCAGCTGGCGCCGCCGCTGGTTTCCGACCAGTCCACGTTCGACGAGATCGAGCAGATCCTCCGGGCCACCCTCACCGAGGCCTGGACGAAGCTCTGACCGAGGAAAACGTTCCGGGACCGCCCTCACGGTCCCTGATCGTCCGATCGTAGGCTGAACGCGGCCCGGGTCATGCCCCATCCGAGTGATGTGGCCGACCCGGGCCGCGTGCTATGAGTACACCCGGTCATGTATCCCTACGGTGCGCAGTGACCGATCGGCCTGACCTTTGTTCCCCCGTACGGGGGAACCCGATACCGAGCTGAGACCGAGGTGTACCCCATGGTGGCCCCGCCGGACAACGACGTGCTCTGGGCGCGTTCCCTCCACCACGCCCACAACGGCTCCCCCGCCCTCAGCGGTGTCTCCCTCGGCGTGCGCGAGGGAGAGATCCTCGCCGTGTGCGGCCCGCGCGGATGCGGCAAAACGACACTGCTCCACTGTTTGTCCGGTCAGCTCGTCCCCAAGGACGGCGAGGTCTGGTTCAACAGCGCCCCGGTCCACACGATGAACGCCGTCCAGCGCGAGCGGCTGCGCCGTGACCGGTTCGGCTGGGTCGGCCCCGAGCCCTGCCTGGTCCCCGAGCTCAGCGCCTGGGAGAACGCGGCGCTGCCCCTGCTCCTGCGCGGCTCCTCGCGCCGTGCCGCCAAGGCCGCCGCCCTGGAGTGGCTGGAGCGCCTCGACATCGGCGACTGCGCCCGCAAGCGTCCCTCCGCCCTGCTCCAGGCCCAGCGCCAGCGCGTCGCCGTCGCCCGCGCCCTGGTGCCCATGCCGCTGGTGCTCTTCGCCGACGAGCCGACCGCCCCGCTGCACCGCGCCGACCGGGCGCAGGTCCTGCGGACGCTGACCGCCGCCGCCCGCTCCCACCGCATCACCGTCGTCCTCGCCACGCACGACGCCGACGTCGCCGCCGTGGCCGACCGCACGATCCACCTGCTCGACGGGCGCCGGGTCAGCTCCGTACCGCAGCACGAAGCGGAGGGCCGCGACGCGTGCTCGCTCTCCGTCTGACCCTGGGTACCCACCCCCTGGTCCTGCTGCGCCGCCTGCTGGTCGCGGCCGCCTCGGCCGGGGTCGGCTTCCTGCTGCTCAGCGCGCTCGGGTACGCCGTGGGCCACCCGGGCGAGTCGCCGGCGGCGCTGCGGCGGCTGCTGTGGTGCGTGCTGCCGCTGGCGGCCACCGTGCACTTCGCGGTCGCCGTCGCCCGCACGGACCCCGGCACCCGCCCACGGACCGGGCTGTCCGCGCTGGGGCTCGGCCCCGCGCGACTGGCCGCGCTCGCCGCCGCGTCCACCGCCGTGTCGTGCACGCTCGGCTCCGCCGTCGCGCTGCTGGTCTTCCTGCACCTGCGGGGCGACCTCACGGGCCTGCCGTTCGACGGGGCGGCCGCCGAGCTGCTGGCGTCCGGGCACCCGCTGCCGCCCGCCGCCACGGTGACCCTGCTCGCGGTCGTCCCGCTCGTGGCGTCCGTCGCCGCCGGGCTGACCCTGCGCCCGAGGCGCAAGCCGCTCCCGGAGGGGGGTGCGGCCCCGGCAGCCGTGGAGGACCGGGCCGCCCCGCCGCGCCGTACGCCCGCCGCGCCGGCCGGCCTGCCGTGGGGCGTGGCCCTGATCGCGGTGGGTCTGGCCATCGAGACGTACGCCGCCGAGGACGGCTCCGGCGCCGCGGTGACGCTGCCGCGCGGCGTCCTCGCGGGGTGGGTGCTGGCCTCGCTCGGCCTCGCCCTCGCCGGACCCGGCGTCACCCACCTGTGCGGGCGGCTGCTGCAGGCGGCGCGGCCGGGGGCGATGCGGCTGCTGGCCGGGCGCGCCCTGATGGAGGAGGCCCGGCGCATCGGACGCCCGCTCGGCGTGGCCTGCGCCGTGGCGGCGGCGACGCTCACCGCGACCACGCTGTACGCGGACGGGGGCGAGAGGCCCTACGGTCCGCTGACCGGGCTCGGCGCGGGGCTGGTCCTCGGGTGCACCGCGGCGACGCTGCTCACGGCGGCGCTGGAGTCCCGTCAGACCCGCGTCGACACCAAGGACGCCCTGCTGCGCCTGGGCGCCTCGCGCGCCCTGCTGCGGACGGCGGCGGGGGTACGGGCGCTGGCGCTGCTGGCGGTCTTCGCACCGCTGACGTGGGCGGTCGCGGCCCTGGCGGTGTTTCCGCTGCGCGGTTAGGGCCCGCGCGGGAGGCCGCGGCCCGGCGGTGTTTCCGCTCCGCGGCTGAGCCTGCGCGCGGCCGGCGCGGGAGGCCGCGGCGCCGGCCGTGGGGGGCCGCCCCCGACCGAGCCCTGCGCCCCCGACCCGGCAGACCGCGGCGCCGGCCGTGCTCCCACCGCGCGGTCGGGGCCTGCGCCTCGGCCCGGGGACGGGGCCGGCACCCGGGGCGTACGGGCGTCGTCGGTCCCGAGGCGGACTCGGGGCCGCCGGTCCGCCCCCGGGCGGACCCAGGTCCGCCCCGGCGGCGGACGTGGCCGGGCGGCCCGGCTCCCTAGCCTCGGGGCATGCATCGACTGCCCCGCGGCACCGCCGCCGCACTGATCGGACTGTCCCTCGCCCTGGCCGGCTCCGGCGCGGCCCAGGCGTCACCCGCACCCGCCGCCGCGTCCGCCACCGCCGGGACCGGCGACCACGTACGCCTCGCCCTGGCCGGCTCCGGCGCAGCCCGGGCCTTACCCGCACCCGCCGCCGCCAGGACCGGCGACCACGTACGCCTCGCCCTGCCGCAGCCCACCGGCCCCCTGGCCGTGGGGCGCGACACCCTGCACCTGGTCGACACCGGGCGCCCCGACCCGTGGGTCCCGGAGGCCGGGGCGCGGGAGCTGATGGTGTCGCTGCACTACCCGGCCCGCGGCGCGCGCGGCCGGACCGCCCCGTACATGACCACCGAGGAGGCGCGGGCCTTCCTGGAGGACCGCGACCTGGCCGGCGCGGTGCCCGCCGCGACGCTCAGTGGTACGCGCACCCACGCCCGCCCCGGCGCGGCGCCGGCCCGCGGCACCTACCCGCTCGTCGTGCTCTCGCCCGGCTTCACCGTCAACCGGGCGACGCTCACCCTGCTCGCGGAGGACCTGGCGAGCCGGGGGTACGTCGTCGCCGCCGTCGACCACGCCCACGAGTCGGTGGGCACCGCCTTCCCGGGCGGCCGTCTGCTCACCTGCGCGGCCTGCGGCCCGGCGGAGGAGCGCGGGTACGCCGCGGTGGCCCGCGGCCGCGCCCAGGACGTCTCCTTCCTGCTCGACCGCCTGACCGCCCGGCATCCGGCCTGGCGGCACGCCCGCATGATCGACCGTACGAGGATCGGCATGGCGGGCCACTCCATCGGCGGCGCCTCCGCCGCCACCGCCATGGCGGCCGACGGGCGGGTGCGGGCCGGCCTCAGCCTCGACGGCTCCTTCCAGGAACCCGTACCCGCCGGGGGGCTCGGCGGCCGCCCCTTCATGATGATGGGCACCGAGGAGCCGAAGGACTCCTGGGTGCGGGACTGGCCCCTGCTCGACGGCTGGAAGCGCTGGCTGACGGTGACCGGCTCGGGCCACTTCACCTTCACCGACATACCCGCCCTCGCCGACCAGCTGGACCTGCTGCCCCCGGAGGAGCCCCTGTCGGGTGAGGTGTCGCAGCGGATCACCCGGCGCTATGCGGCGGCCTTCTTCGACCTCCACCTCAAGGGCCTCGCCCGGCCCCTGCTGGACGGCCCGTCGGCGGAGCACCCCGAGGTGGTCTTCCACCGGTCCGGCTGAACGCCGGGACACGGGGTGCCGTGCCGGGCCGTCACCGCGCGCCTTATCGTGGCCGCATGGCGCATACCCCCCGGCACGGCCACGACCGCGAGATCGAGACGCTCCAGGAGTTCGACGAGGTCGTCGCACGCGGCAGCCTCGTCGGACACCGGGTGCAGTCCGTCGACCTGACGGACCGTACGCCGGCGCTGCTGGGTGTGGAGACGACCGGCGCGATATTCCTCGGGTGCCCGATGGAACCCGGCGCCGCCGCGAAGGTGCGGGCGGACGGCGCGCTCGTCTTCCCGCCCGTACCCGACCTGCCGTTCGACCCGTACCGGGGGCGTCTGTACTCCCCCGACGAGCTGTACGCGGGCCTCGGCGAGGACGGCACGGGGTACGCGGGGACGCCCGACGCCCGCGCGTACGCGTGGTTCCGCAGGACCAGGGCGGACGGTGACGTCTTCGCGTCGATGCTGCGCGCCGTGCACGACGACGCCGTCTCCGACGCGCTCGACGAACACCTCGCCGGGGCGCGGGTGGTGGGTGTGATGGGCGGCCACGCCATGGCCCGGGGCACGGACGCGTACGCCGGCGCCGCCCGCCTCGGCCGCGGCCTCAGCCGTGCCGGACTGACCGTCGCGACCGGCGGCGGGCCGGGCGCCATGGAGGCGGCCAACCTGGGCGCCTACGCCGCGCCGCACGACGACGCGATGCTGGACGAGGCCCTGCTGCTGCTCGGCAAGGAGCCGTCGTACGGCGCGTCGGTGGGCGACTGGGCGCGGGCGGCGTTCGAGGTGCGGTCGCGCTGGCCGGAGGGCGGCGACTCGGTCGGCATTCCGACCTGGTTCTACGGGCACGAGCCGCCGAACGCGTTCGCCGCGCACATCGCCAAGTACTTCTCCAACGCCACCCGTGAGGACGGACTGCTGGCCCGCTGCACGGCGGGCGTCGTCTTCCTGCCGGGCGCGGCGGGGACGGTCCAGGAGGTCTTCGACAACACCACGCCCAACTACTACGGGTCGCGCGGCGAGCCGACCCCGATGGTCCTGGTGAACCGCACCCACTGGACGGAGCACCTCCCGGCCTGGCCGCTGCTGCGGGCCCTGGCCGCGGGGCGCTCGATGGAGGCCCGGATCGCGCTCGTGGACACCGTGGAGGAGGCGCCGGAGGCGCTGCTGCGGCTCGCGGCCGAGTAGCGCCTCCGGGCCTGCCGCCCGACGGGGCGTGTCAGTTGGCGTCGACCAGGTCGTGCGCGGGCACGGTCACGGTCCGGGCGCCGGGCTTGCCGCCCAGCACGATCTTGCGGAGCGCGCTGTTGTTGTTCAGGTTGGTCTCCTTCAGGCGCTTCTCCGGGTTCGCCAGCACCTGGATGTAGTAGGTGCCGTTCGGCACGCCGGTGATGTCGAAGGACTGGCCGGGCAGGTCCTGGGTGTACGTGTCACCGGAGCCGACGTCGAGCACCTCGCGGACGGAGATGGAGTTCTCCACACCGCACGCGGTCGACAGGTCGGTGTTGTACGGGTGCCAGTTGGCGTTCTTCACCGTGTAGTCGACGGCGTCGGTGTTGGCCAGGCAGAAGGCTTCCTTGCCGCTGCGCACGGCCTCCTTCTTGTCGGCCTTCAGCAGCCGGTAGCTGGCGAAGTCAGTGAAGTGCCAGTGCTCGTGGCCCGGCCGCGGGTCCCACTCCATGGTGCCGGTCGGCGTGTAGCCGACCTGCTTGCCCTTGGCGTCGTAGAAGTACTGGTAGGCGTCCATCAGCTCCTTGCCGGGCGAGCGGAAGCCGTCGACCACGAGCTGGGCGGGCCCGGCGTTCCACACGTTGGCGCTGAAGGCCAGGTAGTCCTTGCCCGCGACCTCGTCGGGTCCGTCGCTGATGGTGATGCCGTAGGCGGGCAGGGACCGCAGGTCGGGCTTGGGCACGTCCGGCACGGCCGGCTTGCCCGTCGGGCGCTTCGGGGCGGCCTTGAGGGCGGGCGCCTTGCGGGAGCCGTCGGTCCGGCCGGTGCCGTCACCGGCGGCCTGCGCGGCCTTCAGCTGCGCCCTCTTCAGCGCCCAGGGCAGCGCGGGCGGCGCGGGCGGGTAGGGGCCGTGGCCCACGTTGTACGAGGGGCCCGCGCCGCTCGTCGGGGCGGCCAGGTCGGCCGCGGGGGCACGCTTGGCGGCGTGGCCCGCGTGACCCGACGGCGCGGCCTGCCCGGCGTGCGCACCCGGTGCGGCGTGCCCGGCGTGGGCGCCCGCCGCGGGAGCCTGCTTGGCGGCGGCGACGCCCCGGCCCCCCTCGTTGCTGACCTCCTTGACGGTCACCTTGACCGCCCGGGGCTTGTCCTCGATGCCGAACACGTCGCGGTAGCGCTTGTCGACGGACACCTTGGCGGTGTAGGTGCCGGGCTTCAGCACCACCGGCTCTGAGTCGTAACCGGAGAAGGTGTTGGACGCCCAGCCCTTCTCGACCCCCCACACGGAGCCGAGCGTGAACGGGTTGCCGGGGCAGCTCTCGGGATACTTCGAGGTGGCGGGCGCGTCGGGGCGGACCCGGCCCGAGGCGTTGTTGGGGCAGAAACTCTCGTTCCTGGTCAGCACGGTCTTGCCGGTCGCGTCGGTGACGGTGATCCGGGTGAAGCCCGGCAGGCCCTTGAAGTCCTTCACCAGGCCCTTGGGCAGGGTCGTGGTCCGGGTCGTCTTCCCGTCGCGGACGATCTGCCGGGCGACGACCTGCTCCTTGTAGGAGGCCCGCTTCACCTGGAGCTCGAAGGCGGCCTTCTCGGCCGTCAGGTACGTACCCAGGTCCAGGTAGACGCCGGGCTCCTCCTTCGAGGAGTAGAGGGTCACCGACGCGGAGGCGGCGATCAGGCTGAGCTTGGGAGAGAGTGGTGCCTTCGGTGCTTCGGGCGCGGCGGCCACCACTCCGGCGATCACGGCGGTCGCCGCGGCGACGGCGATCCCCGAGCGCCAGAGGGTACCCCGGTGAAGTCTGGTCATCATTCCTCGTCTTCCACGATCCTGCTGGGCCGGGAACGCACGGCCGGCGCGGGGGAATCCGGTCGGCGGCTGAGGCGCGACGGGCTCACGGGCACCGGAGTGCTTCCCTGTCCGTGGAGAGCGACCGGCGGGAGCGCGGGTTGTCCGCACCGTGCCGGGCCGTGGATGTTTGGCCGAAACCACGCCGTTGAGCAGGGATCAGGACGTTGTACGGGCGTTCCGCCTTCTCCGCGGCCTTGGTTGTGGTAGCGCCCGCCGTCCGCGCACCGGCCCCGCACCGGCCGAAGGGCACCTGGAAGCCGCCCCGTATCCGCCTCGTACACTCCCGGCAGGGAGATGAGACATGGGGCTACGGCTCAAGATAGGTGCCACGATCACCGCCACCGCCGCGCTGGCCGCCCTCGTGACGGGTGTGCAGGTGCCGCGGCTGATGGAGGACCGGGGCCGGGACCAGGCCATGGAACGGCTCCTGGTCGCCGAGCGCATGTACGAGCAGCTCGGCCGGCCCCGCTTCGGGCTCAGGATCGACCCGCCGAACATCCCCGAGGAGCTGCGCCGCCAGGCCCTCGCCGGGCGCCGCGCCACCTATGTGCAGGTCGACGGGGACAGCCGGCAGATCTGGGCCGCCACGTCGCTGGACGGCCACGTCCTGGCGCTCAAGCAGCACGAGGACCCGCTGTCCGGGGAGCTCCAGACGGACATGTTCATGGCCGGCGTCATCGGTACGGCGGTGGCCACGCTCATCGGGCTGCTGCTGGCGACCCGGCTGGGCCGGCGGCTGCGGCTCTCCGCGCGGCGCGCCGCGCAGATCACGGGCGGCGACCTCGACGCCCGGCTCCCGGACGCGGGCCGGGACGAGATCGCCACCCTCACGCGGGCGGTGAACACCATGGCGCAGGCGCTGGGCGACCGGCTGCGTGCGGAGCGCGAGGTGACGGCGAACATCGCGCACGAGCTGCGCACCCCGGTCGCCGGGCTGGTCGCCGCCGCCGGGCTGCTGCCGGACGGCCGGGCCGAATCGATGGTCAAGGAGCGGGTCGCGCGGATGCGGGACCTGATGGAGGACGTGCTGGAGGTCGCCCGGCTGGACAACGGCGGCGAGGAGGCCGACCTGCGGCCGGTCGAGCTCGGCACGCTGGCCCGCCGGGCGGTGCGGGCCGTGGAGCCGTCGGCCGGGGTACGCCTCGACATCGTTGCCGACGCGTGGGTGGAGACCGACGCGCGGCGTGTGGAACGCGTCCTGACGAACCTGGTCAGCAACGCCCTGCGGCACGGCAGGCCGCCGGTGGTGGTCGAGGTCGACCGCGGAGTGGTGCGCGTGCGGGACCGGGGCGACGGTTTTCCCCCGCACCTCCTGGCGCACGGGCCGCAGCGCTTCCACACCGGCGCGGTGGGCACGGGCCTGGGCCTCGGCCTGACGATCGCCGCCGGCCAGGCACGGGTGCTCGGCGCGGGGCTGGCCTTCACCAACCCGGACGGGGGCGGCGCCTGCGCCGTACTGGACCTGACGGCCGCCGTACACGACGACGTACGCGGCGAGGCAGACGACGTCGGGCCCGACCGGGAGACGCGGGGCGTGGACGGGCGTGCGGCGGGCCGGCAGGACGACGGCGTACCGGCAGACGCCCGGCGTGCGGCGGGCCGGCAGGCGGAGGGGCATGACGGCGGCATGCCCGGCGACGGGGCGCAGGGCGGGCCGGCCGGCGGCTGACGGCCGGTTCCCCGCATGCGCCGCCCCGGGGCGCCCCGGGAACGCGCCGAAGCTCTGCGCGGCGACGCGCGTACGGCCGCCCTCGGCGCCGGGCACGCCCGCCGCGAGCAGGGCGATGCCGTACACGAGTACGGGCCGCACGGCAGGTGCCGAGCCGGCCTCAGTCGAGGACGACGACCTCGTCGGCGGCGAAGGTCACTCCGACCACCGCCCCCTCCGCGGGTGCGTCCCGCAGGGGGCACTCGGCCTCCAGCGGCGGTACCGCGCCGCCCGCGGGCGCCGTGGGAGCGAGCCGGAGCGCGACGTGGTGGCCGCGGAAGGTGCGGGCGTCGACGGTGCAGCGCAGCCCCTCGGCCGGGTCGCCGAGGCGGACGCCGGCCGGCCGCACCAGCAGCTGCGCGGGCCCCCGGGGGGTGCCGGCGGGCACCGGGATCCGGCCCCAGGGGGTCTCGGCGGTCCCGCCGCCGACCGTGGCGGCGACCACGTTGTCGAAACCCAGGAAGCGCGCGACGAACGCCGAGGCCGGGCGCTGCCAGACCTCCAGCGGCGTACCGCTCTGCTCGATGCGTCCGTCCCGCATGACGACGACCCGGTCGGCCAGCGCGAACGCCTCGCCCTGGTCGTGGGTGACGGCGAGCACCGTCGTCCCGAGCCGCCCGAACAGGTGCCGCAGCTCCACCACGAGCCGCTCGCGCAGCCCCCGGTCGAGCTGGCCGAGCGGCTCGTCCAGCATCAGCAGCCGGGGGCTCGGGGCCAGCGCCCTGGCCAGCGCGACGCGCTGCTGCTCACCGCCCGACAGTGCGGCGACCGCCCGGCGGCCGGCGCCGGGCAGCCCGACGAGCTCCAGCAACTCCCGTACCCTCTCGGCCTGTTCGTGCTTCGAGGCGCCGCGCATCCGCAGACCGAAGGCGACGTTCCCGGCGACGTCCCGCTGCGGGAACAACTGGTGGTCCTGGAACATCAGACCCACGCCGCGCCGGTGCACGGGCACCCCGCTCTGGTCGGCGCCGCCCAGCAGGACGCGGCCCTCGTCCGGGGCCAGGAGGCCGGCGACGACCCGCAGCAGGGTCGACTTGCCGCTGCCGCTGGGGCCGAGCACGCAGACGATCTCGTGGTCGGCGACCTGGAGGTCCACCGCGTCGAGGGCGGCGCGGGGCCCGAAGCGTACGGTCACGCCGTCAAGTCGCAGCATGGTCAGAACTCTCCGGAGCGATCGGTGGTGCGGATCCGTTCGAGCAGCAGCAGCGCCACCGCGCACACCGCCATCAGGATGGTGGACAGGGCCATGGCCTGGCCGTAGTTGAGCTCCCCGGGCCGTCCGAGGAGCCGCGCCACGGCGACCGGCAGCGTCGGGTTGTCGGGCCGGGCGATGAACACGGTCGCGCCGAACTCGCCCAGCGACACGGCGAACGCGAACCCCGCCGCCACCAGCAGCGCGCGCCGAACCAGCGGCAGGTCGACCTCCCGCCACGCCCGCAGCGGCGACGCCCCGAGCACGGCCGCGGCCTCCCGCAGCCGGTCGTCCACCGCCCGCAGCACCGGCAGCATGGTCCGTACGACGAAGGGCACGCCGACCAGGGCCTGGGCGAGCGGCACCAGGATCCACGACGAACGCAGGTCGAGCGGCGGCTCGTCGAGAGTGATCAGGAAGCCGAAGCCGACGGTGACGGCGGACACACCGAGCGGCAGCATCAGCAGCGCGTCGAAGCCGCGGACGAGCCGTCCGGCCCGCCGGGTGAGCGCCGCGGCGGCGAGCCCGCCGACCACCAGCGCGAGGGCGGTGGCAACGAGCGCGTACTGCAGCGAGTTGCCGATCGCCTCGACGGGCGGCACGAGGAAGGTCCCGCCGCCCGCGCCGGCGTCCTGGAGGGCCCGGTAGAAGCCGAGGCCGCCGGACCCGCCGCCGAACGAGCGCAGGACGAGGACGCCGAGCGGCAGCAGGAGCAGCAGCACCACGGTGAGGAGCACACCGCCGAGCAGCGCCCACTGCCCGGCCCCGCGCGGCCGCCGCGCGGTCTGCGCCGCGTCGACCAGGTGCAGCGCCGTCTCCCGCCGGCGGACCGTCCAGGCGTGCACGGCGAGGATCGCCCCCACGGCCGCGAACTGCAGCAGCGTGAGCACGGCCGCCGTCGGCAGGTCGAGCAGCTGCGCGGTCTGCCGGTAGATCTCCGCCTCCAGCGTCCGGTACGCGGGCCCGCCGAGGATCTGGACGATGCCGAAGGAGGTATAGGTGAAGAGGAAGACCATCAGCGCGGCGGCGGCCACCGCGGGCGCGAGCGCCGGCAGCGTCACGCGCCGCCAGGCACCGAACCGGGAGGCGCCGAGGACCCGCGCGGCCTCCTCCTGGCGCGGGTCGAGCTGCGCCCACAGGCCGCCGACCGTGCGGACGACGACCGCGTAGTTGAAGAAGACGTGGGCGAGGAGGATCGCCCACACGGTGGTGTCCAGCCGCACGCCCCACAGCTCGTCGAGGAGGCCGCCCCGCCCGACGAGCGCGAGGAAGGCGGTCCCGACGACGACGGTCGGCAGCACGAACGGCACGGTCACCACGGCCCGCAGGACCTGCTTGCCGGGGAACTCCAGCCGGGCGAAGACGTACGCCGCGGGCAGCCCGATCAGCAGGGTGAGCGCGGTGGAGGCGAGCGCCTGCCAGGTGGTGAACCACAGCACGTCCAGGATGTCCGGCCGGCCGAGCACCTCGCCGAGCCGCCCGAACTGCCAGCCGCCGTCCTGGGTCCTCAGCCCGCGGCCGACGATCGCGGCCACGGGGTAGGCGAAGAAGACGGCGAAGAACGCCACGGGCAGGACCATGAGTCCCGCCCGCAGCGCGCCGCGCCGGAGCGGGGTCACTTCAGGACGAGCGAGGCCCACGACCGGATCCACTGGTCGCGCTTCTCGGCGATCTTCGCGGGTGCCACGGTGTGCGGCTTGTCGACGGTCACGCCGTGCCGGGTGAACAGCTCCGGCAGCTGGGCATCCTTGATCACCGGGTTCACGAACATCTGGAGCGGCATGTCCTCCTGGAACTTCTTGCCGATCAGGAAGTCGATGAGGGCCTTGCCGCCGTCGGGGTTCTCCGCACCGGTCAGCAGGCCGGCGAACTCGATCTGGCGGAAGCAGGTGCCGGTGGAGACCCCGGTGGGCGCCTCGGCCGGCTTCGGCTCGGCGTAGAGGACCTCGACGGGCGGGCTGGAGGCGTAGGAGACGACGAGCGGCCGGTCCGCCTTGGCCTCCTTGCCGCCGGCGGAGCCGGAGAACTCCTGGTTGTAGGCCAGTTCCCAGCTGTCGACCACCTTGACGCCGTTGGCCTTGAGCTTCTTCCAGTAGTCCTGCCAGCCGTCGTCGCCGTACCGGGCGGCCGTGCCCAGCAGGAAGCCGAGGCCCGGGGACGACCGCTCGGGGTTCTCGACGACGAGGAGGTCCTTGTACCGCGGCGCGGCGAGGTCGTCGAAGGTCTGCGGCGGCGCGAGCTTCTTGTCGGCGAAGTACTTCTTGTCGTAGTTGACGCAGACGTCCCCGCTGTCGACCGGCGTGACCCGGTGCTTGTCCCCGTCGAGCCGGAGAGCGTCCGGAACCCGGTCCAGGCCCTTGGCCTCGTACGGCTCGAAGAGCCCGTTGTCGAGGGCGCGGGAGAGCAGGGTGTTGTCGACGCCGAAGAAGACGTCGCCCTGGGGGGCGCCCTTGGTGAGGATCGCCTTGTTGACGGCCTCGCCGGCGTCCCCGCTCTTGAGGACCTTGACCGTGTAGCCGGTCTGCCGGGTGAACTCCTTCAGGACGGCCGGGGAGGCGTTGAAGGAGTCGTGGCTGACGAGGGTCACGGTCTTGGACGCCGTACCGCCGCCCTCGGACTTCTCGCCGGCGTCACCGCCGCAGGCGGTGAGCGTCGTGACGCCGATCGCGGCGGCGAGGACGCCGGCCGCGATCCTGGTGGTGGTGCTCACTGAGATTCCTCCTGGGTGTGACCAGGAAGAGACGCGGCCCTGCCCACCGGGTCCGTCCGGTGGGCAGGGCGCAACAGCTCGAGTAACGACCGAACTTCCTACCCAGAATGACCTGGGCGAGGTTCAGAGGGTCTGCAGCCGCCGTGCTTGCGTCGCCGGCGTGTGCCGCACTCTCAGCGCTGTGGCGCTCCCCTGTCGGAATATGCAGATGTGTTCGAGGCCAGACTACAAGGTCAGCGTTCCGCCGCCGCGAGCTGTCCACAGGCACCGTCGATCTCCTGGCCTCGGGTGTCCCGCACGGTGACGGGGACGCCGTGGGCGGCGATCGCCTCGACGAACGCCTTCTCGTCCTCGGGGCGGGAGGCGGTCCACTTCGACCCGGGGGTCGGGTTGAGCGGGATCAGGTTGACGTGGACCCGCTTGCCCTTGAGCAGCCGGCCCAGCAGGTCGCCGCGCCAGGCCTGGTCGTTGATGTCGCGGATGAGCGCGTACTCGATGGAGACGCGGCGGCCGGACTTCTCGGCGTACTCCCAGGCGGCGTCCAGCACCTCCCGGACCTTCCAGCGCGTGTTGACGGGGACGAGGGTGTCGCGCAGCTCGTCGTCGGGGGCGTGCAGCGAGACGGCGAGGCGGCACTTGAAGCCCTCGTCGGCGAACCGCAGCATGGCGGGGACCAGGCCCACGGTGGAGACGGTGATGCCGCGCTGCGACAGGCCGAGGCCGTCGGGCTCGGGGTCGGTGAGGCGGCGGATGGCGCCGACGACCCGGTTGTAGTTGGCGAGCGGCTCGCCCATGCCCATGAAGACGATGTTGGACAGGCGGGCCGGGCCCCCGGGGACCTCGCCGTCACGCAGGGCGCGCATGCCGTCGACGATCTGGTGCACGATCTCGGCCGTCGACAGGTTGCGGTCGAGGCCGGCCTGGCCGGTGGCGCAGAACGGGCAGTTCATGCCGCAGCCCGCCTGCGACGAGATGCACATGGTCACGCGGTCGGGGTAGCGCATGAGGACCGACTCGACGAGCGTGCCGTCGTGGAGCCGCCACAGGGTCTTGCGGGTGGTGTCGTCGTCGCACGAGATGTGCCGGACGACGGACATCAGGTCCGGCAGCAGCTCCGCGGCGAGCTTCTCCCGGGACGCGGCGGGGATGTCCGTCCACGCGGCCGGGTCGTGCGCGTACCGCGCGAAGTAGTGCTGGGAGAGCTGCTTGGCGCGGAACGGCTTCTCGCCGATCGCGGCGACGGCTTCCTTGCGCTCGGCGGGCGAGAGGTCGGCGAGGTGCCGCGGCGGCTTCTTCGCCCCGCGGGGCGCGACGAAGGTGAGTTCTCCCGGGGCGGGGGGTGCCATGACCTGGTACTCCTCAGTAAGACGAGGCCGCGGTACGTGAGCCGGGTGACCTCACCGGATGATCCCCGCGGTGCGCGGGGCCGAAAGGGCCCGCCGCCTCGACGCGACGGGCCCTTCCAGGGTAACCGGATGGCGCTGCGGCCTGTTCCCGGCGGCGCACCGGCCCCGGGCGGCCGGCGCCCGGGTCGGTCAGCCCGCCCCGACGAACAGCACCAGCAGCAGCCACACCACCGGCGCGGTCGGCAGCAGCGAGTCCAGGCGGTCCATGATGCCGCCGTGCCCGGGGAGCAGGGTGCCCATGTCCTTGATGCCCAGGTCCCGCTTGATCATCGACTCGCCCAGGTCGCCGAGCGTGGCGCTCACCGCGACCGCGAGGCCCAGCAGCAGGCCCTGCCACCAGGTGCCGCCGTCGATGGCGAACTCCATGCACAGCGCGCCCGCCGCCATCGCGAACGCCACCGCTCCGGCGAGCCCCTCGCGGGTCTTGCCGGGGCTGATGCGCGGCGCGAGCTTGTGGGTGCCGAAGCGCCAGCCGACCGCGTACGCGCCGGTGTCGCTGACCACGGTCAGCAGCAGGAAGGTGAACACCCGCAGGGGGCCGTCGTCCGCGGTGAGCATGAGCGCCACGAACGTCGCGAGGAACGGCACGTAGAAGGCGGCGAACAGGCCGGCCGTGACGTCCTTGAGGTAGCCCTCGGGCGGTTCGGTCATCCGCCACACGAGGACCGCGAGCGCGGTGAGCGCCATCGCCACCCAGGCGCCCTCGGTTCCGCGTACGTAACCGGCCACGACCATCGCCACGCCGCCGACCGCCAGCGGCACGAGCGGGGCCTTGATGGCCTTGCGCTCCTGGAGGCGCGAGGTCAGCTCCCACAGCCCGACCACGACGGCGACCGCGATGACGCCGACGAAGACGGCCTTGACGACGAAGAGCGAGGCGATGATCACCGTGCCGAGGGCGACCCCGACCCCTATCGCGGCCCGCAGGTCCCGGCCGGCCCGCTTCTTCTGGTTCTGGGGCGGACCCGGCTGCTCCGGCTGTCCCGGGGGCTGCGGCGCTCCCGACGGCGGGGTCATGGGCTCCTGCGGCATCTCGTCACGGAACAGGGGACCGCTCGGCCGAGCGGTCCCCCGGTCACGGGTGTCGTCCTGGTCTCCGCGTCCGTACCCCGAGGGGGGAACGTCGGCGGGTACGAGGGGCATGGGCCGCGTCTGCTGCGCGTCCTGCCCATCGTATGCGGGACCCGCCGGGGCTGCCGGGGCGTGGCCCGCGGCGAGCCCCTGGTCGGGCGGACCCCAGTAGCCGCCATGCGGCGGGGCCCCCCAGGAAGAGTCGTTCATCAGACCTCGAGCAGCTCGGCTTCCTTGTGCTTGAGCAGCTCGTCCACCTGCGCGACGTACTTCGCGGTGGTGTCGTCGAGCTCCTTCTCGGCGCGGCGGCCCTCGTCCTCGCCGACCTCGCCGTCCTTGACGAACTTGTCGATGGTCTCCTTGGCCTTGCGGCGGACGGAGCGGATCGAGATCTTGGCGTCCTCGGCCTTGCCCTTGGCCACCTTGATGTAGTCGCGGCGGCGCTCCTCGGTGAGCTCGGGGAACACCACACGGATGATGTTGCCGTCGTTGCTCGGGTTGACGCCGAGGTCCGAGTCGCGGATGGCCTGCTCGATGTTGCGCAGCGCGCTCTTGTCGAACGGGGTCACCACGGCCATGCGCGGCTCCGGCACGGAGAACGACGCCAGCTGGTTGATCGGCGTCAGGGCGCCGTAGTAGTCGGCGACGATCTTGTTGAACATCGCCGGGTGCGCACGGCCGGTGCGGATCGCGGCGAAGTCCTCCTTGGCGACCACGACGGCCTTCTCCATCTTCTCCTCGGCCTCGAGGAGGGTCTCTTCGATCACCACTTGCTCCTGCGTGTCTTGAGTAGGCGCGTCTTTACGCTCCTGCACGGTGTCCGACCGGCAGGGCTTTGTCCATCCCCGGATCAGGGCATCGGGGCGGGACGGGTCGGTCCGGAACGGACCCGGTAGGGCCCGTCAGTTCCTGGTGCCCTGGTCGCTCACGAGCGTCCCGATCTTCTCACCCTTCACCGCGCGGGCGATATTGCCCGCCGCGAGCAGTTCGAAGACGAGGATCGGCAGGTTGTTGTCGCGGCAGAGAGTGATCGCGGTGGCGTCGGCGACCTTGAGGTCCCGGCCGAGCACCTCGCCGTACTCCAGCGCGTCGAACTTCACCGCGTCCGGGTTGACCTTCGGGTCGGAGTCGTAGACGCCGTCCACGCCGTTCTTGCCCATGAGGAGCGCCTCGGCGTCGATCTCCAGGGCGCGCTGGGCTGCGGTGGTGTCGGTGGAGAAGTAGGGCATGCCCATACCGGCGCCGAAGATGACGACGCGGCCCTTCTCCAGGTGGCGCACGGCGCGCAGCGGGATGTAGGGCTCGGCGACCTGGCCCATGGTGATGGCGGTCTGGACCCGGGAGTCGATGCCTTCCTTCTCCAGGAAGTCCTGGAGGGCGAGGCAGTTCATGACGGTGCCGAGCATGCCCATGTAGTCGGAGCGCGCCCGGTCCATGCCGCGCTGCTGCAGCTCTGCGCCGCGGAAGAAGTTGCCACCGCCGATCACGACGGCGATCTCCGCGCCGTCGCGTACGACCGCGGCGATCTCGCGTGCGATGGCGTGTACGACGTCGGGGTCGACGCCGAGGCCGCCGCCGCCGGCGAACGCCTCACCGGACAGCTTCAGCATGAAGCGGCCGGACTTTTTGCCGTGGTTGTCGTCGCCCTGTGCGGCGCCCTGATTCATGGGGATCTCCTCGTGCACATACGAAGAAGGCCACTGCCGGGGGTACTGGTGATCCCTCACGGCAATGGCCTCCTCGTCAGATCTGCGGGCGTCCGGCCGCTCACGCGCCGACGTCCACGTGGGAAACCCTAGCGGGCTGCCCGGTCGATCGCGTACCGGCTCAGATGCCGACCTTGATGCGGCTGAAGCGCTTCAGGGTGACACCGGCCTCGTCCAGGATCTGCTGGACGGACTTCTTGTTGTCCAGCGCGTACGGCTGGCCCAGCAGGGTCGCGTCCTTGAAGAAGCCGTTGAGGCGACCCTCGACGATCTTCGGGAGCGCGGCCTCGGGCTTGCCCTCGGCGCGGGTGGTCTCCTCGGCGACGCGGCGCTCGGCCTCGACGACCTCGGCCGGGACGTCCTCGCGGGAGAGGTACTTCGGCGCGAAGGCGGCGATGTGCTGCGCGACACCCTTGGCGATCTCGGCGTTCTCCTTGTCGAGCTCGACGAGAACACCGATCTGCGGGGGCAGGTCGGGCATGGTGCGGTGCATGTAAGCGGTGACGTAGCCGCCGGAGAACTGCGCGAAGCGGTCCAGGACGATCTTCTCGCCGAGGTTGGCGTTGGCCTCGTCGACGTACGCCTGGACGGTCTTGCCGGCCTCGATCTCGGACGCGAGCAGCGCCTCGAGGTCGGCCGGGGAGGTCTTGGCGACGTGCTCGGCCAGGGCCGTGGCGACGCTCTGGAACTTCTCACCCTTGGCGACGAAGTCCGTCTCGCACTTCAGCTCGACGAGGACACCGGAGGTGTTGTCGTCCGCGATGAGGGAGACGACGGCGCCGTTCTCGGCGGAGCGGCCCTCGCGCTTGGCGACGCCCTTCTGGCCCTTGATGCGCAGGGCCTCGACGGCCTTGTCGACGTTGCCGTCGGACTCGTCCAGCGCCTTCTTGCAGTCCATCATGCCGGCGCCGGTGAGCTCGCGGAGCTTCTTGACGTCAGCGGCGGTGTAGTTCGCCATGATCTGTGAATCTCTCTCGAAGTCTGGAAGATCTACGAAGATCTAGGGGTGAACGGCGGGGGCTTCGTGGGCCCCCGCCGTCTCCTGCCGAACCTGAAAGGGTCAGGCCTGCTCGGCGTCCGCGGCCGGAGCCTCGGCGGCCGGGGCCTCGGCCGGGGCCTCCGCAGCGGCCTCGGCCGGCTTCTCGGCGGCCTCGTCGGACTCCGCCTTCTTCTCGCCCTCGAGCAGGTCGCGCTCCCACTCGGCCAGCGGCTCACCGGCGGCCTTGTCGCCCGGCTTCTGGTCGCCGGTGGCGGCGCCGGAGCGGGCGATGAGGCCCTCGGCGACGGCGTCGGCGATCACGCGGGTGAGCAGGGTGACGGAGCGGATCGCGTCGTCGTTGCCCGGGATCTTGTAGTCGACCTCGTCGGGGTCGCAGTTCGTGTCGAGGATCGCGACGACCGGGATGTGGAGCTTGCGCGCCTCACCGACGGCGATGTGCTCCTTCTTGGTGTCGACGATCCAGACGGCGCTGGGCACCTTCTGCATCTCGCGGATACCACCGAGGGTCTTCTCCAGCTTGGCCTTCTCGCGCGAGAGGACCAGGAGCTCCTTCTTGGTGAGACCCGAGGCCGCGACGTCCTCGAAGTCGATCGCCTCCAGCTCCTTCAGACGCTGAAGGCGCTTGTAGACGGTGGAGAAGTTGGTGAGCATGCCGCCCAGCCAGCGCTGGTTGACGTAGGGCATGCCGACGCGGGTCGCCTGCTCGGCGATCGCCTCCTGCGCCTGCTTCTTGGTGCCGACGAACATGATGGAGCCGCCGTGCGCGACGGTCTCCTTGACGAACTCGTAGGCGCGGTCGATGTACGACAGCGACTGGAGCAGGTCGATGATGTAGATGCCGTTGCGCTCGGTGAAGATGAAGCGCTTCATCTTCGGGTTCCAGCGACGGGTCTGGTGACCGAAGTGGACGCCGCTCTCCAGCAGCTCCCGCATCGTGACGACGGCCATGGCCGTATCTCCTTGGAATCTCGGTTGTGTCCTGACGCCCCGACGCGCTGCTGCCACGAAGGACCGAAGAGCGCTACCACGGCTTGTGAGGGCTGTGGCGGGGCGTGCGAAGTCGACCCGGTGACCCGGGTCGCCAGAAGAAGTGTACGGGACCTCGGCAGCAGCGGGTGACGGCGCTGTCCACAACCCACCGCCGGTCCACAGCCCGCGGCGCCCGCCCGGCGCCTGCGCCAGAGTCGGCCCATGCGCCTGATCACCCTGCTGCTCGCCCTGGCCGTCGCGCTCCCCGCCTTCCGGGCGGCGGATCCCCCGGACCCTCCGGCCCCTCCGCGTCCCGGCCCGGCCGGGAAGACCTCCGCCCGGCCGGCGGACCCCGGCGCCGGCCCCGGCACCCCGGCGGAGGGCGGGGTCGGGGGCGCCGTCGGGGCCGGGAGCGGTACGTGGCCGCTGGGGCCGCCGCGGCCGGCGGTGGTGCGGGGCTGGGAGCCGCCGGCGTCGCCGTACGGGCCGGGTCACCGCGGGGTGGACCTCGCCGCCCCGGCCGGTACGCCGGTGCGCGCAGCGGCCGCGGGACGGGTGTCGTTCGCCGGCCCGGTGGCGGGGCGTGGCGTCGTGACGGTCACCCATCCGGGTCCGGGGCCCGCGCTGCGCACCTCGTACGAGCCGCTCCAGCCGCTGGTCACGGTGGGGACGGAGGTGGCGGCAGGACAGGTGGTGGGCCGTCTGACGGCCGAGCTACCGCACTGCGCCCCGACGTGCCTCCACTGGAGCCTGCGCCGCGGCACCGTGTACCTGAACCCCTTGTCGCTGCTGCCGGCGCACCTGCTGGGCCGCCGGCCCTCGCGGCTGCTGCCCGTGGGCGGCGCGCAGGACGCGGACGACGGGGAGCACGCGGAGGGCGCGGGTGTGCCTCGGGGGTCGCGAGCCGCGGGGAGCCGGCGGCGGGGAGGTCAGGTGCCGTGGACGCCGTGAAGGGCCATCGCGACCGCGGCGTCCGCGATGGACTCAGGGTGCTCCGCGGCGCCGAGCTCGATGCGCCGGACCGCCGCGTCGACCACGCCCTGGAGCAGCATGGCCGTCAGCCGCGGCTCCTTCTGGCCGAGCTCCGCGAGCGCCTCGACGATCATGGCGATGAGCCCGCCGTGGGCGGCGCGGATCTTCTCGCGGGCGCCGTCGTCCAGCTCGCCGGCCGAGATCGCGACGACCGCCCGGTGGCGCCGGTCCCCGACCAGCTCCAGCTGCTTGCGGACGTACGCCCCGACCTTGCCCTCGGGCGTGTCCGCCCGTTCCATCGCCGCCTCGACCTCGGCCGCCCACACGGGGAAGTCCACCGCGCACAGCTCCTCCACCACCGCGGCGCGGGAGCGGAAGTACTCGTACACGGACGACCGGGCGAGGCCGGTGCGCTCGGCGAGTGCGGGGAAGGTCAGCGCCTCCGTCCCGCCCTCGGACAGCAGGGAACGCGCGGCGTCCAGCAGGGCGCCGCGCTGCATGGTCCGGTGCTCGGCCACGGAGGCCGCTCGAATCCTGGGCACGGCTCCACTTTACGGTTCACGGTCGTCCGTTCGACCTCATCGGCCGACATCGGCCAGCTTCGCCCGCAACTGCAGCACCGACTTCGTGTGGATCTGGCTGACCCGGCTCTCGGTCACGCCGAGGACGTTGCCGATCTCGGCCAGGGTGAGGCCCTCGTAGTAGTAGAGGGTCACGACGGTCTTCTCCCGCTCGGGCAGCGTGTTGATCGCCCGGGCGAGCAGCCGCCGCAGCTCGCGGTCCTCGGCGACCTCGACCGGGTCGTCCGCGGTGGTGTCCTCCAGCGTGTCCATGAGGCTGAGCCGGTCGCCGCCCTCGCCGCCGACGTGCAGCAGCTCCTCCAGCGCCACGACGTTCGCCAGTGACAACTGGCTGAAAACCGCGTGCAGTTCCTCCAGGGCGATGCCCATCTCCGAGGCGACCTCGCTCTCCGAGGGCGTGCGCCGCAACTGCGCCTCCAGGGTGGCGTAGGCGCGCTCCACCGCCCGCGCCTTCTGCCGCACCGACCGGGGGATCCAGTCGAGTGCCCGCAGCTCGTCGATCATCGCGCCCCGGATGCGGGTGATCGCGTACGTCTCGAACTTGATCGAGCGCCCGATGTCGAACTTCTCGATCGCGTCGATCAGCCCGAACACCCCGGAGGAGACGAAGTCCGCCTGCTCCACGTTGGACGGCAGGCCCACGCTCACCCGGCCGGCCACGTACTTCACCAGGGGCGAGTAGTGCAGGATCAGCTGTTCCCGCAGCCGCTCGTCGCCCGTGTCCTTGTACGACCGCCACAGCTCCTCGAGCGAGGAGGGTGCGGGCGGCCGTACGGTGCCCCGCGCGGCGGGGGGCACCGCCGCGCGGTCGGACCCGGAGGTGTGCTGGGGCATACGTCGCCTTGAGCCGTTCTGGGGTGGTGGTGAGCCGGTACGGGGAGCGGAAGGAGTAATTCTGGTGAGCGTAGCGTGACTGGACGGTCGCAGTGCGCTAAGGAAGCCGCATCATGCCTCCTCGGGGGCGTGCCGTCGGCCGCATCTTCGAATGGGACCGCCGGGACCGGGCGGCCGCACGCCGGCCTCCCGAACGGCACCCGGAGCACCGCGAACGTCATCGGCATCACCTTTTCACCCGAATGCTCCAGGTCAAGCACCGCCTCGCCGGGCGTTCGGGCGGTGTGTCGCGCCCGCCGCCAACTCCCAGCGGTCCCCGTGGCGTTCGACGAATCCGAGCGAGTGGAGTTCGTACAGCCTGCCGAGCGCCTCGTCAACAGCGGTGCCGGCACCGTGCGCCACCTCCCGCCCGGTCGCGCCCCTGCCGCGCGGCGGTATCGCTTCGAGCACCCGCGTGCTGACCGGGTCGAGCAGGTCGCGCGGCAGCACGGGCCCCCGCCGGGCGGGCGCGAGGTCACCGATGTCCCCGACCAGTTCGGCCACTTCGGCGGCGTCGGTGACCAGGACGGCCTCGCCGCGCAGCAGTTCGTGCACCCCGGCGGAGAGCCCACTGGTGGCCGGCCCGGGCACGCCCATGGTGTACCGGCCGAGCCGCTGCGCGCTGCGCGCCGTGACGAGCGAACCGCTGCGGTACTCCGCCTCGACGACCACCGTCCCGCGGGTCAACGCGGCGATGACGCGGTTGCGGAGGATGAACCTGCTCGGCGTCGGGTGGGCGCCCGGCGGCAACTCGCCGACCAGCAGGCCCTGTTCCGCGATGCGCCCGATCAGTCCGGCGTGGCCGCGCGGGTAGGCCGCGTCGACCCCGCAGGCGAGCACGGCGACGGTGGCGCCCTGCACGGCCAGCGCCCCGCGGTGCGCGGCCCCGTCGACCCCGAAGGCGGCGCCGGAGACCACGACCCAGCCGCGCTCGGCGAGCCCCGACGCGAGGTCCGCGGCCATGTGCGCCCCGTACGGCGTGCAGGCCCGCGCCCCGACCACCGCGACCGAGCGCAGCGCCCACCGGCGCAGGTCCGGCCGCCCGCGCACCCAGAGCCCCACGGGGCGGGCGTCCCCGAGGTCGTCGAGCTGACGGGGCCACTCGGCGTCGCCGGGTACGACGAACCGCCCGCCCACGGCGTCCACCGCGGCCAGGTCCCGCTCCGGCTCGGCGCTCGCGGCCCGTACCCGCAGGCCCTCGATCCGCCGCTCGCTCGCCCCGGCCAGCGCGCCCGGCGCGTACGGCTGCGCGGTCAGCCGCCCGAGCAGCTCCACGGCTCCGAGCTCGCGCAGCCAGCGGCCGCCGTATTCGTCGCCCGGTTCGATGATCCGCGTCAGCGCGGCGCGCGCCCGCCGCTCCTCCTCGCTCGCGCCCGTCCCCCGGATCACCGCGCCGCCCCCGTCTCCAGCGGCACCCCGCGGGCGATCCCGGTGCGCAGCTCCAGCGCCAGGCCGACGTCGCCGGGCCCCGGGTGGTCGCGGCCCGCGAGGTCGGCGAGGGTCCAGGCCACCCGGAGCACCCGGTCCAGGCCGCGCGCGGTGAGCAGGCCGCGCTCGATGTCCCGCTCGGCGGCGTCGAGGGCGCCGGGGGCGACGCTCCAGCGGGTGCGCAGCTCATGCCCGGGCACTTCGGAGTTGACGGTCCACGGGGTGCCGTGGAGGCGCGCGGCGGCACGCGCCCGGGCTTCGAGGACCCGCGCGGCGACCGCCGCGGTGGTCTCCCCCCGTCCGCCGCACCCCAGCAGGTCGGCCCGGCGGACCGGCTCCACGTGCACCCGCAGGTCGACGCGGTCGAGCAGCGGCCCGGACAGCCGCGCCTGGTAGCGGCGGATCACCGAGGCCGGGCACTCGCAGCCGCCCCCGGTGCCGTGCGCGGTGTGCCGGCCGCACGGGCAGGGGTTGGCGGCCAGCACCATCAGGAACCGCGCGGGCAGGCGCACCACGCCCGCGCTGCGGGCGACGACCACGTGCCCCGACTCCAGCGGCTGGCGCAGCGCGTCCAGCGCCTTGCCGGAGAACTCCGGGGCCTCGTCCAGGAAGAGCACGCCCCGGTGCGCCAGGGAGACGGCGCCGGGCCTCGGCAGCCCGTTGCCGCCGCCCACGAGCGACTGCATCGTCGCGGAGTGGTGGGGCGCGCAGTACGGCGGCCGGTGCACCAGCGGTTCGCCCGGCGGCAGGATCCCGGCCACCGAGTGGACGGCGGTGACCTCCAGGGACTCCTGCCGGGTCAGCGGAGGCAGCACGCTCGGCAGCCGCTCGGCCAGCATGGTCTTGCCCGCGCCGGGCGGGCCGGACAGCAGCAGGTGGTGGCCGCCGGCTGCCGCCACCTCCAGGGCGACGCGTGCCGCTCGCTGCCCGGCGACGTCCGCGAGGTCGGGGCCGTCGGCCGGGTCGGCGGCGAGCCCGGTGCCCACGCCGGCGCCGGGCACCATCAGGCCGGACAGCAGGGCGTCCGGGCGGCCCTGCTCGTCGGGGTCCTCATCGGGCACGGGTTCGTCCGCCAGGACGGCGATGAGCTGGCGCAGGGTGCGTACGCCGAGGACGGAGACGCCCGGCACGAGGGCGGCCTCGCCGGCCGTCCGCTCGGGGACGACGACCTGCCGGTAGCCCGCCTCGGCGGCCGCGAGGACGGCGGGCAGCACGCCCCGCACGGGTCTGACCCGCCCGTCCAGGCCCAGTTCCCCGATGAGCACCAGGTCGGCGATGGTCCGCGGGTCGATGCGCCCGGCGGCGCCCAGGACCGCGCTCGCGACGGCGAGGTCGAACCCCGAGCCGCCCTTCGGTACGGAGGCCGGGCTGAGCCCGACCGTGAGCTTCTTCTGCGGCCAGCCCTCGCCCGAGTTGACGACCGCGGCCCGGACCCTGTCGCGGCTCTCGGAGAGGCTCTTGTCGGGCAGCCCGACCAGGGCGAACGCCGCCACTCCGGGTTCCAGACCGGCCTGGACCTCGACGACCACGCCCTCGACGCCGACCAGGGCCACCGCACACGTCCGTGCGAACCCCATCAGGCCACCCCCCGCACGTGCTCGACCACGGGTGCGCCTCGCCGGGGCAGCAGCACACCGATCAGGTCGATGCGCAGCCCGCCCGGAGGGGGACCGCCGTGCCGGTCGAGCCAGCACGCGGCGAGCCGTCTGAGCCGGTCGGCCTTGGCGGGCGTCACCGCCGCCATGGGGTGCTGGAAGCCTCCGCCCCTGCGGGTCTTGACCTCGCAGACCACCACCGTGTCGCCGTCCCGGGCGACGATGTCGATCTCCCCGGTCCGCCCGCAGCGCCAGTTCCGTGCCAGCACGGTCATACCGCACTCGCCGAGCCGGCGGACCGCCAGCTTCTCGCCGTACGTGCCCAGTGCCCCCGTCGCGTTCATCTCGGCACCACCTCCGTCACTCACTGTGACGGATCGGCGCGAAGCTTGTGGATCTTGGTGGACAACCGGATGGCTGTGGACAACCCCTTCACCCCTGCGAGTGACAGCGGGGCGTGCGTGCGGGCCACCGGGGGCGACAGCGCAGGCGCTGCCACCTCCGCTGGTGAGCGGAGGGTGAGCGCCCTGCGCGCTAGCTTCCCGGGAGCTCCAGGTCGCTCTTGTTGAGCTCCTCGATGTTGACGTCCTTGAACGTGAGCACCCGCACCTGCTTGACGAACCGCGCCGGCCGGTACATGTCCCAGACCCAGGCGTCCGCCATCGACACTTCGAAGAAAACCTCGCCCTGCACCGAGTGCACTTGCATCTCGTAGTCGTTGGTGAGGTAGAAGCGGCGCTCGGTCTCGATCACGAATTTGAAAAGACCGACGACATCGCGGTACTCCCGGTAGAGCTTCAGCTCCATCTCGGTCTCGTACTTCTCGAGGTCCTCGGCGCTCATGGCATGTTCCCCTTCAGCCGTGCGTCCCCCCATTGTGCGCCGGGATCCCGCGCCCCTAGACGATCTCGGGGGCCAGGACCACCGGCGATTCCGGGGGCCCCTCGTCGAGCAGCGTGCGCAGCAGCCCGGCGAGTCGTGTCGGGTACACCGTCTCACGCGCCGCCGACAGTTCGGCGGAGGTCCACCACCTCAGCCCCGTGACACTGCGCGCCTCCAGCTCCGTGGGGTCGGCCAGGGCCACCGCGGCGGCCGGCCGGCGCGTACGGGCGAGGTAGTACCACTCGTCCTGGTCCCAGCGGCGCCCGGCGAACGGGAAGGAGCAGTAGCGCTGCCACACCACCGGTCCCAGCTCCACGTCCGTGAGGCCGGTCTCCTCGGCCACCTCGCGCAGCGCGGCCTGCTCGCGGGTCTCGTCGCCCTCCACGCCGCCACCCGGCGTGAACCACCAGGTCCGCTCCGGGTCGTCCGGTTCGTACCCGTGCAGGAGCAGGATCCGATCGTCGGGGTCGAGCAGCACCACCCGCGCGACCCTCCGCGGCTCCGCCGCCCCCGGGTGCCCCGGCCGCTCCTCACCCACGGGCGCCCGCCTCCGTACGGGCCCGGCCCGGTCGCGACAGCCGCCGGGCGATCGGTCCGTACGCCGCTCCGCAGAGGATCAGCGCGGCGCCGGCGACCACGGAGCCCACCACGAGCCTGACCGGCCCGGGCCGCGACACGCCTCCCGGCAGCGCGGCGAAGCCCCGGGGGCGCTCCACCACTCCGCCGACCGGCCACGCCACGGCGTCGACCCGGGCGGTGACGGCGCTGCGCGGCACCGAGCCGTTCGCGGCGTCCTCCAGGTGCACCCGGGAGTCCTGCGAGGTCATCCGCTCGTCGCCCAGGAGGAAGATCCGCCCCTGAGGGACGGTCACCGAGAACGGCGTCGAGGCGGGACCCTGCGACCGCAGATACGGTTCCGCAATCGGTGTGCCGTTCACCGTGAGCCGGCCGCCGTCGCCGCAGCAGGCCACCTTGTCGCCGCCGAGGCCGACCACCCGCTTGATCATCGGCAGGTCGCCCCAGCTCGCGTCCTCGAAGATCACGACGTCGCCGCGGCGCACCTCGGCGTCGTCGATCCGCTGGGCCAGCACCCGGTCCCCGGACACGACGGTCGGCGACATGGAATTGGTCGGCACGGTGTAGGGCTGGTACTGGACGGCTCCCCAGACGAACCCGCCCAGGAACAGCACACAGCCGACGGCCACGGCCAGTCCCGACAGCGCGCTGCCGAGACGGCCGCGGCCGTCGTCCGTCCGTTGTGTTCCGCTCATCCCAGCGCTCCCCATCCTCGCCGGGCCGGCCGTGGCGGCCGGCCCTCGGATCGACGACGTGGGACGGAACCCTACCCGCCGCGCCCTACTCGGCGGTACGCCTCTTCCTGCGCCGGAGCACGAACGGCAGTGCGCCCGCCAGGCCCAGCGCCCCCGGCGCGACCGCCGCGGCGGTGGCGGCGTTCAGCCCGGGCTGGTCGAAGACGGACGGCACCGGCAGCGTGGACCAGCGGCCCAGCGGCCAGGCCACCACGACCGCCCGCCCGACGACCCGCTCGTTGGCGACCGTGCCGTTGCCGGGGAGCTCCTGGTGGTAGCGGGAGTCGAGCGAGTTCTGGCGGTTGTCGCCCATCACCCAGATCCGGCCCTCGGGCACCTTGATCGGCCCGAACGGCTCGTCGTCGCACGGCGTGGAGCCGGGGGCGATGTACGACGTCTCGTCGAGCGGCTTGCCGTTCAGGACGACCTTGCCGCCCTTCTTGCACTCCACCGTGTCGCCGCCGACCGCGATGACCCGCTTGATGAGGTCCTTCTCCTCGGAGGACGGCATCAGCCCGATGAAGCTGAGGAACTCCTGAAGGAAGTTGGGGTCGGGGGTGGGCTCGCCCTCCAGCCAGCCGCCCGGGTCGTGGAAGACCACGACCTCTCCGCGCTCCGGCTCCGAGCCGAACCACGGGGTGAGCTTGTCGACCAGGACCCGGTCGCCGCGCTGCAGCGTGTTCATCATCGAGTCGGACGGGATGGAGAACGCCTGCACCAGAAACGTCTTGATCAGCAGCGCCAGCAGCAGCGCGATACCGATCAGCAGGGGCAGTTCCTTCCAGAAGGACCGGGGCTTCTTCGGCCCGCCGTCGCCCGTTCCGTCGTCGCCCGGCCCGCCGTCCGCGTCCGCCGACGGCCCCTCAGCGTGCCCGGTTCCGGGGGAGGGCTCCCCGGCCGACCCGGGGGAACCGGCGGAAGAAGCCCCGGAGAACTGCTCCGGCCTCTCCTCCGGTTCGCCGTGCCCGGATCGTGCGCCGACCGCCAAATCCCCCACATCCACTCCTCACTCCGTGCAACCGCCCGCCCCACAGCAGGGGTGGGCCCACCACTCCCATAACGAGCGGGAGTTCCGCAGGGCTCGGGAGCCGGACCATTCCGTTCAGAATCCGAGAGGACACACTATGCGAAGCGTCCAGCGGCGGCGCAGTTCCACCCCGCGAGTCAGGGACGGAGGCGAACGTCTCCGGCTCCTCCAGCCTCCGCCAGTGGTCGAAGGGCCAGGCGATCACGACCGCCTTCCCGACCACCTCCTCCTCGGAGACGGTCCCCTGGTACGCCTCGTCCAGGTGGAAGCGCGAATCCGCGGAGTTGGCCCGGTGGTCGCCCAGCACGAACAGCCGCCCGGCCGGGACCTTCACCTCGAACGTGATGGTGGAGGGAACGTTCCCGGGATGCAGGTACGGCTCGTTCAGCGGTACGCCGTTGACGGTGACGCGCCCGTCCCGGTCGCAGCACTTGACGGTGTCCCCGCCCACGGCGACGACCCGTTTGATCAGGTCCTGCTCGTCGTCCGAGGGCAGCAGTCCGATGAAGGTGAGGGCCTGCTTGACCTGCTTGACGACGACCGGGTCGTCCTTCTTGGGGGTGTTCTCCTCCTGGAGCCAGCCGCCGGGGTCCCGGAAGACCACGACGTCACCGCGCTCCGGCCTGGACCCGAACCAGGGGGTGAGCTTGTCGACGAGGACCCGGTCGTCGATCCGGATCGTCTGCTCCATCGAGCCCGAGGGGATGACGAAGGCCTGGACGAGGAAGGTCTTCAGGACGAGGGCGATGAGCACCGCCACCGTGATCAGGAGAGGTATCTCCTTCACGGCCGATCTCTGCCGGCGCCGCTTGACGCGGCGGGCGAGCTTGCGCCGCTCCGCACGCCCGGGCAGCGCCCGGCCGCCGTCCGTGGGCCTTGAGCCGGTGGGCAGCCGCGTGTCGGCCCGGTGGCCGCCGCGCCTGCCCCGGTTACCCATGGCCCCCGCCCGCCGTGCCCGAACCCGGCGCGATCGGCGGGACGCCTTTCAGGGCCGGGGCGGGCCGCACCGATGACCAGCGGCCCACCGGCCAGCCGATCCAGTCCGCCCGGCCGATCACCTTGTCCACCGGGACCACGCCGCCGCCCGGTTCGCCCAGGTGGTCGCGGGAGTCGCGGGACTGGCTGCGGTGGTCGCCCATGACCCACAGGGTGTCCCGGGGCACGACGATGTCGAAGGGCACCTGGGAGGGTGCGTCGCCGGGGTGCAGATACCCCTCGTTCACCGGTACGCCGTTCACCTCGACCCTTCCCCCCTTGTCGCAGCACGTCACGCGGTCTCCCCCGACGCCCAGCACGCGCTTGACGAAGTCGGTGTCGGCGGGCTCGACCAGGCCGAGTGCCGCCCCGGCTCCGTGCAGCAGCCCGGTGAGCGGGTCCTGCTCCGGTGCCTCGCGCACGAAGGACCCGGTGCCGTCGAAGACGACCACGTCCCCGCGCCGGGGCTCGGAACCGAAACGGTACGCCAACTTGTTGACCAGCACCCGGTCCCCGACCTGGAGCGTGGGCTCCATGGAGCTGCTGGGGATCTGGAAGGGCTGCACCACGAGGTGGCTGAACAGCAGCAGGAGTACGGCGCAGAGGAGGCCGATCATCCCGGGCCGGCGCCATGAGCGCCCGGCGGGCCCGCCGGAGAGCCACGCGGCGACGCGCCCGGTGAGCCGGCCGGAACGCACGGAGCGCGACTCCTCCTCCGGGTCGGAGGAGGAGTCGCGCTCGGTGTGCTGTGCTTCGGTGTCCATCGGGGCCAGATGCTATCCGGCCGTCCTGTGGACGCCCGCGCGGCGGAGGTGAGCCGGGGCTCAGTTGTCGCGCTTCTCCTTGATCTTCGCGGCCTTGCCGCGCAGCTCGCGCAGGTAGTACAGCTTGGCGCGACGGACGTCACCGCGGGTGACGAGCTCGATCTTCTCGAAGATCGGGCTGTGCACCGGGAAGGTGCGCTCGACGCCGACGGAGAAGGAGACCTTGCGGACCGTGAAGGTCTCGGAGACGCCCGAGCCCTGACGGCGGATGACGACACCCTTGAACTGCTGGATACGGGAGCGGTTGCCCTCGATGACGCGAACGTGGACGTTCACGGTGTCACCGGGACGGAACGCCGGGACGTCGGTCCGCAGGGAGGCGGAGTTGACGGCGTCGAGCACGTGAGACATGTTCGTCTGCTTCCTCACTGATGCCACAGGTCATCAGCGGCAACTAGAAATGGGGTTCGGGGGCCGTCGTCGGGGTCGGCGTCGTGTCCCCCTGTGGCAGGGGCGCCGACCGGACGTACGACAGCGGTCTATTCTTCCACGGCTCCCGGCCTGCGCCAAAATCGGCCGCCAGGCTCGGGGGCCCAGCCCAGGATGGAGAGCGTCTCCCGGTCCTTCTTGTCGAAGGCGGCGGGGTCGGTCCGCTCGATCAGGTCGGGCCGGTTGGCCGCGGTGCGCCGCAGCGCCTCGTCGCGCCGCCAGCGGGCGATCCTGCCGTGGTGCCCGCTGAGCAGCACGTCGGGGATGCCGCGGCCGCGCCACTCGGGCGGCTTGGTGTAGACGGGGCCTTCGAGCAGGTTGGCCATCGCGCCGGGGGCGAAGGAGTCGTCCCGGTGGGACTCGGCGTTGCCCAGGACGCCGGGCAGCAGCCGGGCCACGGCCTCCGTGATGACCAGGACGGCGGCCTCGCCGCCGGCCAGCACGTAGTCACCGATGGAGACCTCGTAGACGGGTATCCGGGTGGCGTACTCGTCGATGACGCGGCGGTCGATGCCTTCGTACCGGGCGGGGGTGAAGACCAGCCAGGGCCGCTCGGACAGTTCGACGGCGAGCTCCTGGGTGAAGGGGCGCCCGCTGGGTGTCGGCACCACGAGGGCGGGGCCGTGGGCGCCCGCCTCGTATCCGTCGGCCAGGGTGTCGTCGAGTGCCTCGCCCCACGGGCCGGTCATCATGACCATGCCGGGGCCACCGCCGTACGGGGTGTCGTCGACCGTGTTGTGCCGGTCGTGGGTCCACTCGCGCAGGTCGTGCACGTGCACGTCGAGCCGGCCGCGCGCACGCGCCTTGCCGACGAGGGAGACGTTCAGCGGTTCCAGGTACTCGGGGAAGATCGTGACGACGTCGAGCCGCATCAGGCTCCGTCCTCCTCGCGGGAGGACGCGATCTCCGCGCGGTCGTCGATGAGGCCGGGCGGCGGGGCGATGACCGCCCTCTGCTCGGTCAGGTCGACGTCGGTGACGATCTCCTCGACGAACGGGATCATGACCTCGTCGCCGTCGGGCCGCTCCACCACCAGCAGGTCCTGGTAGGGCAGGTGGGAGACCTCGGTGATCCGGCCGATCACGGTGCCGTCGGCCAGCACCACGTCGAGGTCGACGAGCTGGTGGTCGTAGTACTCGTCGGGCTCTTCCGGCCGCTCTTCGGGGTCGACGTCGGCGATCAGCAGCGTGTTGCGCAGGGCCTCGGCGGCGTTGCGGTCGCGCACGCCCTCGAAGCGGAGCAGCAGCCGACCGCTGTGGACCCGGCCGGTCTCGATGGTCAGCGGGCCCGCGGAGGCGGGGTCCGTGGCCAGTACGGCGCCGGGTGCGAGCCGCAGCTCCGGCTCGTCCGTACGCACCTCGACGGTGACCTCGCCCTTGATGCCGTGGGCGCGGCCGATCCGTGCGACTACCAGCTGCACTTCTCAACTCTCCTGTCGGAACGACTACGGGCCGGGGCGGGCCGTAGCCCTCCCCGGCCCGTGCCGGCGTTCAACTTCGATCAGCGGACCTGATCCGCGTCGACGAGGTCGACCCGGATGCCGCGGCCGCCGATGGCGCCCACGACGGTCCGCAGAGCACGCGCGGTGCGGCCGTTGCGGCCGATCACCTTGCCGAGGTCGTCGGGGTGGACCCGGACCTCCAGCACGCGCCCGCGACGCAGGGTGCGCGAGGCCACCTGCACGTCATCGGGGTTGTCGACGATGCCCTTCACGAGGTGCTCGAGAGCCTCCTCGAGCATGCTCAGGCCTCGGTCGACTCGGTGGACGCGGCTTCGGCCTCGTCCGCCTTCTTGTCGGCCTTCTTGGCCTTGGGGGTGATGGCCTCACCCTTCGCCTCGTCACCCTCGAGCGCCTTGGCGAAGGCGTCGAAGGAGGCGCGCTTGTCTTCCTTGGTCGCCGGGGCAAGCAGCGGCTTCTCGGGGGCCGGGAGGCCCTTCGCCTTCTGCCAGTCGCCGGTGAGCTTCAGGATCGCGAGGACCGGCTCGGTCGGCTGGGCGCCGACGGACAGCCAGTACTGCGCACGCTCCGAGTCGACCTCGATGCGCGACGGGTTCTGCACCGGGTGGTACAGGCCGATCTCCTCGATGGCCCGGCCGTCACGGCGGGTGCGGGAGTCGGCGACGACGATGCGGTAGTGAGGCGAACGGATCTTGCCCAGACGCTTCAGCTTGATCTTGACTGCCACGGGTGTGGTGTCTCCTGGTCTTGACGTGGTTGGGCACGACGAAATGCCACGTGGGGTTGCGGTACCCGAGTGCCCGATGGACGCGTCAGCCGGAGGAGAGAGGGGTCCTGTTCGACTGTCGAGTACAGCTAGCCATTGTGCCACACCACGCGGGGTCAGCTCGCCGCGCCCACCGCTTCCGGAATGCGGAACGGCTTACCGCATCCGCCGCAGACGATCGGGGCCTGGGCGAGGACCGAGGGAACGACGCGTACGTTGCGACCGCAGTCGCAGACCGCCTTGACGCGCACGCCCCCGCCCGAGGACCCGTGCCGGGCGGCCGGACCGCGGAAGGAGCGCTTGGTGTCGGCGGCGGTGGCGGCCGTGTGCGCCTTCAGGGCGCGCTGGAGCCGCTCGATGGTCGGCCGGTACCGGCGCTTCGCCTCGGGGTTGAGCGTGACCAGCGAGAAGCCGCTGCTGGGGTGCGGCTCCTCGGGGTGGTCGAGGCCCATCTCCTCGGCGATCGCCAGGAATCTGCGGTTGTGGTAGCGGCCGGCGCGGGAGGTGTCGCGGACGCCTCGCGCGGCGGCGATGCCGTGGACTGCCTCGTGGAGCAGTCGTTCGAACGAGAGCTCGGCGCCACAGGCGGACGACGACTCTCCGATCAGGGATTCGGGCGCGGCAAGATCGGGCAGCTCGGGGTGGTGCCGCTGAATGTCGGCCCACGCCTGTGCCAGCTCTGCGGCGAGAACAGGTGGTGTCGTGCTCACGTCGTGACAACGAGCCGGAGCGGCGCTGGGTTCCATTCCAGGGCATCCCAAATAATTTGCACGTACCCGTCAGTTGCCGTTGATGCGTCGGGACGAGGGCCAGTGCGCTGATCTGCGGAGAAGGCGCACAGCTCGCACCAAGGTGGTACGTAGCGCCGCTCGCGCCCCCGCTCCCGCGCTCCCGCGCGGTTCCTCCGGACGAGGCGCCCGCGGTGTGACAGTACTCCCGCGCAGGGGGGCGCACGGCACCCGGGCCGCTGGCATGGCGGGATTCGCTCGCCGACCCCACTATGGGAGAAGTTCGTGCCGACTCGGGGGCGCACGCCCGGGGCACGCAAGCATTGCGACCCAACCCCTGGACTTGGGGGCGGATGCGGAGTTCCCTGGGCGTCGGGGAGTGCGCGCGCACGTACACGGGGGCCTGTCAATCAGGGCACAGACGCACAGATGGACCTCTCGGCGGATTGGGGCGCTTTCGATGACACCTATGCTCGTCCAGCACCACCCCCACCCGGCCTCGGCTCCTCCGGCGACGGATGCGCCCGGCCGTGCCCGCGACTGGGCGGAGATCCAGGAGCGGATGCTGGTCCCGCTCTACGAAGCGGTGTACGAGCACCTGGAGGTAGGCACCGGGACGCGGCTGCTGGGTCTCGGGTGCGGCTCCGGACTCGCCCTGCTGATGGCGGCCGCGCGCGGCGCGCAGGTCACGGGCGTCGACACGGACCACGCACGCGTGGACCTGGCCAAGGAGCGCCTGCTCCCCGGCTCCGGGGCGCACGACACCCCGCGCCGCGGCGAGACGCGGCTGCTGTACGGAGGGCCCGCCGAGGCGGCGGACCCCACCCGTCCGGCGTACAACCTCATCACCGCCTTCCAGCCGATCGGCTGCACCGCAGGGGACTCCGAGGGCCTGGTGCCCGCCCTGGCGAGCGGTATGCGGCTGGCGGAGCGGGGCAGTGCCGTGGTCCTGGCGGGCTGGGGCCCGCCGGAGCGGTGCGCCACCTCGACCGTGCTGCGGGTGGCGGGCCGGCTCACCGAGCGGCTGCGGACGCGCTCGGGCTGGCGCCCGGCGGCACGGGACGACCTGGAGGACGTCGCGGCGCGGGCCGGGCTCAAGCCGGACGGGTCCGGACGTGTGGCGTGCCCCTTCGGGTACGCGGACGTCGAGAGCGCCGTGCGCGGCCTGTTCTCGACGGGCCTGTTCGACGCGGCGGTGGAGGCATCGGACCAGGCGACCGTCGAGAAGGAGGTCACGGAGGCCCTCCACCCGTACCTGCGCCCCGACGGGACGGTCTGGATGCCCAACGTCTTCCGCTACCTGGTGGCCCGGACGCCCTGAGCGGCCGCCCCGGGCGCGGCCCGGACGCTCCGAGCGGTCTTCCCGGGCGCCCCGGACGCCGTGAGCCCTCCCCCGGGTGCGACCCGGGGGACGCTCATTCCCCGGAGTGCTCCTTGGTGAGGCGGGGGATGCCGGCCGCGCGGTAGGCCTCGTCCTCCTCCAGCGTCTCGTTCTCCAGGAGCGCGGCCGCCAGGGCGTCGAGCCGCGGACGGTGCTCCTGGAGGAGCCGGCAGGCGCTCGCGTAGCACTCGTCCACGATGCGGCGCATCTCGTCGTCGACCCGGTCCAGGGTCGCGGGCGCGGCCGACAGCCCGTACGCCTGCTGGCCGTCGCCGGGGATCGCGGTGAGCCGGCCGACCCGGCCGCTCATCCCCCAGCGGCCGGCCATGCCGCGCGCGATCCTGGTGACCTGCTCCAGGTCGCTCTCGGATCCCGTGGTGACCACGCCGAAGACGACCTCCTCGGCGGCCATCCCGCCCAGCGCGCCGATGATCCGGCCACGCAGGTACTCCTCGGTGTACGCGTACTTGTCGGCGTCCGGCGTCGACAGGGTCACACCCAGGGCCCGCCCGCGCGGCACGATGGTGACCTTGCGGACCGGGTCGGCGCCGGGCTGGAGCATGCCCAGCAGGGCGTGGCCGCTCTCGTGGTACGCGGTGCGGCGGCGCTCCTCCAGGGGCATCACGAGCGCGCGTTCCGCGCCGAGCTGGACCTTCTCCAGGGCTTCGGAGAGGTCCGAACGGGTGACCTCGTCCCGGCGGCGCTTGACGGCGAGGAGGGCGGCCTCGTTGGCGAGGTTGGCCAGTTCCGCACCGGTCATGCCCGGTGTCGTACGGGCCACCTGGGCCAGGTCGACGTCGCCGGCGAGCGGGATGCCGCGGGTGTGGATCCGCAGGATGGCCTCGCGGCCGCCGCGGTCGGGCGGGCTGACGTGGACGATGCGGTCGAAGCGGCCCGGCCGGGTCAGGGCGGGGTCCAGGACGTCCGCGCGGTTGGTGGCGGCGATGACGATGACGCCCTCCGAGCCGGAGAAGCCGTCCATCTCGGTGAGGATCTGGTTGAGGGTCTGCTCGCGTTCGTCGTGGCCGCCGACGGCGGCGCCGCCGCCCCGCACGCGCCCGATGGTGTCGATCTCGTCGATGAAGATGATCGCGGGGGCGACCTTGCGGGCCTCGTTGAACAGCTCCCGCACCCGGGAGGCGCCGACGCCCACGATCATCTCGATGAACTCCGACGCGGACGCGGAGAAGAACGGCACACCCGCCTCCCCCGCCACCGCGCGCGCGAGGAGCGTCTTGCCGGTGCCGGGCGGCCCGGCGAGCAGCACGCCGCGCGGCATCTTGGCGCCCATGCGCCAGTACGCCTCGGGGTTCTTGAGGAAGTCGACGACGTCGTTCAGCTCGCCCTCGACCTCGTCGATGCCGGCGACGTCGGCGAAGGTGGTGCGCTGCTCGGCCGTGACCTCGACCGGCTTGGGGGGCGCCTTGCGGCCGAGCATGCCGCCGGCGCCGAGGCCGGCGCGCATCCGCCGGGAGACGAACACCCACAGCAGGACGAGGAGCAGGATCGGCGCGAGCGAGAGCAGCAGGTTGGCGAGGAAGCTCGGCCGCTCGACCACCGGCTCGGCGGTGACGGTGACCTTCTGCTCGGTCAGCTCCCGCCAGAGGTCGTCGTCGGCGAAGGCGGGGCGCTGGGTGGTGAAGCGCTGGCCGTTGTCCAGCTCGCCCTCGATGGCGTCGCCCTTGGAGTAGATCTTGCTGACCTTGCCGTCGGTGACCTGCCGGCTGAACTCGGTGTACGAGATGGTCCGCTCATCACCGTTGCCGAGGAGCGTCAGGGACAGGTTGGTCAGGACGAAGACGGCCACCGCGGCGAGGAGGAACCACATCCAGCCGGGCATGCGCCGCCGCGGCGGTGGCGGCGGTGCGCCCTCGGAGCGCCAGGGCTGGTCGGTGCGGTCGCGTGGGGGTACGGAATTGGCCACGCTGCCATGATGCGAGAGCGCCATGAAAGCGGCATTCCGTACGCCGTCGGCCGGGGGCGGGCCCGCGAGCCCGCGAGCGGGACGCCGAAGGGCGCCCACCGGTGCGGTGGACGCCCTTCGGGTCGTGGTGCGGACGCTCAGCCCATGAACTTCTTGAACTCGTCGGGGAGCTCGAAGTCCTGGCCCGGCTGCCCGGCGGGGAGGCCGAACGCGCCGCCCTGCGCCGCCGCCTGCTCGCGGCGCGCGGCCGCGGCCTGCTCCTCGGCCTTCCGCTTCATCGGGTTGCCGCTCTTGCGCTTGCCCTTGGCCTGCTTCTGCTGCTTCTTCTGGCGGCCCGGCCCGCCGCCCATGCCCGGGATCCCCGGCATGCCCGGCAGCCCGCCGCCCTGTGCCATGCGCGACATCATCTTGCGGGCCTCGAAGAACCGCTCGACGAGGTTCTTGACGGCGCTGACGTCCACGCCCGAGCCGCGGGCGATGCGCGCCCGGCGCGAGCCGTTGATGATCGTCGGGTCCTGGCGCTCGCCCGGGGTCATCGACTTGATGATCGCGGCCGTGCGGTCCACGTCCCGCTCGTCGATGCTGTTGATCTGCTCCTTCATCTGCGCCATGCCCGGCAGCATGCCGAGCAGCTTCGAGATGGAGCCCATCTTGCGGACCTGCTCCATCTGGGCCAGGAAGTCGTCGAGCGTGAAGTCCTTGCCCTTGCTGCTCGCCAGCTTGGAGGCCATCTTGGCGGCCTCTTCCTGGCTGAAGGTCTGCTCGGCCTTCTCGATCAGGGAGAGCACGTCGCCCATGCCGAGGATGCGGGACGCCATGCGGTCCGGGTGGAACGCGTCGAACTCGTCCAGCTTCTCGCCGTTGGAGGCGAACATGATCTGGCGGCCGGTGACGTGCGCGATCGACAGGGCGGCACCACCACGGGCGTCGCCGTCGAGCTTGGAGAGCACGACGCCGTCGAAGCCGACGCCGTCGCGGAAGGCCTCGGCGGTGTTGACCGCGTCCTGACCGATCATGGCGTCGACGACGAAGAGGACCTCGTCGGGGCTGACGGCGTCGCGGATGTCCGCGGCCTGCTGCATCAGCTCCTGGTCGATGCCGAGGCGGCCCGCGGTGTCGACGATGACCACGTCGTACTGCTTGGTCCGGGCGTGCTCGATCGAGTCCTTGGCGACCTGGACCGGGTCGCCGACGCCGTTGCCGGGCTCCGGCGCGTACACGCCGACGCCGGCGCGCTCGGCGACGACCGCGAGCTGGTTGACGGCGTTGGGGCGCTGGAGGTCGCAGGCGACCAGCAGCGGCGCGTGGCCCTGGCCCTTGAGCCAGAGGCCCAGCTTTCCGGCGAGCGTCGTCTTACCGGCACCCTGGAGACCCGCGAGCATGATGACGGTGGGCGGGTTCTTGGCGAACCGCAGGCGGCGGGTCTCGCCGCCGAGGATGCCGACGAGCTCCTCGTTGACGATCTTGATGACCTGCTGCGCCGGGTTCAGCGCCTGGGAGACCTCCGCGCCGAGTGCCCGCTCCTTGACCTGCTTGATGAAGGCGCGGACCACGGGCAGCGCCACGTCCGCTTCGAGCAGGGCGATGCGGATCTCGCGGGCGGTGGCGTCGATGTCCGCCTCGGACAGGCGGCCCTTGCCCCGGAGGTTCTTGAATGTCGCGGCAAGGCGGTCGGAGAGGGTATCGAACACGGTGGTCGCGGATCCTCGGGTCTCGGGGTCGGGCGGACGGTCGCCCCCCAGGGTATCCGGCCCGCGGCCATCCGCATCAGCCCCGGCCGGAAGCCGCCCCCGAAGCGCCCCCGCGCGGGCCGGAGCGCGCCGGACGGGCGCGCCTTCCAAAGGCGCGCCCGCGCTCCGACGCCCGTCAGGCGCGCAGGCCGGATTCCAGGGCGCGCGCGACCTCCGCGGCGTCCTCCGGCGCCAGCGGGGCGCCCGAGGCGTCGGTGACGTAGAAGGCGTCGACCGCGTTGGCGCCCAGTGTCGAGACGTGCGCGCTGCGCACGCGCACCGCGGCGGTCTCCAGGGCGCGGCCGATGCGGTGGAGGAGGCCCGGTGCGTCGTGGGCGCGGACCTCGATGACCGTGGCCAGCGTCGAGCCGGCGGCCGCGACGGTGACCCGGGGCGGCGGGGCCTTGACGCCGCGCCGCCGCGGGTAGGCGGCCTCCCGTTCGGCGAGCCGGGCCCGCAGGTCCAGGGAGCCGTCCAGGACGCGGACGAGGTCGGCGCGCAGCCGGGCGGCCTGCGGCAGGGAGCCGTACTCGGCGGCGACGCGCCAGTTCAGTACGAGGACGGTGCCGGGGCCGAGCTCGGTGGGCAGCTCGATGGCCCGCAGGTCGGCCGAGCGGACGGTGAGCCGGTGCAGGGCGAGGACACCGGCGACGGCGGGCAGGACCCCCGGCTGGTCGGGCAGGGCGATGAGCAGCTCGACGCCGACGGGTTCCGGGGCGTCGCCGGGCTGCGGCGCGCTCTCCGCGTGCAGGGCGAGGACGGGGCCCCGGGTGCGCAGCGCCTCGACGGCGAGCCGTTCCTCCTCGGCACCGGGGGTGGTGGGCTCGGGCGCCGCCGGGGCGTCGCCGACGAGGGCGCCGGCGACGCGTTTGACCAGGTCCGCGACGAGGGAGCCGCGCCACGAGGACCAGGCGGCGGGCCCGGTGGCGAGCGCGTCGGCCTCGGTGAGGGCGTGCAGCAGCTCCAGCGTGGAGGTCGAGCCCACGGCGGCGGCGACGGACGCGACGGTCGCCGGGTCGTCCAGGTCGCGACGGGTCGCGGTCTCGACGAGGAGCAGGTGGTGGCGTACGAGGGTGGCGAGGACGGCCGCGTCGGCGCGGTCGAAGCCGATCCGCACCGCCACGTCCCGCGCGATGGTCTCGCCGGCGACGGAGTGGTCGCCGGGCCAGCCCTTGCCGATGTCGTGCAGGAGCGCGGCGACGAGGAGCAGGTCGGGGCGGCCCACCCGGCGGGTCAGGGCGGAGGCGCGCACCGCCGTCTCGACCAGGTGCCGGTCGACGGTCCAGGTGTGCACGGGGTTGCGCTGCGGGCGGCAGCGGACGCGTTCCCAGTCGGGCAGCAGCCGTGTGACGATGCCCTCGGCCTCCAGCGCCTCCCAGACCGGGACCGTGGACTCCCCGGCGCCGAGGAGGGTGACGAGCGCGTCGCGTGCCTCCGCGGGCCAGGGCACCGGCAGGGGTGCGGCGGTGGCGGCGAGGCGGCGCACGGCGTGCAGGGAGAGGGGCAGGCCGTTCTCGGCGGCCGCGGCGGCGGCGCGCAGCGGGAGGACCGGGTCGCGTTCGGGGCGTGCGGTGCGGGCGAGGACGGCCTCGCCGTCCATCTCGACGACACCTTCGGCGAGCGGGGTGCGCTCGGGCTGCGGTTTGCCGCCGCCGAGCAGGGCGCGCAGCCGGGGGCGTACGGAGCGGGCGCGCAGGACCCGGTTGACCTCGCGCCAGGTGACGTCGCCGGCGTACGAGATGGTCCGGGCGGCCTCGTAGACCTGGCGGAGCAGGGCGTCGGGGTCGAGCACGCCGAGGGCGCCGGCGACCTGGGACTGTTCCTGGAGGGCGAGCCGGTCGGTGGCACGGCCGGTGACGAGGTGCAGCGCGTCACGGGTGTCGAGGAGGGTGCGGCGGGCTTCGGCCAGTCCTTCGCGGGGCGCGTCGGCGAGCCAGGAGGCGGCGACGGCGCGCAGGGCGGTGGCGTCGCGCAGGCCGCCGCGGGCCTCCTTGAGGTCGGGTTCGAGGAGGTACTGGAGCTCCCCCTGGCGTTCGGCGCGTTCGCGGCACAGGGCGTCGAGCTCCGGGAGGCGCCCGGGCGCCTGGTTGCGCCAGTCGGCGAGGACCGCGGTGCGCAGCGCGGTGACCATGCCGAGGTCGCCGGCGATGTGGCGGGCGTCGAGCAGGCCGAGCTGGACCTTCAGGTCCTCGCCGGCGGTCCTGCGGGCTTCGGCGGGGGTGCGGACGGAGTGGTCGAGGGCGAGGCCCAGGTCCCACACGGGGTACCAGACGCGGTCCGCGAGGGCGGCCACGGCGCCGGCGTCGGCGCTGCCGTCATGGAGGAGGAGCAGGTCGAGGTCGCTGCGGGGGGAGAGCTCCCCGCGCCCGTAGCCCCCGACGGCGACCAGCGCCGCGCCGCGCGCGGGGGCCGCCGCGGTGAACAGGGCCGCGAGCCAGTCGTCGGTGAGCCGGGACAGGGCCGCACGGCGCGGCGGCCCGGACTGCGCCTCCTGTGTCAGGAGACGCAGCCGGGCCGCCGCGTAGCCGCTGGGTCCCGAGTCCTCCGCCCGTGTGTTCTCCATGCTCGACACCCAGCAGCTCCTTACAGTGCGTCGGGTCCGCGCTCGCCGGTGCGGACGCGGACGGCCGTGTCGACGGGGACGCTCCACACCTTGCCGTCACCGATCTTGCCGGTGCGGGCGGCCTTGACGATGACGTTGACGAGCTCTTCGGCGTCGCCGTCCTCGACCAGGACCTCGATGCGGATCTTGGGGACGAGGTCGACGGTGTACTCGGCGCCCCGGTAGACCTCGGTGTGGCCGCGCTGCCGCCCGTATCCGCTGGCTTCGGTGACCGTCAGTCCCTGGACCCCGAAGGCCTGGAGGGCCTCCTTGATCTCGTCGAGCCGGTGCGGCTTGACGACTGCGGTGATGAGCTTCATGCGTCCACCTTCTTGTTCTCCACCACGGGAAGGGCGTCGGTGAGGGTCCTGCGCGAACCGGCGCCGCCGCCGGCGCCGCTGAAGTCGTACGCCGTCTCGGCGTGCTCGACCTGGTCGATGCCGGCGACCTCCACATCCTCGCTGACCCGCATGCCCATCGCCTTGTCGATGACGAAGGCGAGCAGGGCGGAGACGACCAGGGAGTAGGCGAGGACCGCGAAGACACCGGTGGCCTGCTTGCCGAGCTGCTCCAGGCCGCCGCCGTAGAAGAGGCCCTTGGCCTCCGACTGGACTCCGCCGGTGGCGAAGAAGCCGACCAGCAGGGAGCCGATCACACCGCCCACGAGGTGGACGCCGATGACGTCGAGGGAATCGTCGTAGCCGAACTTGTACTTCAGGCCGACGGCCATGGCGCAGAGCAGACCGGCGATGGCGCCGATGGCGATCGCGCCGAGCGGCGAGCAGGAGCCGCCGGCCGGGGTGATGGCGACGAGACCGGCGACGGCACCGGAGGCGGCGCCGAGGGTGGTGAAGGCCCCGTGGCGGATCTTCTCGTACGCCAGCCAGGCGAGCATCGCGGCGGCGGTGGCGACCTGGGTGTTGACGAACATCACCGCGCCGACGCCGTCGTCGTTGCCGAGCCAGGAGCCGGCGTTGAAGCCGAACCAGCCGAACCACAGCAGACCGGCGCCGAGCATGACCAGCGGGAGGCTGTGCGGGCGCATCGGGTCCTTCTTGAAGCCGACGCGCTTGCCGATGACCAGGATGACGCCGAGGGCGGCGGCACCGGCGTTGATGTGGACCGCGGTGCCGCCCGCGAAGTCGATGACGCCCATCTCGAAGAGCCAGCCGCCGGTGCCCCAGACCCAGTGCGCGACGGGGAAGTAGACGACGGTGGCCCACAGGGTGATGAACAGCGCCCAGGCGGTGAACTTCACGCGGTCGGCGAGGGCGCCGCTGATCAGGGCGGGGGTGATGATCGCGAACATCAGCTGGAAGACGGCGAAGACGTACACCGGGACGGTGTAGCCGGGCCACAGCTCGGTGATCCCGATGCCGCTGAGGCCCACGTACTCGGACGACCACCCGATGAGCGAGCCGGAGTCGGTGCCGAAGGCGAGGCTGAAGCCGTAGAGCACCCACAGGATCGTGACGATCCCGAGGCTGATGAAGCTCATCATCAGCATGTTGAGGGTGGACTTGACGCGGACCATGCCTCCGTAGAAGAAGGCGAGGGCCGGCGTCATGAGCATCACCAGGGCGGAACAGATGAGCATGAACCCGGTGTTCGCGGCAGACAGCGTGGGTGCGTCTGCGGCAAGGGTCGTGATGCCTGGGGGCATCGGCGTCTCCTCGTCGTCGGTCGGCCTGTGCGGGGCGGAGCCGGTGCTGCGCCGGCTATGAGGGGTGGCCGGTTATGGGCCCGAGATTCGCGCAGCGCGGTTTCGGTCGATGCCGCACGATGTTTCGCCGCAGTGACGAAGAGGGCGGGTGTGTTACACCGCCATGAACCGCAGGGTCACGGGCGTGTAACGGGGGTACGCTCCGCGGGCGTCATGGGACCGGCCGCGACGGTCACCCTGTTGACCTGGCGTGAGGGAGCCGAGTCGGGCTGTACAGGGGTGACGGTCGCGGCCGGGGTCGTGGGGCCGCCCTCCTCAGACCGCTTCGGCGGTCTCGGGCAGCTGAGCGGTGAGGATGTCGGTGAGCCGGGCGACCTCCGGTACGTCCCCGAAGTCGCGGGCCGCCGTGTCGACGGTCTTGCGCAGCCGGGTGTTGACCCGCTCGGAGCGCACCCGCTTGGCGACGTGCAGGGCCTGTTCGGCGAGGATGGTGGACTGCTCGGGCTCGCGCTTGAGCAGGTGCACGGTGGCCATGCCGATGAGGTTCAGGGCGTACGAGCGCTGGTGCTCCTCGTCGTTGCGGAACAGCTCGACGGCGCGCCGCATCACCGGCTCGGCGAGCGAGGCGTACGTGGGGCTGCGGCCCGCCACGTAGGCGAGGTCGCGGTAGGAGTGGGCGTTCTCGCCGTTGAGCTCGGCCTCGGAGAAGAAGCGGATCCAGTCGGGCTCGGGCTCGCCGTCCAGTCCGGCGTCGGCGAAGGTGTCCTCGGCCATCCGCACGGCGCGCTTGCACTTGCTGGGCTGCCCCATGTTGGCGTACGCGCGGGCCTCCATCGCATACAGCATGGCCTGGGTGCGCGCGGTGGCGCAGTCGCGGCTGCCGTACTGGGCGAGGTGGATGAGCTCCAGGGCGTCGTCGGGCCGCCCGAGGTGGATCATCTGACGGCTCATGGAGGAGAGGATGTACGAGCCCAGCGGCTTGTCGCCGGCCTCCTTGGCGGCGTGCAGGGCGAGGACGAAGTACTTCTGGGCGGTGGGCTGCAGGCCGACGTCGTAGCTCATCCAGCCGGCCAGTTCGGCCAGTTCGGCCGCGCAGGCGAAGAGCCGGCGGGCGGTGGCGGGGGGCTGGGGTTCCTGGAGCAGGTCGGTGACCTCGTGGAGCTGGCCGACGACCGCCTTGCGGCGCAGCCCGCCGCCGCACTGGGCGTCCCACTGGCGGAACATGGCGGTGGTGGACTCCAGCAGGTCCAGCTCGGGCTTGGACAGCCGGGTGGGGCGGCGCAGGGCGGTGGGCTGCTCCGGCCGGCCGGTGTCGGCTGCCGGTGTCGGCACCAGCCAGCGCTGCATGGGCTCGATGAGCGCGGGACCGGCGGCCAGGGACAGGGAGGTGCCGAGGAAGCCGCGGCGGGCCAGCATGAGGTCACTGCGGGAGAACTCGCTGAGCAGGGCGACGGTCTGGGGTCCGGCCCAGGGCAGGTCGACACCGGACACCGAGGGTGACTGGTGCGCGGTGCGCAGGCCGAGGTCCTCGATGGCGACGACCGTGCCGAAGCGCTCGGAGAAGAGCTCGGAGAGGATGCGCGGGATGGGCTCGCGGGGCTGCTCGCCGTCGAGCCACCGCCGTACGCGGGAGGTGTCGGTGCTGATGTGGTGTGCGCCCATCTGGCGCGCCCGGCGGTTCACTTGACGCGCGAGTTCGCCCTTGGACCAGCCGCTGCGCACGAACCACGAGCTCAGTTGCTCGTTCGGGCGCTTGCCGGCATTCGTACCGTCTGCGCCGCTGCCGCCCACGGGAACGCCCCCATCCGCTGTCATCGCTGTTGCGCGAACCTTTACCAGAATGCCGTCGGCCGCGACCGTCCGTCCGGAGGATGCACTCGTCGGACACGGACCCGGCTTGCCTCCGGCATACCCGTGAGAACGGCCGCCACCCGAGGGTTCGTGCACCGAAAGTAATCCTACGATCACCCATCAGGCGAGGGCGTTCTCATAAACGCCACCATTCGCCACCCCTTCGGATGAACTCGGCCGCACCCAGGCGCGATTCACTTGACACACGACCGATCGGGGTCGGGCGGATCGTGGCACACGGCGGCGTGCGTGACGGCCCGCGCCACCCTTATTGCCTCCGCGCGCCGCCCGTCAGGGCATGGTGGCGACGGAGGGTCACGACAAGACTCCAGGTCGTAACCACCGGCGAGTTCCACCCGTTGGAGGGGGCATGGGCTTCACGATCGGCTCCACCCGCACCCGCACCCGTATCCGTGACATCCGGCGGCGCGGCACCCGTACCGCCGAGTGCACCGTGGTGGCGGAGTACACCGGCCTGTGGGGCTGGGACGTGGTCCCGGGCGCGCGCGCCGCCTCCGGCCGCTGCTCCTGCGGCGACCGCGCCTGCCCGGCCCCGGGCGCGCACCCGCTGGACTTCGCACCCGAGGTGCCGGCGGGTGCGACGCTCGACACGGTCACCGAGGCGTGGTCCCGGTTCCCGGGAGCCGCGCTGATGCTGCCGGTCGGGCGGACCTTCGACGTCCTGGAGGTCGCCGAGCCGGCGGGCCGCCGCGCGCTGGTGCGGATGGAGCGGATGGGGCTGCCGCTCGGGCCGGTGTGCGCCACCCCGACGGGCCGCGCGCAGTTCTTCGTGGCGCCCGGCGCAGCGGCCGAGCTGCCGCAGCTGCTGTACCGGATGGGCTGGGACGACGCGGACCTCGACCTGCAGTGCCTGGGCCCCGGCGCGTACATCACCGCCCCGCCCTCCGACCGCGCGGGGCGGGGGCCGGCCCGGTGGCTGCGCCCGCCGTCGCTCGACGCGGGGACGCCACCGCAGGCCCGTCTGCTGCTGGGCACGCTGGCGTACATCTGCCACCGCTCGGCGGCGTGATCCCGCGTTCCGCCGGTGCGCAACACGGACCGGACGGAACAGGACCGAACGGAACAGGGCCCGCCCCCGGTGGGGGCGGGCCCTGTCGCCGGGCGGGGAGGGGGTCAGTCGCCGATCAGGGCGTCGACGAAGGCTTCCGGCTCGAACGGGGCCAGGTCGTCCGGCCCCTCGCCGAGGCCGATCAGCTTCACCGGTACGCCCAACTCGCGCTGGACCGCGATCACGATGCCGCCCTTGGCCGTGCCGTCGAGCTTGGTCAGGACGATGCCGGTGATGTCGACGACCTCGGCGAAGACCCGGGCCTGGACCAGACCGTTCTGACCGGTCGTGGCGTCGAGGACCAGCAGGACCTCGTCCAGCGGGCCGTGCTTCTCCACGACGCGCTTGACCTTGCCGAGCTCGTCCATCAGGCCCGTCTTGGTGTGCAGCCGGCCGGCCGTGTCGATGAGGACGACGTCCGCGCCCTCGGCGATCCCTTCCTTGACCGCGTCGTACGCGACCGACGCCGGGTCGCCGTTCTCGGGGCCGCGGATCGTGCGGGCGCCCACGCGGTCGCCCCAGGTCTGCAGCTGGTCGGTGGCGGCGGCGCGGAAGGTGTCCGCCGCGCCGAGGACGACCGACTTGCCGTCGGCGACCAGCACGCGGGCGAGCTTGCCGGTCGTCGTGGTCTTGCCGGTGCCGTTGACGCCGACGACCATCACGATCCCCGGGGTGTCCAGGGCGCTCTCCGTGTGCACGGTGCGGTCGAGGTCGGTGCCGACGAGGGTGAGCAGCTCCTCGCGGAGCAGTGCCCGCAGCTCCTCGGGGGTCCGCGTCCCGAGGACCTTCACGCGCTCGCGCAGCCGCTCCACCAGCTCCTGGGTCGGCGTCACGCCGACGTCCGCGGTGAGCAGGGTGTCCTCGATCTCCTCCCAGGTGTCCTCGTCGAGGTGCTCCCGGGACAGGAGGTTGAGCAGGCCCTTGCCCAGGGTGTTCTGCGAGCGGGCGAGCCGGGCGCGCAGCCGGACCAGGCGGCCGGCGGTCGGCTCGGGGATCTCGATCTCGGGCGCGGGCGGCGCCGCGACGAGCGGGTCCTCGACGGCGGCGGGCGCTTCGAGCGCCTCCTCGGCCGTCGGGAGGTCCACCTCCTCGATGGTGCGGCGCGGTTCCTCCCGCGGGGTCTCCGCTTCCTCACCGACGTGCGGCTCGGCGGGCGGAGCGGTGATGGTCGGCGTGCTCGACGGCGCCTGCGGCGGCGGCAGCTGCTTCTTCTTGCGGCTGCTCACCACCAGGCCGCTGATCGCGCCGATCGCGACCAGAGCGATGACTACAGCAAGGATGAGGATGTCCATAACCCGTCCAGTATCCCCCAGGGGTGTAGGCCCCTATCTGAGCCTTTTGGGGGGAATGTGCGAGGCCGTGGCTCCCCCGCCACCCGTCCGGAGCCGGTCCCTGCCCGCGCCGGAAGGGGCGCGGCGGTGTCGAAAGGGAGAACGCGCGGAGGTTCCGAGGAACGAGGAACCGAGCACGATCGACCGTCGACACCGACAACAGGCGCCCCGGAGCCGAACCGAGCCCGAAAAACGGCACCCGGAGGCGCGAGGGAAACCCGGCGGCGCCGCGCCTGCCGGACGAAAACGTACTGCCCCGGCTCGGGCCGTCGGGGCCTGAGCCGGGGCAGTTCTCGTGCCCGAGGAGAGGGGCAGCGGGGTATTAGCCCATCTCCTCCAACGCCTTGCCCTTGGTTTCCTTCACGAACCGCAGTACGAAGGGGATGGAGAGCACGGCGAAGATCGTGTAGATGATGTACGTGCCGGACAGGTTCCAGTCCGCCAGGGACGGGAAGCTCGCGGTGATGGCCCAGTTGGCGATCCACTGCGCGGAGGCGGCGACGCCCAGGGCGGCGGCGCGGATGCGGTTGGGGAACATCTCGCCGAGGAAGACCCAGACCACCACGCCCCAGGAGAGGGCGAAGAAGAGGACGAACACGTGGGCGGCGATCAGGGCGACGACGCCCTGGGTCTCCGGCAGCTTGTCGTTGACCAGGTCGGCGGAGAAGGCCCACGCCTCGACGGCGAGGGCGAGCGCCATACCGGCGGAGCCGATCAGGGCGAGCGGCCGGCGGCCGATGCGGTCGACCAGGACCATCGCGATCACGGTACCGATGATGTTGATGATCGACGTGGTGAACGAGTAGAGGAACGAGCTCGCGGGGTCGATGCCGACGGACTGCCAGAGCGTCGCGGAGTAGTAGAACGCGACGTTGATGCCGACGAGCTGCTGGAAGACGGACAGGCCGATACCGATCCAGACGATGGGCAGGAAGCCGAAGCCCGAGCCGAGCAGGTCCTTGAAGGTGGACTTGTGCTCACGGCGCATGGCCGTCTCGATCTCGGTGATGCGCGCGTCCAGGTCGACGTTCTTGCCCTCGACCTCGGAGAGGACCTCGCGGGCCCGCTCCCTGCGGCCGACGGAGATCAGGAAGCGCGGGGACTCGGGGATGGCGAAGGAGAGCAGCCCGTACAGGACGGCCGGGACGACCATGACGCCGAGCATCCACTGCCAGGCCTCCAGGCCGCCGATCTCGCCGCGCTGCTGGCCGTCGGCGAGCTGGAGGATGCCGTAGTTGACCAGCTGCGAGACGGCGATGCCGATGACGATGGCCGCCTGCTGGAAGGAGGCCAGCCGGCCGCGGTACGCGGGCGGCGACACCTCGGCGATGTAGGCGGGGCCGATCACGGACGCCATGCCGATGGCGAAGCCGCCGACGATGCGCCAGAAGGCGAGGTCCCACAGCGCGAACGGGAGGGCGGAGCCCACGGCGCTGACCGTGAAGAGGACCGCGGCGATCTGCATGCAGCGGATGCGGCCGATGCGGTCGGCGATCCGGCCCGCGGTGGCGGCACCGATGGCACAGCCGATGAGCGCGATCGCGATGACCTGGGCCAGGGTCCCGGAGCCGATGTCGTACCGGTCCCGGATGGCCTCGACGGCGCCGTTGATGACGGAGCTGTCGTAGCCGAAGAGGAAGCCGCCCATCGCGGCTGCGGCCGTGATGAAGATGACATGGCCGAGGTGGTCGGGATGGGCCTCGCGGGCTCCCGACGCAGGGGGCTGCGCGGTGCTGGTCACGTGAACTCCTGGGCCCGGCAGCGTCGCCGAGCATGGGGGGCGAGCCCTTCCAGTGGCGCACAACTTCACGCCGCCCACCACTTGAAGGTAAAAGCAACGTTGCAGAGACTATGCCTTCAAGTTTCGAAGTCAAGAGTTTGCAGCTTATGAGTTTCAGCAGTCGGCGTGTCGACTTGCGTTCACAACTTGAAGGCACTGTGAAGCGGCCCGCTCCCGGAGGTCAGCGCAGGCGCTGGCTGATGACCTTGGACACGCCGTCACCCTGCATGGACACGCCGTAGAGGGCGTCGGCGACCTCCATGGTCCGCTTCTGGTGGGTGATCACGATCAGCTGGGAGCTCTCCTGGAGCTCCTGCATGATCCGGATCAGCCGCTGGAGGTTGGTGTCGTCCAGCGCCGCCTCGACCTCGTCCATCACGTAGAACGGGCTGGGGCGGGCCTTGAAGATCGACACCAGCAGCGCCACGGCCGTCAGGGACCGCTCCCCGCCGGACAGCAGCGACAGCCGCTTGACCTTCTTGCCGGGCGGGCGGGCCTCGACGTCCACGCCCGTGGCGAGCATGTTGTCGGGGTCGGTCAGGACCAGGCGCCCCTCGCCGCCGGGGAAGAGGCGGGAGAAGACACCCTCGAACTCGCGCGCCGTGTCGCGGTACGCCTCCGTGAAGACCTGTTCGACGCGTTCGTCCACCTCCCTCACCACCTGAAGAAGGTCGGCACGCGTCTTCTTCAGATCCTCCAGCTGCTCCGACAGGAACTGGTGGCGCTCCTCCAGCGCGGCGAACTCCTCCAGCGCCAGCGGATTCACCTTCCCGAGCTGCTGGTACGCCCGTTCGGCCGTCCTCAGCCGCTTTTCCTGTTCCGCGCGGACGAAACGCCGCGGCCGGTCGCCGGGGTGGCCGGGCTCCTCCGGCCGCGCGGCGGGGCCGGAGGAGTCACCGCCCTCGTCCTCGGCGGGCGGGGACGGCGGTACCGGCTGGTCGGGCCCGTACTCGGCGACGAGGACGGCCGGCTCCACCCCCAGCTCCTCCAGGGCCCTGGTCTCCAACTGCTCGATCCGCAGCCGCTTCTCGGCACCGAGCACCTCGCCCCGGTGGACCGAATCCGTGAGCTTGTCCAGTTCGCCCTTCAGCTCCCGGCCCCGGACGCGGGCCGCCGCCAGCTCCTGTTCCCGCGCCGCCTTCGCGGCCTCGGCGGCGGCCCGCTCCTGCTCGGCCCGCACGAGGGAGACCTCGACGTGCGCGAGGAGCTGGCGCGCGCCGGAGGCGACGGCCGCCGCGACCTCGGCCTCGTGGCGCAGCCGGGCGCGGCGCTGTTCCGCACGCGCACGGGCCTCGCGTTCGGCGCGCGCGGCCCGGTCGAGCCCGTCGGCCCGGCCGGCCAGGCCCTTGACCCGCTCCTCGTGGGTACGGACCTGGAGCCGGGCCTCCATCTCCGTCTGGCGGGCGTTGGCGCCGTCGGCGGCGAGCCGGTCGCGCACGGAGGTGTCGGGCTCCTCCTCGGCCGGCGCCTCCTCGGCGACCAGCAGCCGCTCGGCCAGCTCCTCGGCCTCCTCGGTGGCCCGCTCCAGCGCCTCCTGCGCACGGGCGGCGGCCGCGGCGGTGCGCTCGGCCTCGCCGGCGGCGCCCCTCGCCTGCCCGGCGAGGCGGCCGAGCGCCTGCGCGACCTGGGACTTCTCCCGGTCGGCGGCGCGGCGCCGCTCGCCCAGCTCCTCCACGCGCGCCGCGCACAGGCGGCGCCGCTCGGCCGCCTCGTGCTGCGCGGCGGCGAGCCCGTCGCAGCGGACGGCCAGTTCGGCGAGCTCGGCGGCGGCCTCGTCCACGGAGGCCTGGACCTCCAGCAGGCTGGGCGCCCCGGCGGAGCCGCCGTGCGCGAAGTGCGCGCCCAGGACGTCCCCCTCGGCGGTGACGGCCACCGTGTCGGGGCGGGCGGCCACCAGGTCCTCGGCGTCCTCCAGGGTCCCGACGACGACCATGCCCCCGACGAGCCGGCGCACGGCGGCGACCAGTGCCTCGGGCCCCTGTACGAGCCCGGCGACAGCGGGCGGTTCGCTCGTGCCACCGCCCGGCTGCGCGAGGGCGGGCGGCTCGCTCGGAGCGCCGCCACCGGGGAGCGCGCCGGGCGGCTCCCCCGCGGCACCCGGGAGGCGGGTTGCGACGCTCTCGCCGCCGACCAGCAGCGCCGCGCGGCCCGCGTCCTGCTTGCGCAGGAGGCGGATCGCGTCGGCGGCCGTCGCGGGGTCGCGGACCGCGAGCGCGTCGGCCGCGGCGCCCAGGGCGGCGGCGACCGGAACCTCGTACCCGGGCGTGACGGTGAGGAGCTCGGCGGCCGGGCCGAGCAGCCCCGCGAGACGGTCGGCCGCGCCCAGCAGCGCGCCCGAGCCGTCCTTGCGGCGCAGGCCGAGCGCGAGGGCGTCGTGACGGGCCTGGGTGGCCGCGCGCTTGCGCTCCGCCGCGGTGAGCGCCTCCCGCGCGGCGGTCAGCGCGGCCTCCGCACCGGCGAGCTCCGCCCGGGCGGTCTCGTGCTGCCCGGCGAGCTCGGTGTCGTCCGCCTCCAGCCCGTCGACCTCCGCCTGGAGCGTCTCGTACTCCGCCTGCGCGGCGGCCGCCCGCTCACGCGCCTCGTCGCGGGCGGCGGCCAGCCGGCCGATCTCGGCCTGCGCGGCGGCGGCACGCGACCGGGCGGCGCCCACCTGCCCGGACAACCGGGCCAGCCCCTCGCGGCGGTCGGCGATCGCCCGTGCCGCGTCCTTCAGCCGCCGCTCCTCCGCCGCCAGCCGGCGCTCCAGCTCGGCGCGGTGCGCGACGGTGTCCTCCAGGGCCCGCTGGGCCGCCTCCAGAGCGGCCTCCAGCTCCGCCTCCTGCTCCCGGATGCGGGCCGCCTCGCGCTCCATGTCCTCGGGGTCGCGGCCCCGGCGCTCCTCCACCGGCGGCGCGGTGGCGCTCTTCACCCGGGCGTCGGCCAGCGAGACCGTGCCGCGCACCCGCTCGGCCAGCTGCGACAGCTCGTACCAGGTCTGCTGGGCGCGCTGCAGCCGCGGTGCGAGGCGCCGCACCTCGTCCTCCAGCTCCGCCTCGCGCCCGAGCGCCGCCTTCAGCTCGGCCTCCGCGTGTTCCTTGCGCTGCTTCAGGGCCGCCTCGTCCGCGACCTCCGCCCGCAGCGCCTCCCGCAGGCGTACGAGGTCGTCGGCGAGCAGCCGCAGCCGGGCGTCGCGCAGGTCGGCCTGGATGACGGCGGCGCGGCGGGCCACCGCGGCCTGCCGCCCGAGCGGCTTGAGCTGCCGCCGCAGCTCGTCGGTGAGGTCCTGCACGCGCGCGAGGTTGGCCTGCATGGCGTCGAGCTTCCGCAGCGCCTTCTCCTTGCGCTTGCGGTGCTTCAGGACGCCCGCGGCCTCCTCGATGAAGGCCCTGCGGCCCATGGGGTCGGCGTGCAGGACGGAGTCGAGCTGCCCCTGCCCGACGATGACGTGCATCTCCCGGCCGATGCCGGAGTCGCTGAGCAGGTCCTGGATGTCCAGCAGCCGGCAGGTGTCGCCGTTGATCTGGTATTCGCTGCTGCCGCCGCGGAACATGATCCGCGTAATGGTGACCTCGGCGTAGTCGATGGGCAGGGCACCGTCGGAATTGTCGATCGTGAGGGAGACCTCGGCGCGGCCGAGCGGCGGCCGTCCGGTCGTCCCGGCGAAGATGACGTCCTCCATCTTGCCGCCGCGCAGGGATTTGGCTCCCTGTTCCCCCATGACCCAGGAAAGGGCGTCCACCACATTGGACTTGCCCGAGCCGTTCGGTCCCACGACGCACGTGATCCCCGGTTCGAACCGCAAGGTGGTGGCGGAGGCGAACGACTTGAAACCGCGGAGGGTCAGGGCCTTGAGGTGCACGCCCCGGGACTCTACCCGGCGCCTCTCGTTTGGCCCATGACCATGAAGGGCAGATCAGACGTGAGGAGAGGGGATACGGCAGGTGAACAAGGGGGAGAAAAGAAAGAAGGGACGCCGTAGCGTCCCTTGCATATCTCGCGAGAGTGTTTCTCACCTGCCCGATGGGGGCTGAGGTCAGGTGAGCGCAGGCTCCGCCTTGGATACGTCGATGTCGATGCCGTCGAGCAGCGACTCGCCGTGTGCGGCAGCTGCGTTCAGCGCGTCGTTCTCGGACTGGATCCGTACGAGCTCGGATTCCAGGTCCTGTACGCGCTGCTGAAGCCGCCGCATCTCGGCGAGAAGTCGCGGGTCGGTACCGCCGACATAACCGAGAAGCGCCTTTGCCATGACTGATGGTCCTCCACACTGAGTGACCGACCGAAGCGGTGTGGGTCGTGAGGGTTCGCACCCGCGGTGCTCGGCAGCATTGCTTGGTGCCGCTGCGGTTCCTACTGCCAAACAGCTAAGGTGCGCGGGGCTTCCAGAGTCTCACCAAAAAGTTTGACGGTCAACACGATCACGCCCGTCATCGTGGGGCATCCGGGGGGTCTGCGGCCGCGGATGGTGCGGCGGCGCCTCGCGCGCGGTGCCCACAGGGGCGTGTCGATCAATTACCGCGCAGCCTGGCACGAGACCTCCGCTCTTGGCAACCACCCGTCCGAATTCGCCGTACGCAGCGACGATGGCCGGAGCGGGCCGTCCGGCCGGCTGCCGTCACACCGGCTTCCGAGGAGGAGCGAGCCCGTTCCTCAGCGGACGTCGAATCCGTCGTAACCGCCGCGGGGCGTGTCCCAGATCTCAGTGACTCCGTCGACGCGACCGGGTGTGTCGCCGGAGCGCAGCCATTCCAATAGACGGTGGCAATTGTCACTCGGCCCTTCGGCCACCACCTGCACCCTGCCGTCCTCCAGATTGAGGGCGAATCCGGTGAGGTCGCCGATCTCCAGAGCATTTGCCCTGGTGAACCAGCGGAAGCCCACTCCCTGTACTCGGCCGCGTACCCAGGCGGTGAGCCGTGCGTGATCGTTCATGGCTGCACGCTAACCGGCACATTGCTCTTCCGGCACTTCCTCCCCACCCGTCATGGCGTACAGTCCCGACGCAATGAGCCTCACTCATTCGGGTGAGTCGCACCGAGTCGGCAGGAAAGGGGCGGAGCAGATGGGACGCCACCGGAAGAAGCGGGCCGCGGTCCCGGTACGCACCGGCCTGCTCGGCGCCTCCGCGGCGATGGCGGTGGGCGCCGTCGCCGTCGCCTCCGGTCTGCTGCCCGGCGGCGACACCTACAAGGTGGGCGGCGGCCCCTCCGGCGAGCAGATACGCACCGGGGTGCCCGAGCTGCAGACCCAGGGCGAGGCGAGCGCCACGCCGACCGGGCGCGCGTCGGTCTCCCCGAGCCGGAGCGCCGAGCGGACGCAGGCGCCGTCGAGGACGCCCTCCGCGAAGCCCTCGCCGACGGCCGCGAAGCCGTCCTCCACGCCGGCGAAGACCAAGACCAAGACCAGGACCGAGGCGCCGGGGCCGGCGAAGACGCAGGCCCGGCCCAGCAGCGCGACCCCCTCCCGTACGTCCGCCGCGCCCACGCCCCGGCGGACGGTGGAGCAGCCCCCCTCCGCGTCGCGGCTCGCCGGCAAGGAGGCGACCGCCGAGGCCGCCGTGGTCAGCCTGGTGAACGCCGAGCGCGCCAAGGTCGGCTGCAGCCCGGTCCGTCCCGACGCCGGCCTGGCGTCGCTGGCCGGGGCGTTCAGCGCGGACATGGCCGCGCGGAACTTCTTCGCGCACACCGACCCCGACGGGGACTCCCCCTGGGACCGTGCCGCGCAGGCCGGTGTGCCGAATCTGAGCGCCGAGAACATCGCCCGCGGGCAGGCCGACGCCCAGGCCGTCATGGACTCCTGGATGAACAGTGACGGCCACCGCGCGAACATCCTCAACTGCGACTACACCAAGCTCGGCGTCGGCGTGCACTTCGCCGACGGCGGTCCGTGGTGGACCCAGGACTTCGGTTTCTGAGCAGGCCTCCGGGCCCGGCCGGGGCGGCAGTACGCTGACGGACATGGACGACGACCGCGCGGGCGACGACCGGCCGGCCCCCGGGGACGGCCGCCCGGCGTTCGACGTGTTCTCCCGGCTGTGCCCCTCGCGCGGCACCCTGGAGCACGTCACGGGCCGCTGGGGCGGTCTCACCCTCGGCGCGCTGTACGAGGGCCGCTTGCGCTTCAGCGAGCTGCGGCGCCGGGTGGACGGGGTGAGCGAGAAGATGCTTTCGCAGACGCTGCACGCCCTGGAGCGCGACGGACTGGTGCGCCGCGAGGCCCGGCCGGTCACTCCCCCGCACGTGGACTACGAGCTGACGCCGCTCGGACGGGCCGTGGCCGAGCGGCTCCTCGGCCTGATCGAGCTGGTCGAGGGCCGGATGCCGGAGGTCGTGGCCGCCCGCGCGCGTTACGACGCGGAGCGCTCCGGCCCCACCCGCGGCGGGCGCTGACAGCGCGGGCAGAAGTAGCTGGAGCGGTTCATCCAGGGGCGGCGGCGCATCGGGGTGCCGCAGCGCCGGCAGGGCTCGCCCTCGCGGCCGTACGCGTCCAGGGAGCGGTCGAAGTAGCCGGACTCGCCGTTGACGTTGACGTACAGGCTGTCGAAGCTGGTGCCGCCGACGGCGAGCGCGGCCGTCATCACATCCCGTACGTGGCCGAGGAGCTCGGCCGAGCGGGGGCGGGTGAGGGTGGCGGTGGGGCGGTCGTAGTGGAGCCGGGAGCGCCACAGCGCCTCGTCCGCGTAGATGTTGCCGACGCCGCTGATGAGGGACTGGTCGAGCAGCGCCCGCTTGACGGTGGTGCGGCGCAGGCGCAGCGCGGTGTGGAAGGCCGCGTCGTCGAAGGCGGGGTCGAGCGGGTCGCGGGCGATGTGGGCGATGGCCAGGGGCAGGCCGTCGGGGGTGTTCTCGTGGAGCGAGAGCCCGCCGAAGGTGCGCTGGTCGACGAAGCGCAGTTCGGTGCCCAGGTCGTCGGCGAACCGGATGCGGATCCGCAGGTGCTTCTCGTCGGGGGCGTCCTCGGGCTGGACGAGCAGTTGCCCGCTCATGCCGAGGTGTCCGAGCACGGACGTCCCGGAGTCCTCCAGCGGCAGCCACAGGTACTTCCCGCGCCGCTGCGCGACGCCGAGGCGCTGTCCCCGCAGGCGCGCCGCGAAGTCCTCGCCGCCCGCCAGGTGCCGCCGTACCGCGCGGGGGTGCAGCACCCGCACGTCCCGGACGGTCCGGCCGCCGACCCAGCGCTCCAGGCCGCGCCGGACGACTTCGACCTCGGGCAGCTCGGGCACCGGGACTCCTCCACACGGAAAAAAGGGGGCTGGACGGGGAAAACCCCGCCGCACCGGCCTGCGCCCGGGGGCGCGGGAGGAGCGACGGGGTGGAAGCGTCAGCGCTTCAGGCCGAGGCGGAGTCCGCCGCGGTCCGAGGGGCTTCGGGGACCGAAGAGGTGTCGGCGGCCTCTTCGGATCCGGTGTCCGAGCCCGCGCCTGCGGGCGCGCCGGATTCGGCCGCGGCCTTCGCCGCCGCCTCCCGCTCGTCCGCGGCGGCCCGGATGGCCCGCCAGGCGGACTCCGCCGCCTGCTGTTCCGCTTCCTTCTTGCTGCGGCCGGTGCCGGTGCCGTACGAGACACCACCGACGCGGGCGGCAGCAGTGAAGGTCTTCTCGTGGTCCGGTCCGGTCTCGGTGACCAGGTACTCCGGAACGCCGAGGCCTTCGGCGGCGGTGAGCTCCTGGAGGCTGGTCTTCCAGTCCAGGCCGGCGCCGAGGTTCGAGGACTTCTCGATCAGCGGGTCGAAGAGCCGGTGCACCAGCTCGGACGCCGCTTCGAGGCCCTGGTCGAGATAGACCGCGCCGATCACCGCTTCCAGGGTGTCGGCGAGGATGGACGCCTTGTCCCGGCCGCCGGTGCCCTCTTCGCCCCGGCCGAGCCGGATGAAGGAGCCCAGGTCGAGGCCGCGGCCGACCTCCGCCAGTGCGCGCGAGTTGACCACCGCGGCCCGCAGCTTGGCCAGCTGGCCTTCGGGCAGGTCGGGGTGGGTGCGGTACAGCGTGTCCGTGACCACCAGGCCGAGCACGGAGTCCCCGAGGAACTCCAGGCGCTCGTTGGTGGGCAGGCCGCCGTTCTCGTACGCGTAGGAGCGGTGGGTCAGCGCACGCACCAGAAGGGCGGACTCGAGCTTGTACCCGAGCCGCCCTTCCAGAAGCGTGTGGGACGAGGCCGTGTTCTCCGCCTGCTTCTTGGCGTCATCCGCCGTTTTGGAGCTAGACACGGTGCCTCTCACCAGCCCGCTCAGACCGAGAGGACCTGGCGCTTGTTGTACGTGCCGCAGCTGGGGCACGCGATGTGCTGCTGCTTCGGCTCCTGGCAACGCTCACACGAAACCAGGGTGGGGACCGCAGCCTTCCACTGCGACCGGCGGTGGCGCGTGTTGCTGCGCGACATCTTCCGCTTCGGAACAGCCACGGCTACTTCTCCTGCTTCTCGTCGACGCCCGCTTCGGCGCCGCTCATGTTGTCCTTCTCCCCGGTCCCGAGTGAACCGGCGAGTCCCTGCAGTGCCGCCCAACGGATGTCGACGGCGTCGTGGTGGTGGTCCGGGTCGTCGTTCAGGTTGGCGCCGCATTCGGCGCACAGCCCTGCACAGTCCTCCCGGCACACCGGCTGCATCGGCAGTGCGAGCACCACCGCATCACGCAGCACGGGCTCGAGGTCGAACATGCCGTCCTCGAGGGGGGTCATGTCCTCGTCGTCCTCGGCATCGTCGTCCGCGGCCGCCTTGCGGTGGCCCCGGTCGTCGGTGTCGGGGTACGAGAACATCTCCTGGAAGTCCGCCGCGACATCCTGGCGCAGCGGCTCCAGACACCTTACGCACTCCCCCTCGGCCGACGCACGGGCGGTGCCCGTGACGAGCACCCCTTCCATGACCGACTCGAGGCGGAGCTCCAGCTCGACGGGCGAGCCCTGCGGTACGCCGATGACTCCGTCGATGCCGAGGTCCGCGGGGGCCTCGACCGTGCGGGAGAGCCGCTGGAGGGCACCGGGACGCCGGCCCAGCTCGTGCGTGTCGAACACGAGGGGGTTGCGGTGGTCGAGGCGCGTACTCAGGGCTCTTCCTGCTTTCGAAAATCGTCTGGAGGGCGGCCCGGCATCGGAACGGAGCCGACGCGGGCACGCAGGATCGCGGACGTACTCGCGACCGAAGAGCCAGGATACTGGACGCTTCGCTCACAGCCCAATCCGGGGCGGCCGGGGGGCGTGCGGCCCGGCCTGCTCAGCGGCCCTGCTCGTACCGGCGCAGCTGTTCCATGTCGATCATGGAGGTGTCGAAGAAGCTGGTCTCGTCGAGGGCGGCGGGCTGCTGCCCGTGCGGGTGCTGCGGCGGGACGGGGGGCTGGGGCGGCATCTGCTGCTGCCCGTACCCGTACGGGTCGGCGTAGCCGCCCTGGTCGTAGCCCTGCGGCGGGTAGGCGGCGTAGGGGTCCTGGCCCCCGTAGCCCCCGGCATGGGCGCCACCGCCCGTGTAGGCGTCCTGCGCGACACCCTGGGGCTGGTACGCGTACGGGTCGGGCTGCGGGGCGGGGGCGGGCGGTACGGGCGGTACGGGGGCCGCCACGGGCTGCTGCGCGGGCGCCGGGTCGGCCAGCTCGGCGAGGCCGGCGAGGTAGTCCGCGTCGCTGGTGTGGCGCTGCTGCGGGAGGCCGGCCGCGTCCTGGGCCGCCATGTGGGCGCCCAGCTCGTCGGTGGCGATGCGGCCGTGGAGCTTCTGCCGGCCGCGGCCGACCGCCTCCAGGGTCTTGGACAGGACCGCCTCGAAGGCGCTGATCTTTGCGTCGACGTACTCGTCGGCGCGCCGGATCAGGGTCTGCGGGTCGGAGCTGTACTCGGGGGCGTCCTCTTCGGCGTAGCCCTGCTCGTCCAGGCCGGGGCCGCGGCCGAGGAGCTTCTCGCGGCCGCGGTCGACGGAGCCGATGGTCTTGGTGAGGACGACCTCGAAGTTGGCGAGCTTGGAGTCGACGTAGTCGTCGGCCTCGGCGCGGATCTCCTCGGCGTCCCGGCGGGCCTCGGCGAGGATGCGGTCCGCCTCCTCCTGGGACCGGCGGGCGATCTCGGTGTCGGAGATCAGCGCGCCGCGCTCGGAGTGGGCGGCCTCGATGATCCGTTCCGCTTCGGCGCGGGCCTGCTCGACCAGCTGCTCACGGCCGCCGATCAGCTCCTGGGCCTGGGCCAGGGAGCCGGGCAGGGCCTGGCGCACCTCTTCGAGCATCGCGAGCAGCTCGGCGCGGTTGACCACGCAGGAGGCCGACATGGGCATGGAACGGGCGTTCCTGACCGCCTCGACGATGTCGTCGAGCTTCTTCTGCACGTCCACCGTGTGCTCGCCACTCTCTACAGCCGGGTTGGAGACGGACGGGTCGACTGTACGGCCAGTCGGCGCGGTCCCGACAGCGGGTGACGGTCCGTCAGCCGGTCACTGTTCGCGCAGGCGCTGCACGAGGGCCTCGTGGACCACCGGCGGGAGGAGGTGCGAGACGTCGCCGCCCCAGGCGGCGACCTCCTTCACCAGGGAGGAGGAGAGGAAGCTGTAGGTGGGGTTGGTCGGGACGAAGAGGGTCTCGACACCCGAGAGGCCGTTGTTCATCTGGGCCATCTGCAGCTCGTAGTCGAAGTCGCTGACCGCGCGCAGGCCCTTGACGATGGCGGGGATGTCCCGTTCCTTGCAGAAGTCGACGAGCAGGCCGTGGTGGGACTCCACCAGGACGTTCCCGTAGTCGCTCGTCACCTGGCGGATGAGGTCCATCCGCTCCTCGACGGTGAACAGCCCCTTCTTGGACTGGTTGATCATCACCGCGACGTGCACGACGTCGTACAGCTTGGAGGCGCGGGCGATGATGTCGAGGTGCCCGTTGGTGATGGGGTCGAACGACCCCGGACAGACTGCGCGGCGCAACTGAAGTCCCTCGCTCTCCGAACCGGTCATCGTGCGTCTTCGCACGTAGAGGCGGCGCGACCGTACCAAAACGTTCCCTCGCCGTAGCGACGGGACCTCAGCGGCTCGAACCCGTCCGGCCAGGCGAACCGCCCGCCTCTGGTGCTGCGCTCCACGGTGACGAGCGCATCGGCCGCGAGCCAGCCCTTGGCCCGGAGTGTGAGGAGTATCTCGCCAAGATCGTCGTCGGTGACCGCGTACGGCGGGTCGAGGAAGACCACGTCGTACGGCTGCTCCGGCGCCGGTCCTGTCACGATCTGCTCCGCTTTGGCGGTGCGGATCTCGGCCCCGGGCAGGCCGAGCCCGCGGACGTTCTCCCGGACCGTGCGGGCGGCCCGGGCGTCGGCCTCGACGAGCAGGGCGTGCGCGGCGCCGCGCGAGAGGGCCTCCAGGCCGACGGCGCCGGAACCGGCGTACAGGTCGGCGATCCGGATGCCGTCGAGCGTCCCGAGGAGCGCTTCCCAGGTGGAGAAGAGGCCCTCGCGCGCCCGGTCGGAGGTGGGACGGGTGCCGTTGCCCGGCGGCACCGCCAGACGGCGTCCGCCGGCCACACCGGCGATCACGCGGGTCATCTCAGTCCTTGCCGTTCCCTCGGGTGCTGATGGGTCCACGATATGGGCTGGCGCCGCGTCGGGGCGGTCAGCCCTTCTCCAGGTACTCCTCCCGCTCCTTGTCGAGCAGGGCGTCGAGGGCGGTGCGCAGTCCGGGCAGGTGCTCCAGGTCCGGGTCCGCGCCGACGACCGCGACCGCCTCCTCGCGGGCGGCGGCGATGATCTCCTCGTCCTCGATGACCGCGAGCATGCGCAGGCTGGAGCGCACCCCGGACTGGGCCTGGCCGAGCACATCGCCCTCCCGGCGCTGTTCGAGGTCGATGTGGGAGAGCTCGAAGCCGTCCAGGGTGGCGGCGACGGCGGCGAGCCGCTGCCGCGCGGGGCTCGCCTCCGGCATCTCGGTGACGAGGAGGCACAGGCCGGCGGCGGAGCCCCGGCCGACGCGGCCGCGCAGCTGGTGGAGCTGGGAGACCCCGAACCGGTCGGCGTCCATGATGACCATGGCGGTGGCGTTGGGGACGTTGACGCCGACCTCGATGACCGTCGTCGCCACGAGGACGTCGACGGCGCCCGCGGCGAAGCGGCGCATCACGTCGTCCTTGTCGTCCGGGGCCATCCTGCCGTGGAGCACCTCGACGCGCAGACCCGCCAGCGGCCCCTTCGCGAGCTGGTCGGCGACCTCCAGGACGGCGAGCGGCGGCCGCTTGTCGGCGTCGTGCTCCCGCTGCTTCTTCCGCGGCTCGTCCTCCTCGTCGCCGATGCGGGGGCAGACCACGTACGCCTGGTGGCCGTTCTCCACCTCCTCGCGGACCCGCTCCCAGGCGCGGGCGAGGAAGTGCGGCTTGTCGGCCGCCGGGACGACGTGGCTGGCGATCGGCGAGCGGCCGGCCGGGAGCTGGTCCAGGACGGAGGTCTCCAGGTCGCCGAAGACCGTCATCGCGACCGTACGGGGGATGGGCGTGGCGGTCATGACCAGCAGGTGCGGCGGCTGCTTCCCCTTGCCGCGCAGGGCGTCGCGCTGCTCGACACCGAAGCGGTGCTGTTCGTCCACCACGACCAGGCCGAGGTCGTGGAACTGCACCTTGTCCTCGATCAGGGCGTGGGTGCCGATGACGATGCCGGCGTCCCCGGTGACCAGGTCGAGCAGGGCCTGGCGGCGGGCGGCGGCGCCCATGGAGCCGGTGAGCAGGACCACCTTGGTGGCGTGCTCGGCGCCGCCGAGCATCCCGCCCTCCGCGAGGTCGCCCATCATCTCGGTGATGGAGCGGTGATGCTGCTGGGCGAGGACCTCGGTGGGGGCGAGCATCGCGGCCTGGCCGCCCGCGTCGACCACGGCGAGCATGGCGCGCAGGGCGACCATCGTCTTGCCGCTGCCCACCTCGCCCTGGAGGAGGCGGTGCATGGGGTGGTCGGTGGCCAGGTCGTCGAAGATCTCCCGGGAGACTTGCCGCTGGCCCTCGGTGAGGGTGAACGGCAGCCGGGAGTCGAAGGTGTCGAGCAACCCTCCGGCAGTGGGTTTGCGGGGGACGGCGGGCAGTTGGGTGTCGGCGTACCGGCGGCGGGCGAGGGCGACCTGGAGGACGAACGCCTCGTCCCACTTGAGCCGGTCGCGCGCCTGCGCGATGTCCGCCTTGGTGCGCGGCCGGTGGATCTTGCGCAGGGCGTCCGGCAGGTCGGTGAGCCCCCGGCCCTCGCGCAGCGCGGGCGGCAGCGGATCGGCGGCGTCCTGGGCGCTGGGCAGCACCGCGTCGACCGCCTTGGCGATCTTCCAGGACTCCAGCTTGGTGGTGGCCGGGTAGAGGGGGATGAGCGCCCCGGCCCAGGAGTCCACGGCCGTCTCGCCGTCCTCGCCGCGCAGCAGCTCGTACGCGGGGTGGGCGAGCTGCATCCTGCGGTTGAAGACGGAGACCTTGCCGGCGAACATCGCGCGCGTGCCGGGCAGGAGCTCCTTGTGCGGCTTGTGCACGCCCTTGCCGAAGAACACCAGTTGCAGCCGTCCGCTGCCGTCGGTGATGGTCACTTCGAGGCGCTGGCCGCGGCCCTTGGCGCTGTTGAAGGTCATCACGCGCGCGTCCGCCACGCGGGCCACCACCGTGACGTGCTCGTCCAGCGGCAGGTCGCCGAGCGAGGTGAGCTCGCCGCGCTCGGCGTACCGCCGCGGGTAGTGGTGCAGCAGGTCGCCGACGGTGTGCAGGTCGAGATGCTCGGCCATCACCTTGGCGGTGGCGGCGCCGAGCTGCTTCTTCAGTGGTTCGTCGAGGGCTGACACGCGTCCCATTGCACACCACGGCACCGACATGCGCCGCCACCTGTGGACAGCGGGGGCGCCGTGCCACCGGGCGGGCCGGGGCGCGGTGTCATTCGACGCCGATGAGCAGCAGCGGGGCCTGGGGGCCGCCCGGGTAGGTGAGGGTGTCGACCGCGAGGTGGGTCTCGCGCACATGGGTCTCCAGGCGGCCGGCGAGGCTGTCCGGGGCGTGGTCGGCGACGACCAGGGTGACCAGTTCGCCGCCCCCCGAGAGCATGCGGTCCAGGACGGTCTCCGCGACGGCCGCGACGTCCTGGCCGATCACGGCGACGTCGCCGTCGATGAGGCCCAGCACGTCACCGGCCTGGCAGACGCCGGCCGAGGTGAACGACCGGTGCTCGGCGAGGGCCAGTTCGCCGTAGCGGGTGGCGCCGGCCGCCGCGGTCATCGCGACCACGTCCTCGTCGAACCGGCGGTCCGGTTCGTGGACGGCGAGGGCGGCGATGCCCTGGACGGCGGCGCGGGTCGGGACGAGCGCGACCCGGATGCCCTCCGCGCGGGCCTGTTCCGCGGCGGCCGCGGCGGTGTGCCGCAGCTCCGCGTCGTTGGGCAGGAGCACCACCTCGCGCGCGTGGGCCCGCCGGACGGCGTCGAGGAGTTCCCCGCTGGCGGGCGGCTCGCCGGGGCGGGCGAGGACGGTCGTGGCGCCGGCCTCGGCGCACAGGGCAGCGAGGCCCTCCCCGGGCAGGACGGCGACGACCGCGCGGCCGGCGCGCTCCTGCGGCGGCGCGGTCCGGGCGCCGAAGTGGGTGATCCGGATGCGGTACGGGCGTCCCGCCTCGACGCCCGCCTCCACCGCCGCGCCCGCGTCGTCCACGTGGACGTGGACGTTCCACAGTCCGTCGCCGCCCACCACGACGAGCGAGTCGCCGAGGCCGTCCAGCCGGTCGCGCAGCCGCGCGACGGCCGTGTCGTCCGCCTCCAGGAGGTAGATGACCTCGAAGGCGGGTCCCCCGGGCGAGCAGGCCTCCGCCGCGGTGACCACCGCCCGGGGTGCGCGGGCGGGCCGCGCGGGCGCCTCCCCCGACACCGCCTGGACCAGCGCGCCCAGCACCGTGACCAGTCCCCGGCCGCCCGCGTCCACCACACCGGCCCGCTCCAGGACGGCGAGCTGTCCGGGCGTGCGCTCCAGCGCCGCGCGCGCCCCGTCGTACGCGGCGCGCGTCACGGAGACCACATCGGCGCCGTCCGCGCCGTCCGCGGCGGACGCCGCCGCCGCGGCGGCCACGCTGAGGATGGTGCCCTCGACGGGGTGGGCGACGGCCCGGCGTGCGGACGCCGCCGCGCGGCCCAGCGCCCGGGTCAGGTGGTCCGCGTCACGGCCCTCGGCCAGGACCTCGCTCATCCCGCGCAGCAGCTGCGCCAGGATCGTGCCGGAGTTGCCGCGTGCGCCGATCAGCGCCCCGTGCGCCATGGCACGTACGACGTCGCCGTCCTCGGGGTCCGGGAGGGCGCTGAAGACGGCCTCCACCGCCTGGGAGGCGGACTCCAGCGTCAGGTACAGATTGGTGCCGGTGTCCCCGTCCGCGACCGGATAGACGTTGATCGCGTCGATCTCCTCGCGCTCCCGCCCCAGTGCCTCCAGCGCCAGCGAGCACCAGGCACGGACCACGGCGGAGTCGATCTGCGGCACCTGGGGATCCTCCTTCATGGGGTCCCCCCGCGCCCCCCGGGCGTAGGGGGAGGGCTGCACCGCAGGGTAGACCCCGCCCGGCGCCGGGGCCCCACGCGGGGGCCGGGCCGGTCATGGTAGTTTCGTTGTACCGAAGCAGGCGTTGTATGCTGCTCCGGTTGCCCGATGAAAGTCGGGCCATTCCCCCGGCAACGCCACTTCAGTCACCAGATCTGATTCCGGCTCGCCGGATTTCTCTGTAAGTGCACCTGAAGTCTTTGGAGTGACCCGTGGCTGCCAACTGCGACGTCTGCGGCAAGGGGCCGGGCTTCGGCAACAACATCTCGCACTCGCACCGCCGTACGCCCCGTCGCTGGAACCCGAACATCCAGCGCGTGCGTGCCGTGGTCGGTGGGACGCCGAAGCGGCTCAACGCTTGCACCTCGTGCATCAAGGCCGGCAAGGTCTCGCGCTAAGAGATGCTCCCCGCATGTGCGGGGATGATCCCGCCGACGACGATTCGTCGTAGCGCAGCCTCTGCGGTTGCCTTGAAAGCCGGTCCACCTCGGTGGGCCGGCTTTTTGCCGTGCCGGGGCACGCGCCTGCGCGCGTACCTCCGTACGCGGCGCCGCACGGAGGTACGCCCGTTCCCCCCGCCGCGGCCTCAGGGCCGGGACGGGCGGAACCGCCAGCCGTGATCCACCGGGCCGATGCCGCCGCCGAGGGCGAACCCGGCGGCGATCGCCCCGGTGACGTACTCCTTGGCGGCCCGTACGGCCGCCGGCACCGACAGGCCCTTGCCGAGGCCCGCCGCCACCGCCGAGGCGAGCGTGCAGCCCGTCCCGTGGGTGTGGTGGTTGTCGTGCCGGGGGGCGCGCAGCCAGTACTCCTCGGTGCCGTCCGTCAGCAGGTCCACGGCGTCACCGGCGAGGTGCCCGCCCTTGATCAGCGCCCAGCGCGGCCCGTACGCGAGCACCGCGTCGGCGGCCCGCCGCAGTCCTTCCTCGTCCTCCACCGTCACACCGGTGAGCTGGGCGACCTCGTCGAGGTTCGGCGTCGCCACGGTGGCGACCGGCAGCAGCCGGGTCCGTACGGAGTCGAGGGCGGAGGCGGCCAGCAGCGGGTCGCCGTGCTTGGACACCCCGACCGGGTCGACCACCACCGGCGCGTCCGTCCCGGCCAGCAGCTCCGCCACCGCCTCCACGAGCGGCGCGGACGCCAGCATGCCCGTCTTGACGGCCTGGACGCCGATGTCGTCGACGACGCTGCGGTACTGGGCGCGGACCGCCTCCACGGGCAGCTCCCAGGCGCCTTGCACGCCCAGGGAGTTCTGCGCGGTGACGGCGGTGATCACGCTCATGCCGTGCACGCCGAGCGCCAGCATGGTCTTCAGGTCGGCCTGGATGCCCGCACCGCCGGCGGAGTCGGAACCGGCGACCGTCAGGACCCGCGGGAGGCGGCCGGTCACGCGTCCTCCTCGTAGCCGCCGAAGTGGTCCCAGCCGCCCTTCGTGTGCCAGGGGGCGCCGTCGACGGTGACCTGGGGCAGCGCCGAGGGGTTGAGGACCTCGCCGATCACCTTCCAGCGGGCCGGGAGCTTCACGTCCGGCGGGAAGGTGGCGACGATCGCGTGGTCCTCTCCCCCGGTGAGGACCCACTGCATCGGGTCGACACCGACGGCCTGCCCGATGTCGTTCATCTGCGTCGGGATGTCGATGAGCCCGGACCGCAGGTCGATGCGCACCTTGCTGGCCTCGGCGATGTGCCCGAGGTCGGCGATCAGGCCGTCGCTGACGTCGCACATGGCGGTCGCGCCGAGCCCGGCCGCCGCGGGGCCCGCGTGGTACGGCGGTTCGGGCCGCCGGTGGGCCTCGACGAAGGCGCGCGGCGAGCGGAAGCCGCGGGAGAGGACCGCGTACCCGGCGGCGGACCAGCCGAGCCAGCCGGTGTACGCGACGACGTCGCCGGGCTGTGCGCCGGCCCGGGTGACCGGCTCGTGGTTGCGCAGGTCGCCGAGGGCGGTGATGGAGACGGTGATGGTGTCGCCGCGCACGACGTCACCGCCGACCACGGCGGCGCCGGCGACCTGGCACTCGTCGCGCAGGCCGTCCATCAGCTCGGTGGGCCAGGTCACCGGGAGTTCGGCGGGGACGACCAGGCCGAGCAGCAGCGCGGTGGGCACGGCGCCCATGGCGGCGATGTCCGCCAGGTTCTGCGCGGCGGCCTTGCGGCCGACGTCGTACGCGGTGGACCAGTCGCGGCGGAAGTGCCGCCCCTCCAGCAGGATGTCCGTGCTGGCCACCACGCGCCGGTCGGGGGCGGCCACCACCGCGGCGTCGTCGCCCGGCCCGACCCGTACCGCCGGGGTGGAGGTGAGCCGCGAAGTGAGCTCCCTGATGAGCCCGAACTCGCCGAGCTCTCCGACAGTGCCCTTCACCGAGGTTCACCTCTCCATGTCGTCGTGGACGCACCGTGCGACCGGTCGCGACCCGTCACTGCTCTCGGTACCGTCACGTGGAACGTCAACTCTTCCGTGCCTGTACGCCGACCGCGCGCGCCACCGGCGGCGCAGGTCTCCCCGCGGCCCGCGGCGACGCGGTACCGTGGCGTCCCTTTCTCATTCCACAAGATCCTCGTGGCCGCCCTGGAGGTTCCGTGGTTCAGGCGTACATCCTTATTCAGACCGAGGTGGGCAAGGCGTCGACCGTCGCCGAGACCATCTCCAAGATCCCGGGGGTGATCCAGGCCGAGGACGTCACGGGTCCGTACGACGTGATCGTGCGCGCCCAGGCCGACACGGTCGACGAGCTGGGCCGCATGGTGGTCGCGAAGGTCCAGCAAGTGGACGGCATCACCCGCACCCTGACCTGTCCGGTCGTCCACCTCTAGCCCCCGTTTACGCTTGGCCGGTGACGTCTTCCCACCGGCTCGTGTGTGTCCCCGCCGCCGCTGCCGCCGCCGTCCTGCTGGCGGCCGCGGGCTGCTCCCCCACGGACGCCCCGGCGTCGGTCGCGGTTCCCAGCCCGTCGGCGGAGGAGACCACCTTCTGCCGCGCGCTGGACCGGGAACTGCCCGGGACCGTCGCCGGCCTCGGCCGGAGCGATCCCGAACCCGGATCCGAGCTGACCGCCGGATGGGGGGACGGGGCGATCGTACTGCGCTGCGGTGTCCCGCGGCCCGCCAGGATGAGCGATCCCGACGCGCTGGGGGCCGAGGTGAACGGCGTGGGCTGGCTGGTGGAACCGCGGGAGGGCGACGGCCCCCGGCTCACCTCCGCGTCCCGCAAGGCCTATGTGGAGGTGCTGCTGGGCGAGCGGTACGCCCACGACGTCAGCGGCCCGCTGCTGGACCTCGCCGGCGCGCTGAAGAAGGCCGTGCCGCCCACGCTGTAGCCGGTGTGCCGGACCGGGGCCGCCGCCCCGGGAAACACACGCGCACGCAGGCCGTACGACCGGCCGGGTGCGGGGAGGGGCGGCGGCGCGCGGGACGCGGCCCGGCCGGACCGGCGGGTGAGCCGGGGCGGCCGGGCCGCGGTGCGTCAGCGCAGACCGGTCGAGCGGCGCAGGGCGGCCTGGATGAGCCGGTCGATCAGCTCGGGGTAGCCGACCCCGGTCTCCTGCCACATGCGCGGGTACATGGAGATCGGCGTGAACCCGGGCATGGTGTTGATCTCGTTGATGACGAACTCGCCGTCGTCGGTGAGGAAGAAGTCCGCGCGGACCAGGCCCTCGCAGGACACCGCCTCGAACGCGGCGATCGCGAGCCGCTGCACCTCGGCGGTCTGCTCGGCGGTGATCGGGGCGGGCACCACACCGGACGCGGAGTCGATGTACTTCGCCTCGAAGTCGTAGAACTCGTGGTCGGTGACGGGCGGGATCCACGCCGGCACGCTGGCCCGCGGGCCGTCCTCGAACTCCAGCACGCCGCACTCGATCTCGCGGCCGCTGAGCAGCGCCTCCACGATGATCTTCGGGTCGTGGCGCCGGGCCTCCTCGATGGCCTCGTCCAGCCGGGCCGGGTCGTCGACCTTGGTGATGCCGAAGGAGGAGCCGGCCCGGGCGGGCTTCACGAAGAGCGGCCAGCCGTGCTCGCCGGCGAAGTCCATGATCCTGCGGCGGGCGGAGGAAGGATCCTGCTCCCACTCGCGGGGGCGGATCACCTCGAACGGGCCGACCGGCAGCCCGTACGACTGGAAGACCCGCTTCATGTACTCCTTGTCCTGGCCGACGGCCGAGGCGAGCACGCCCGCCCCGACGTAGGGCACCCCGGAGAGCTCCAGCATGCCCTGCAGCGTGCCGTCCTCGCCGTACGGGCCGTGGAGCATCGGGAAGACCACGTCGACGTCGCCCAGGGCCTTGGGCACGGCGCCCGGCTCGCTGTAGACGACCTCGCGGTTGCCGGGGTCGACCGGCAGGACGACGGTGCCCTCGTCGGACTCGGTGAGGTCGGCGACGCTCGGCAGCGCGCGGTCGGCGATGGCCATCCGCTCCGGCTCGTCGGCGGTCAGCGCCCAGCGGCCGTCCGTGGTGATGCCGATGGGCAGCACGTCGTACTTGTCCCGGTCGATGGCGCGCAGGATGGCACCGGCCGTGACGACCGAGATGGCGTGCTCGGAGCTGCGGCCGCCGAAGACGACGGCCACGCGCGGCTTGTGCCCGGGGCTGGTGGGGAGGTTTTCGCTGCTCATATCGCGATGAGCGTACCCGCTCGTTCCGGTTGCGTCAGCGACCGGCCACCGGCCGACCGGGTCACCTGCGCTCGGGCTTGGCGGCCCGCGACATCAGCTCCTTGAGCGCCACCATCGGGGGCTTGCCCTCGTGGACGATGTCGACGACGGTCTCCGTGATGGGCATGTCGACGCCGTGCCGTCGGGCCAGATCCAGCACCGATTCGCAGGACTTGACGCCCTCGGCGGTCTGCTTGGTGACCGCGATGGTCTCCTCCAGGGTCATGCCCTTGCCGAGGTTGAAGCCGAAGGTGTGGTTGCGGGAGAGCGGCGAGGAGCAGGTGGCGACGAGGTCGCCGAGGCCTGCGAGACCGGAGAACGTCAGCGGGTCGGCGCCCATGGCCAGGCCGAGGCGGGTGGTCTCGGCGAGGCCGCGGGTGATGAGGGAGCCCTTGGCGTTGTCCCCCAGTCCCATGCCGTCCGCGATGCCGACGGCGAGGCCGATCACGTTCTTCACGGCCCCGCCCAGCTCGCAGCCGACCACGTCGGTGTTGGTGTACGGGCGGAAGTACGGGGTGTGGCAGGCCGCCTGGAGCCGCTGGGCGACCGCTCCGTCGCGGCAGGCGACGACGGCGGCGGCGGGCATCCGGGCGACGATCTCCTTGGCCAGGTTGGGGCCCGTGACCACGGCGATCCGGTCCTGCGGGACGCCGGTGACCTCCCCGATGACCTCGCTCATCCGCTTGGCCGTGCCCAGTTCGATGCCCTTCATCAGGGAGACGAGGACGGTGCCGGGGGCCAGCTGCGGCTGCCAGGCGGCCAGGTTGCCGCGGAGCGTCTGGGAGGGGATGGCGAGCACGGTGAAATCGGCGCCGTGCGCGGCCTCGGCGGGATCGGTGGTGGCGCGCAGGGAGGCGGGGAGCTCGGTGCCCGGGAAGTAGTCCGGGTTGGTGCTGGTGGTGTTGATGGCGTCGGCGATCTCCTGGCGGCGGCCCCAGAGGGTGACCCGGCAGCCGGCGTCGGCGAGCACCATGCCGAAGGCCGTGCCCCAGGACCCGGTGCCGAAGACGGCGGCCCTGACCGGGCGCTCGCCGGCTTCCGCGCGGGATGGCGCGGCCGGTCCGGCGGCGGGCACCGGGTGCGGGCGGTCGGCCTGGCCGGCGCTGTCGGGGTGTGTCACTTCGCTTCCTCCCCTGCGGCCCTGCGCCGCTGTTCCAGGCGGGCCTTGCGGTGATCGTACGGCTGGGCGGGGGCCTTCTCCCCGCGCACCTCCTCCAGGAGGGCGGTGATCGCGGCCATGATGGTCTCGGTCGCCTCGCGCAGCACCTCGGGGGTGGGTTCCCGGTCGTAGAACCGGCTGAGGTCGACGGGCGGTCCGGCCTGCACGATCAGCGTCTTGCGCGGGAACAGCCGGACCTTGTTCTCCTTGGCGTACGGCGGCATCGCCAAGTTGGCGCCCCACTGGGCGACCGGGATGACGGGCACCTTGGTGAGCAGCGCGACGCGGGCGGCGCCGGTCTTGCCCGCCATCGGCCACATGTCGGGGTCCCGGGTGAGGGTGCCCTCCGGGTAAAAGGCGACGCACTCGCCGCGCTCGATGGCGGCCACGGCGGCGCGGAAGGCGTCCAGGGCGTTGGTGGTCTCGCGGTACACGGGGATCTGGCCGGTGCCGCGGAGCATCGTGCCGACGAAGGAGCCCTTGAACAGGCCGGCCTTGGCGAGGAAGCGCGGGACGCGTCCGGTGTTGTACTGGTAATGCGCGTACGACAGCGGGTCCAGATACGAGTTGTGGTTGACCGCGGTGATGAATCCGCCCTCGGCCGGAATGTGCTCCATTCCCCGCCAGTCCCGCTTGAACAGAACCACCAGCGGCGGTTTCGCGATGACCGCCGCCAGGCGGTACCAGAAGCCGATTCTGCGGCGGGACACTCGGACACCTTCCTCTGGGCTGCTTTGCCGGGGGTCAAGTGTCGCCCCAGGCCCCTGGTCTGTCGAGAACACCGTACGCCCCACCTCGGACGGAGGCCGTCGGGGCTGTGGACAATGGGCCCGATGCGCAAGGACGGAGAGCTCGCCGCGGACCCCGGCCCGACCGGCCCCTGGTCCCTGATCGTGCCGCTCAAACCCCTCCCGCTGGCCAAGAGCAGGCTCGCCGAGGCCGTGGGACCACTGGTCCGGTCCCGGCTCGCGCTGGCGTTCGCGCAGGACACCGTGGCGGCGGCGCTGCGCTGCCCGGCGGTGCGGGATGTGGTGGTCGTCACGGACGACCCGCTGGCCGCGGCCGCGCTGGGCGCCCTCGGAGCACGTGTCGTACCGGACGCGCCGGCCGCCGGACTCAACGCGGCGCTGGCGCACGGCGCGGACGTGATCCGCGCACGGCGCCGCGCGGCCCCGGTGGCGGCCCTCAACGCGGACCTTCCGGCGCTGCGCCCGGAGGAGCTGCACCGGGTGCTCGTGAGGGCGGGACAATTTCCCCGTGCTTTTCTGGCGGACGCCGCCGAAATCGGTACGACATTGCTGTCGGCGGCGCCCGGAGCGGAATTGCGCCCGGCATTCGGCGGCGCCTCGCGGCACCGCCATTTGTCGTCGGGCGCGGCGGAAATTCTGCTGACCGGTGTCGATTCCGTACGCCGGGACGTGGACACCGGGGAGGATCTGCGGGCCGCCCGGGAACTGGGCGTGGGCCCCCGCACGGCCGAGTGGTGGCCCGCGGACGCGCCGGAACCGGCGTAGCGGAAGTGCGGCGCCACCGCGGCGGGCGGCCCCGTGCGGCAGCGGGCGCACGGAGGGGTGCGGGGCCGTGGCGAGGGCAGGCCCGGGCGGGCGGGCAGCGGGCCTGGTGGGCGCGGGGCCGGCGCGGTCCGGATAGGCTCGGCCCATGCAGGCCACCGCGTACACGTACGATCCCGCATCCCGCAGCGGCAGCGTCCTCCTCGACGACGGCACCCCGGTGCCCTTCTCCGCCCCGGCCTTCGACGCCGGCGGCCTGCGCCTGCTGCGTCCGGGCCAGCGCGTGCGCATCGAGACGGAAGGCGAGGGCGAGTCCCCCCGCATCACGCTGATCACGCTGCAGACCTTCTGACCGCCTCTCCCCCGCCCCACGACGCACCGCGGGCCGGGCTCCCTTCCAGGGAGTCCGGCCCGGCGTGTGAGGGGCCTGAAGGGCCTTCGCCGCTTACTTGTTGCGCGCGGTGGTGGTCTTCTTGGCGGTGGTCTTGCGCGCGGTGGTCTTCTTGGCGGGAGCCTTCTTCGCCGTGGCCTTCTTCGCCGGCGCGGTCTTCTTCGCGGTGGTCTTCTTCGCGGCGGCCGTGGTCTTCGCCGGGGTCGCCTTCTTGGCCGCCGCCGTCGTGGTCTTCTTGGCGGGGGTGGCCTTCTTGGCGGTGGTCTTCTTCGCGGCGGCGGTGGTGGTCTTCTTGGCGGGGGTGGCCTTCTTGGCCGCCGTCTTCTTCGCCGCGGCGGTGGTGGTCTTCTTGGCGGCAGCCTTCTTGCCCACGGACTTGGCGATGGTGGGCGGGGCGCCCGAAAGGCTGCCCTTGGGCGCCTTCTTGACCGCGACCTCGCCGCCCTTGGGCAGCTTCTTGGAGCCGCTTACCAGGTCCTTGAAGCCCTGACCTGCACGGAAGCGCGGAACCGAGGTCTTCTTGACCCGGACGCGCTCACCGGTCTGCGGGTTGCGGGCGTAGCGGGCCGGGCGGTCGACCTTCTCGAACGAACCGAAGCCGGTGACCGAGACCCGGTCACCGGCGACCACGGCACGCACGATCGCGTCCAGCACCGCGTCGACAGCATCGGCGGCCTGCTGGCGGCCACCCATCTTGTCGGCAATCGCTTCTACGAGCTGCGCCTTGTTCACGTCTTCCCCTTCGGAGACATTGCCGGAACGAAATGTTCAAGCGTTTTCGCACGTTAGGCAGATATATACCGCAAATCAAACACGAAACGGGCTAATCACCCTAGTGCCGCAACGAAGTAGGCGGCCGCGGAGTTCGGAGTGTCAGTCCCCTTCAGGGAATCGGCCCTCGTCGAGGTCCTCCATCAACCGGTCCAGACGCTGAGCCGCGCCTGCGAGATCGTGCTTCGCCGAGGCCGTGATGACCAACAGCTTCCGGGACAGCGCCATCCTTACGCCCTCCGGGACTTGCAGTGCGCGCACTCGGGTGTGCGCTTCTTTCAGTCGGGCTGCGACCGCCTCGTAGAGCTGCAGTTGGCTGTCGCGTTCCATGCACCGATTGTGCCATCTGGGGCGAGTTGTCGCCTCCGTAGGGGGTAACTGGCCTGTCCCCAGGGCCATTCGGGGGCCCCTGAGCCACCACCTCCGGGCACCCCGTCCCAGCTGCGATTTCCTTGTGGGGAACGGAAGTTGATGACCGCATGCAGGCTCCCGGAGAGAGTTCGCCGGCCTGCCGCGACACACGGGCGAGCCGTCAGCCGGATGGCCCCCCGGCACGTCATCATGCTGCCCCGCAAGGGCACTTTCACGCCATCCTGCTACGACTGTTACGTCCGCCGGCTGCCGCGCGTGCCGGTGCCTGCGCCCTGCGGCTCACCTTCCGGCGCGGGGGGGACAACACCCTGCTCGCACGGGTCGCGTTGGCGATCGGGGGCGCCGGAGTGCGCGCGGTCGCCACCGCGCCGGGCGGGAGCGCCTCCCCGGGCGGGCGCGGGTATACCTGCGGGGCGGGCGCGGACCGGGCGGCCGGGAAGATCGAAGGCAGCTCTGAACTGCGGAGATACGCCGAGCGCGCGGTTTCGCCACCGCAGCCCCCGGGGCGACAACGGGGAGGGGGCCGCCGGACTGGGCGCCGGCCACCGGCGCACGAACGCCCGGCCGGGAAACCCGGCCGGGCGTCGGTTCACACTGCTCGCATCCGCTGGGGGCTGCCGCGCCCCGGCCGGCCGCTCACGTCCGGGCGGCGGCCGTGGCACCGGAAGGGTGCGGGGGAGGTCAGACCGGAAGGGTCCGCGGCTTGTACGACGGGCGCTTCGCCTCGTACGCGGCGATGTCGGGCTCGTTCCGCAGCGTGATGCTGATGTCGTCCAGGCCGTTCAGCAGCCGCCAGCGGGCGTTCTCGTCCAGCTCGAAGTCCGCGGTGATCCCCTGGGCGCGCACCTGGCGGTCCCGGAGGTCGACGGTGATCTCGGCCTGCGGGTCGGCCTCGGTCAGCTCCCACAGCGCGTCCACGGTCTTCTGGTCCAGGACCACCGTGAGCAGGCCGTTCTTCAGCGAGTTGCCGCGGAAGATGTCGGCGAAGCGGGAGGAGACGACGGTCTTGAAGCCGTAGTTCTGCAGCGCCCAGACGGCGTGCTCGCGGGAGGAGCCGGTGCCGAAGTCGGGGCCGGCCACCAGGACCGTGGCGCCCTGCCGCTCGGGGCGGTTGAGGACGAACTCGGGGTCCTTGCGCCAGGCCTCGAACAGGCCGTCCTCGAAGCCGTCGCGGGTGACCTTCTTCAGCCAGTGCGCCGGGATGATCTGGTCGGTGTCGACGTTGCTGCGGCGCAGCGGGACGGCCCGGCCGGTGTGGGTGGTGAAAGCTTCCATGATTGCTCAGACTCCGGCGGTCGCGGGGGCTTCGGACAGGTCGGCGGGCGAGGCCAGATGGCCCAGCACCGCGGTGGCGGCGGCGACCTGGGGAGAGACCAGGTGGGTGCGGCCGCCCTTGCCCTGCCTGCCCTCGAAGTTGCGGTTGGAGGTGGAGGCGGAACGCTCGCCGGGCGCGAGTTGGTCGGGGTTCATGCCCAGGCACATCGAGCAGCCCGCGTGCCGCCATTCGGCCCCGGCCTCCTTGAAGACCGTGTCCAGGCCCTCCTCGACCGCCTGCAGGGCGACCCGGACCGAGCCGGGCACGACCAGCATGCGTACGCCGTCGGCGACTTTGCGCCCGTTCAGGACGGCGGCGGCGGAGCGCAGGTCCTCGATGCGGCCGTTGGTGCAGGAGCCTACGAAGACGGTGTCGACCTTGATGTCGCGCAGCGACTGCCCGGCGGTCAACCCCATGTACTCCAGGGCCTTTTCGGCGGCCAGGCGCTCCGAAGCGTCTTCGTACGAAGCCGGGTCGGGGACGGAGGCCGAAAGGGGTGCTCCCTGGCCGGGGTTGGTGCCCCAGGTGACGAAGGGGGCCAGCTCGGTGGCGTCGATGACGACCTCGGCGTCGAAGACGGCGTCGTCGTCGGTCCGCAGCGTCTTCCAGTAGGCGACGGCCGCGTCCCAGTCCTCGCCCTCGGGCGCGTGGGCGCGGCCCTTGAGGTAGGCGAAGGTGGTCTCGTCCGGGGCGATCATGCCCGCGCGGGCACCGGCCTCGATCGACATGTTGCAGATGGTCATCCGGGCTTCCATCGAGAGCTTCTCGATGGCGGACCCGCGGTACTCCAGCACGTACCCCTGGCCGCCGCCGGTGCCGATCCTGGCGATGATCGCCAGGATCAGGTCCTTGGCGGTGACGCCGTCCGGCAGCTCGCCCTCGACCGTGATCGCCATGGTCTTCGGGCGCGCCATCGGCAGCGTCTGCGTGGCCAGGACGTGCTCGACCTGCGAGGTGCCGATGCCGAAGGCCAGCGCGCCGAAGGCGCCGTGCGTGGAGGTGTGGGAGTCGCCGCAGACCACGGTCGTGCCCGGCTGGGTCAGGCCCAGCTGCGGTCCCACGACGTGGACGACGCCCTGCTCGACGTCGCCCAGCGGGTGCAGGCGGACACCGAACTCCGCGCAGTTCTTGCGCAGCGTCTCCAGCTGGGCCCGGGAGACCGGGTCGGCGATGGGCTTGTCGATGTCGAGGGTGGGGGTGTTGTGGTCCTCGGTCGCGATGGTGAGGTCGAGGCGCCGCACCTGCCGGCCGTTCTGGCGGAGGCCGTCGAAGGCCTGCGGGCTGGTCACCTCGTGCAGCAGGTGCAGATCGATGAAGAGGAGGTCGGGCTCGCCCTCGGCGCGCCGGACGACATGGTCGTCCCAGACCTTCTCCGCGAGTGTCCTACCCATCGCTTTCCCTCCGGCCGGCGGGTGCGCCGGCGCCTCTAGAGATCAGTGGCCCCACGTCCGGGCCCCACGTATCCCACGTGCCGGACGGGCATCGGACCCGTTGGTCCGCGGGCCGTACGTACAGGGTGGCAAGTTCCCGGGAAAATTGAACTTGCGTTTCACAGAGTGAGACGTGAATATCGTTGCATGGACAACTCTAGCGGCGTCGGCGTTCTCGACAAGGCAGCTCTGGTTCTGAGCGCCCTGGAGTCCGGTCCGGCCACCCTCGCCGGGCTGGTCGCGGCGACCGGGCTCGCACGACCCACGGCACATCGCCTTGCCGTGGCACTGGAACATCACCGGATGGTGGCGAGGGACATGCAGGGCCGGTTCATCCTCGGACCGCGGCTGGCGGAGCTCGCCGCCGCGGCCGGCGAGGACCGCCTGCTGGCCACGGCCGGACCCGTACTGACTCATCTGCGGGACGTGACCGGGGAGAGCGCGCAGCTCTACCGGCGCCAGGGCGACATGCGCATCTGCGTCGCCGCGGCGGAGCGGCTGTCCGGATTGCGGGACACCGTGCCGGTCGGCTCCACGCTCACCATGAAGGCCGGCTCCTCGGCCCAGATCCTCATGGCCTGGGAGGAGCCGGAGCGGCTGCACCGGGGCCTCCAGGGGGCCCGCTTCACGGCGACGGCCCTGTCGGGCGTACGGCGCCGCGGCTGGGCCCAGTCGATCGGTGAGCGCGAGCCGGGCGTGGCGTCCGTCTCCGCGCCCGTGCGGGGCCCGTCGAACCGCGTGGTGGCCGCCGTGTCGGTCTCGGGGCCGATCGAGCGCCTCACGCGCCACCCGGGCCGTATGCACGCCCAGGCCGTCATCGACGCCGCCGCCCGGCTGTCCGAGGCGCTGCGCCGCTCGGGCTGAGTCCGGCCCGCTTGTCCATCCACTTCTGCCAGCTCCCGGTCCACCGCTTCAACGCCGCAGCGGTGGACCGGAGTTGTTGTCGGGGACCCTCCCGGCCCGCGAGGGTCCGGGAACGCGAAGAAGCCCTCCCCTGCTGGGGAGGGCTTCCTCTGTGCGTACCCCCGACCGGATTCGAACCGGCGCTACCGCCTTGAGAGGGCGGCGTGCTAGGCCGCTACACAACGGGGGCAAGATCAATGATCGATCCGCTGGCCTACCTGGACTCGAACCAAGACTAACTGAACCAGAATCAGTCGTGCTGCCAATTACACCATAGGCCACTGGTGGTTTAGACCAGTTGGTACCCCCGACCGGATTCGAACCGGCGCTACCGCCTTGAGAGGGCGGCGTGCTAGGCCGCTACACAACGGGGGCCCTAGCGATCCTGCAGCGTGATCATCGGGAGCGACCCTGGTGATCACGTGGGAAGGATCTGTACCCCCGACCGGATTCGAACCGGCGCTACTGCCTTGAGAGGGCAGCGTGCTAGGCCGCTACACAACGGGGGCTTTGCAGATGAGCTCTGCGAGCTGGCCTACCTGGACTCGAACCAAGACTAACTGAACCAGAATCAGTCGTGCTGCCAATTACACCATAGGCCACCAAAACTCAACCCCCTGAGAGGGTTTTGTTCGGGTTACGCTTCGGAGTTTCGGGCTTTCGACCCGCTCCCCTCGGCGCAGGAAGAACATTACCTGAAGGTGTCCGGGGCTCCAAAACGGGTTTGGTCGCGCAGCAGGCCGGGGAGCTGATCGAGGCTCGTGATCCGGGTGAGCTCGGGGCGTCCGCCGATGCCGGTGCGGTCCAGCCAGATGCCCGTCAGGCCCGCCTCGACGGCCCCGCGGGCGTCGATGTCCGGCTGGTCGCCGACGTACGCGACCTCCTCCGGCGGCAGGTCGATGAGGGTGCAGGCGGCGTGGAACGCCTCGGGGGCGGGCTTGGACACGCCGAGCTCGGCCGCGCAGACCAGGGCCTCGAAGCGGTCGTACACGCCCAGTGCGCGCAGCTTGCGCTCCTGGTTGCGGATCGTGGAGTTCGACAGGACGGCGTGCCGGTAGTCGGCCGCCAGGACGTCGAGCACGGGCAGGGTGTCCGGGAAGAGCGCCCAGGCGACCTCGTAGTGCGCCAGGTACCGCTCGAACCAGGCGTCGGCCTCCGGATCGGTCAGCGGACGGCCCAGGAAGTCGCGGACCCGGTCGCGGCGCTGGTCCTCGAAGGCGACCCCGCCGGCCTCGAAGCGGCGCCAGTGGTGGGTGGTGAGCTCCTTCCAACGCCGGAGGGCCTGGTCGACGGAGGTGTCTCCGTCGACCAGGCCCTCGGCCGTCAGGTGGTGCAGCATCCCGGCGCGGTCGGCGCTCGCGTAGTCGAAGATCGTGTCGTCGATGTCCCAGAGGACCGCACGGATCGGCATACCCCCGACCGTACCGCCGGGGCGGGGGTCAGGACCCCAGCTTCGCCAGGGCGGCGTCGATGCGGGCGAGCGTCCGGTCCTTGCCCAGGATCTCCAGGGACTCGAAGAGCGGGAGCCCGACCGTGCGGCCGGTGACCGCGACGCGGACCGGGGCCTGGGCCTTGCCCAGCTTCAGGCCGTGCTCCTCGCCGGCCGCGAGGACGGCCTCCTTGAGGGACTCGGGGCTGGTCCAGTCCGCCGCCTCCAGCTTGGCGCGGGCCGTGCGCAGCAGGGCGTCGGAGCCCTCCTTCATGGCCTTCTGCCAGGAGGCCTCGTCCTCGACGGGCTCCGGGAGGAAGAGGAAGTCGACGTTCTGGGTGATCTCCGACAGGACGGTCAGGCGGGTCTGGGCGTGCGGCGCGATGGCCTCCCAGGCCGCGCGGTCGAAGTCCTCCGGTGCCCAGGGGGCGTGCGGGGCGCGCAGCCAGGGCTCGCACGCCTCGGTGAACGCCTTCACGTCGAGCCGGCGGATGTGGTCGGCGTTGATCGCCTCCGCCTTCTTGAGGTCGAAGCGGGCCGGGTTGGCGTTCACGTCCGCGATGTCGAACCGCTCGACCATCTCGGGAACGGTGAAGACGTCCTGGTCGGCGGAGAAGGACCAGCCGAGGAGCGAGAGGTAGTTGAGCAGGCCCTCGGGGAGGAAGCCGCGCTCCCGGTAGAGGTTCAGGGAGGACTGCGGGTCGCGCTTGGAAAGCTTCTTGTTGCCCTCGCCCATGACGTACGGCAGGTGGCCGAAGGCGGGGATGTCCTTGGCGATGCCGAGCTCGATCAGCGCCTTGTAGAGCGCGATCTGGCGCGGGGTGGAGGACAGCAGGTCCTCGCCGCGCAGCACGTGCGTGATCTCCATCAGCGCGTCGTCGACGGGGTTGACGAGCGTGTAGAGGGGGGCGCCGTTGGCGCGGACGATGCCGTAGTCCGGGACGTTGTCCGGGGTGAAGGTGAGCTCGCCGCGGACCAGGTCGGTGAAGGTGATGGGCTCGTCGGGCATCCGGAAGCGGACGATCGACTCGCGGCCCTCGGCCTCGAAGGCCGCCCTCTGCTCGGCGGTCAGGTCGCGGCACGTGCCGTCGTACCCGGACGGCTTGCCGGCGGCGCGGGCGGCCTCGCGGCGCTCGTCGAGCTCGGTGGCCGTGCAGTAGCAGCGGTACGCGTAGCCGCCCTGGAGCAGCTTGCCGGCGACGTCGCGGTAGATGTCCATGCGCTGCGACTGGCGGTACGGCGCGTGGGGGCCGCCGGTCTCGGGGCCCTCGTCCCAGTCCAGGCCCAGCCAGCGCAGCGAGTCCAGGAGCTGCTGGTACGACTCCTCGGAGTCGCGCGCCGCGTCCGTGTCCTCGATGCGGAAGACCATGGTGCCCTGGTGGTGCCGGGCGAAGGCCCAGTTGAACAGGGCGGTGCGGACCAGCCCCACGTGGGGGTTGCCGGTCGGGGAGGGACAGAAACGGACGCGGATCGCGTTAGCCACGCTTGATCACCTTGTTGGTGAGAGTGCCGATGCCTTCGATGGTGACGGCGACCTCGTCGCCGACGTTGAGCGGTCCGACTCCGGCCGGGGTGCCGGTGAGGATGACGTCGCCCGGGAGCAGCGTCATGGCCTCCGAGATGTGGACGACGAGGTCCTCGACGGAGCGCACCATGTCGCTCGTACGTCCCAGCTGGCGCTGTTCGCCGTTGACCGTGCACTGGACGGCGAGGCCCTCGGCGACGGCGGCCGGCTCGATGCCGGTCTCCACCCAGGGTCCGAGCGGGCAGGAGGTGTCGAAGCCCTTGGCCCGGGCCCACTGCTTCTCGCGCTGCTGGACGTCGCGGGCCGTGACGTCGTTGGCGCAGGTGAAGCCGAAGATGACGTCCTTGACGCGCTCGCGCGGGACCTCGCGGCACATGCGGCCGATCACGACGGCCAGCTCGGCCTCGTGGTGCAGCTCCCGCGAGAAGGAGGGGTACTCGATCGCGTCGCCGGAGCCGATCACCGAGGTGGTGGGCTTGAAGAAGGCGACGGGGACCTCGGGGACCTCGTTGCCGAGCTCCGCGGCGTGCTCCGCGTAGTTGCGGCCGATGGCCACGACCTTGTTGGGCAGGACGGGCGGCAGGAGGCGGACCTTGCTCAGCGGAACCTTGGTGCCGCTGAGTTCGAAGTCGGCGTACGGAATACCCTTGATGATGTCGAGGACGAGGTCGCCCTCTTCGCCGGGGGCGCTGCCGCCCTCGACCGCGCCGAAGGCGACATTGCCGTCGATGGAGAATCTGGCGATGCGCACGGGATGCCGTGCCCCTTACTTCCGCTGGTGACTGGAGTCTGACGCTCCAGGCTAACGCGGAAGGGGCGGGCGCCCCGCCGACATCACTGCGCCGCGGCCAGCGGGGCTTCCATGAGGGTGGTGCGGCGCGGGTTGGCCGTGCTGGCCGGGAGGTCTGCCGAGTGCTCCGGCCGGACGCCCTGCTGCAGTTCACCGGCGTCGGTGAGGGTGGCGAGGGTGGTGCGGCGCGGGTTGGCGATGCTGCGGAACGTCATCGTCGTCTTCATCGGTGGCTTCAGACCTCGGTGTAGGGGTTGACAGTGCACTCACTCTGTAAAGCGTCAGGCTAAACATTCGATTCCCCGCCCATAGCGGCAGGAGACGGCGATCTATATGTGAGTTTGCTCACGACCAGGGGGACATTCCGGTCATCTCAGACCGTCGGCTGGACCAATGGAAACGGACATTGCGTACCTGAATGCTTCATTCCGCTCCTGATCATGGCGACTGGGACACCCCCCACCCCTACACGACTCGTCCACCGATGTCCGCTTCCTCCCTGATCCGTATCCACGGCAGGTGATGAGGCCCTCACGGATCGTGAACCGGCCGGAGGTGGCCACCACCGCCCTTGTTGGAGATCCGGCACTGTGCTGGAATTCCACGCACCGCCGCGGGATTTCAGACCGGCGCGCAGCGGCGCAACGCAGCGCCCAAGCGGCGGCGGGAGGGGGGATCCGAGCCGGTCACTCACGACCACCATGGGGCGCGCTCGCGCTCCACGACGCCGACACCGTCCCGTCCGTTCGCGCGGAGGGACGCCTGGTCCAGAGGTTGCGACGCTAGTGCAGGGACGTTTCAAGAGGGATGGCATGGGGTCTCCCCCGACCCGCCAGGGCCGAGGGGAAGCTGCGGCGGGCGAGGAGCCGCGCGGCGGGACCGACCGCGGCTCCTCGGCCCAGCACACCCAGAACCCGGGTCAGACGGCCGCCTCCGACGGCGCCGACCGCGCGGGGCGCGGGAGTGCCGCACCGGGCGGCGCCGAGCCCCCGGCCGCGCCCAAGGCGAAGGGCAAGGCCAAGGGCAAGGCGAAGAGCCCGACCGACACCGGGCCCCGAATAGCCCTGCGCAACTGGCGCATCAGCACCCGTCTCGTCTCCCTGCTCGCCCTGCCCGTGGTCGCCGCGACCACGCTGGGTGGACTCCGTATCAACGAGTCCATGAACGACATGGAGCAGCTGGACCACATGCAGCTGCTCACCAAGCTCACCGAAGAGGCGACCGACCTCGCCCAGGCGCTCCAGGAGGAGCGCGACCAGACCGCCGGACCGCTGGCCAACCGGACGTCCGACGACGGTCCGATCGCGTCCGACTACAAGATCTCCCAGCACTACGAGTCGACCGACCGCGCGCAGAAGGCGTTCCTGAAGGCCACCGAGGAGATCGGTGACACCCAGAACGACGAGGCGCTGCAGTCGATCCGCTCCAACGTGACGCAGATCGCCAACCAGGTGATCTCGCTGAAGAGCATTCGCGAGAACGCGTACGACGACAAGGTGCTGCACTCGCAGACGGTCGAGCGCTACAGCCGGCTGATCGAGTCGCTGCTGAGCCTGTCGCAGGACATGGCGCAGGCGACCAGCAACCCGGACATGATCAAGCGCACGCGTGCGCTGGCGGCCTTCTCGTCCGCCAAGGAGTTCGCGTCCATCCAGCGCGCGATCATCGCGGCGGCCCTGCCGAAGAACGACCGCGAAAAGGGCAAGCTCAACGCCAACGACCGGCTCTACGCCGAGGCGGCCCGCAAGAACGAGAACGACGCCCTGAAGTCGTTCCAGGCGATCTACTCCTCCGCCGGCGGTGACGCCACCGAACTGCTGGCCCCGCTGACCAGCGGCAACCCGAACATCATCGAGGCCGACAAGTACGCGGACCGGGTGCTGAGCTCCCCGGACGGCATGGAGAAGCAGCCGGCGCGAAGCTACCTCGACTGGGCGGACGAGGACAGCACCAAGATCCAGGCCATGAAGACCATCGAGGCCGACCTGCTCGGCCAGATGGAGAGCAAGGCCCGCGAGCTGCACCAGGAGTCGCAGCGCGACGCGATCATCAACGGTGCGCTGATCCTGCTCGTCCTCGGCGTCTCGCTCATCGGCGCCTTCGTCGTGGCCCGGTCGATGATCCGGTCGCTGCGGCGGCTCCAGGACACCGCGACCAAGGTCGCCCAGGAGCGCCTGCCCGAGCTCGTCAAGCAGCTGTCCGAGTCCGACCCCCAGGACGTGGACACCTCCGTCGAGTCCGTCGGTGTGCACTCCCGGGACGAGATCGGCCAGGTGGCCGCGGCCTTCGACGACGTGCACCGCGAGGCGGTCCGCCTCGCCGCCGAGCAGGCCCTGCTGCGGGGCAACGTCAACGCGATGTTCACCAACCTCTCGCGCCGCTCCCAGGGTCTGATCCAGCGCCAGCTGTCGCTGATCTCCGAGCTGGAGTCCCGCGAGGCCGACCCGGACCAGCTCTCCTCGCTGTTCAAGCTCGACCACCTCGCCACGCGCATGCGCCGTAACGGTGAGAACCTGCTCGTCCTCGCCGGTGAGGAGCCGGGCCGCCGGTGGACCCGGCCGGTCCCGCTCGTCGACGTGCTCCGCGCCGCCGCGTCCGAGGTGGAGCAGTACGAGCGCATCGAGCTCGCCGCCGTCCCGGCGACCGAGGTCGCCGGCCGCGTCGTCAACGACCTCGTGCACCTGCTCGCCGAGCTGCTGGAGAACGCCACGTCGTTCTCCTCGCCGCAGACCAAGGTGCGCGTGACCGGTCACGCGCTGCCCGACGGGCGCGTGCTCGTCGAGATCCACGACACCGGCATCGGCCTCTCCCCCGAGGACCTCGCCGCGATCAACGAGCGGCTGGCGTCGCCGCCCACCGTGGACGTGTCGGTCTCCCGGCGCATGGGTCTGTTCGTGGTCGGCCGGCTGTCGCTGCGCCACGGCATCCGCATCCAGCTGCGGCCGTCCGACTCGGGCGGTACGACCGCGCTGGTCATGCTCCCCGTGGACGTCGCCCAGGGCGGCAAGAAGCTTCCCGGCAAGCCGGGCCAGGGCGGTCCGGCGGGCCAGGGCGGTATGCCGCAGGCCCAGGCGGGCTCCGGCGGCCGGCTGGCCGGCGGTCCCGGTGGCGGCCGTCCCGGTCTGCCCGGCGGACCGGGCGGCGCGGGCGCGGGACGCTCCGGTGCGGCCGCAGGCCTCGCCGGTGCCGCCGCGGCGCGCGGTCAGGTCGGCGCGGGCGCCGGACCCCGGGCAGCGCTGCCCGGCCGCGACGGAGCACCGGGCGGACAGCCCGGTGGACAGCCGGGTGGTCAGCCCGGTGGTCAGCAGCAGCCGCGACAGGGCAAGCACGGCCGGCCGGGTCAGTCCCCGCAGCAGCCGCAGCAGCCGCAGCAGCCCCAGGACCCGTTCAGCGGCACCGCGGGCGCGGCGCCCGGCGGCATCCCGACGCGCTCGGACGTCTGGCAGAACAACGCCCAGGCGCCGCAGGCCGACGCCCAGCAGCCCGGCCGCCCGCAGGGCCCCGGACAGCAGCAGCGTGCCGGTCAGCAGGCCCCCGGCAACCCGCGCCGCCAGCCCGGCGCCGGCCCGCGGGCCGAGCTGCCCGGTGGCTCCCCGCAGCCGCAGCGCCCCCAGCGCCCGCAGGCCGCGAGCTGGGGCAACGACCAGGCCGGCCCCGTGCCCCCGCAGCAGCGCACCACTCCGCTGGACGCGCCGCGCGGTCACGAGGAGCCGGAGACCACCGGCCAGTACGCGCGTCCCGACCAGCTGAACGGGCACCGCCCGCAGGACCCGGCGTCCACGGCGCAGTTCCAGCGGCCGGACGACACGAGCCCGCGCCCGCCGGCCGGCAGCCTGCCGTCGCAGCCGCGGCCCGAGGCGCTGCCGCCCGCTCCGGACGCCGGGGACGGTCGCACGCCGCTGTACGACACGCTTGAGACCAACTGGTTCCGCGGGCAGGAGGGCCAGCAGGCCCAGCAGCCCCCGGCCCAGCAGGGACAGCAGGCTCAGGCACCGCAGGCTCCGCAGGCACAGCAGCCCCAGGGCCGCCGGCCGGAGAGCCCGCAGGCCCGTCAGCCGCAGCAGGCCCGGTTCGCCGGCAACGACCAGACGGTGCCCGTCCCGGTCGTGCCGCAACAGCAGGCCCCGCAGCGCCCCGCCCGCGACGACGCCGCGTCCACCACGGGCGCCTGGCGTACGTCGCCCAACGACGAGCTGGTGCGCCAGGCCGAGCGGGTTCGCAAACCCGCGGCCGGCGGCGTCACCACGTCGGGCCTGCCCCGGCGGGTCCCGCGTGCCAACCTGGTACCCGGTACCGCGCAGGAGCAGCAGCACCAGTCCGGGCCGCAGGTCTCCCGCGCGCCCGACGACGTGCGCGGCCGACTGACCAACCTCCGCCGGGGCATCCAGCAGGGGCGTCAGGCGGGCGGCTCGACCACGGGCAGCTTCAATATCGGCCCCACACACCCGCAGGAGCGCTAGTTGAGACCGATGAGCCAGGCGGCGCAGAACCTGAACTGGTTGATCACCAACTTCGTGGACAACACCCCCGGGGTGTCGCACACGGTGGTGGTCTCGGCCGACGGCCTCCTGCTGGCCATGTCCGAGGGGTTCCCGCGTGACCGCGCCGACCAGCTCGCGGCCGTGGCGTCCGGACTCACCTCGCTGACCGCGGGGGCGTCCCGGATCTTCGAAGGCGGCCAGGTCGCCCAGACCGTGGTGGAGATGGAGCGCGGCTTCCTCTTCATCATGTCCGTCTCGGACGGTTCCTCCCTCGCTGTGCTGGCCCACCCGGACTGCGACATCGGCCTCGTCGGCTACGAGATGACGCTTCTGGTGGACCGTGCCGGCACCGTGCTGACCCCGGACCTGAGAGCCGAGCTCCAGGGCAGCCTGCTCCGCTGATCCGCCCGGGGTGGTACGTACTCCTTCCCCCCTCGTGTACGTACCGCCTCACGTTCTTGTTCATCTGTCGGCCGCCCCATCCGGCCCCCCACCGGCCCCGTCACGACGGCACGCAGACCACCTGCTGTCACGACCCGGAGGATCCATGACCCCGCCCACCGCCTCTCACGATCCGTACGGTGCGTCCCTGGACGACCCGTACGGTCACGAAGGCGATCAGCCGCTGGTCCGTCCGTACGCCATGACCGGCGGACGGACGCGGCCGCGCTACCAGCTCGCCATCGAGGCGCTGGTCAGCACGACCGCCGACCCGGCCCATCTGGGAACACTGCTGCCCGAGCACCAGCGGATCTGCCACCTGTGCCGCGAGGTGAAGTCGGTGGCCGAGGTGTCGGCACTGCTGTCGATGCCGCTCGGGGTGGCCCGGATCCTCGTCGCCGACCTGGCGGAGGCGGGCATGGTGGCGATCCACCAGCCGGGCAATGGAGAGGCCGGCGGTACGCCGGATGTGACGCTGCTGGAAAGGGTGCTCAGTGGACTTCGCAAGCTCTAGCGGCGGATCGGGCGCCGGCCGTTCCACCACCAGCGCGAAGATCGTGGTGGCGGGCGGCTTCGGCGTGGGCAAGACCACGTTCGTCGGTGCCGTCTCGGAGATCAACCCGCTGCGTACCGAGGCCGTCATGACGTCCGCGTCGGCGGGCATCGACGACCTCACCCACACCGGGGGCAAGACCACCACCACGGTGGCGATGGACTTCGGCCGCATCACCCTGGACCAGGACCTGATCCTGTACCTCTTCGGTACACCGGGCCAGGACCGCTTCTGGTTCATGTGGGACGACCTCGTACGCGGCGCGATCGGCGCCGTGGTCCTCGTCGACACCCGCCGTCTCGCGGACTGCTTCCCGGCGGTGGACTACTTCGAGAACAGCGGCCTGCCGTTCGTCATCGCCCTCAACGGTTTCGACGGACACCAGCCCTACACCCCCGACGAGGTGCGCGAGGCCCTGCAGATCGGTCCCGACACCCCGATCATCACCACCGACGCCCGCCACCGCGCCGACGCCAAGAGCGCATTGATCACGCTCGTGGAGCACGCGCTCATGGCACGACTCAAGTAGGCGTATGTATACGGAAGTTGTCGTAGACATTCGGTGGTGCATACAGGGACGCCGTGTGTCGTCCGACACGGTCGGCCCGCCAGGTTCATAACGTTTCGACAGAGAATTGGTGGGCACTGGACACAACGCGCATCCGGCTGGTGCCGCTGTGCTCACATGGGCCCCGCCTTTTGGCGGGGCTCGTTCTTTATGCCCGTTTTATCTGGGGTCTGGACCAGTGGCAATGGCCTATTTCCGCTGTTTGGAACGGGGCCGCTTTACATGCTGCAATGCGACGAACTCCCGAGTAGTACGGCCCTGAACAGAAAACGGCACAACGTAGGTGCCGGCGCCGAGAGGTTGTTGGTCGAGTGAGGCGAAGCAAGAACAGCGCCGCGGAGCAGCAGGCGCGGGGCAACTTCACCCCGCCCATGCGCACTGCGGTGCCGCCTGCCGATGCGCCCGGAGCACCGTCGGACGGCGTGGCCGCCGGCACCGGCAGCACGAGCAAGTTGTCCCCGCGCAACTGGCGGGTGCCGACCAGGCTGAACGCGATCCTCCTCATACCCGTGCTGGTCGGCCTCGTCATGGGCGGCTTCCAGGTCAAGCAGTCGATCGACACCTGGAGCGAGGCCCAGGACGCCGAGAAGACGGCCCTCGTGGTGCGCGCCGCCTCGGAGTACGGCGCGGCCCTGCTCAACGAGCGCGACCTCACCGCCGCGCCGCTGCTGACCGCGAAGAGCGCCCAGGACCGCGAGGCCGCCGAGGTCAAGCAGGCGTACGCCGCGACGGACGCCGCCAAGGTCCGGTTCGACGCCGCCGTCGCGAACATGCCCGAGGACCAGGGCCTGGAGCGCCGCCTGAAGCTGTTCCGGGCGGAGGAGCCGACCCTGGAGCAGCTCCGGGAGACCGCGTACACCAAGGCCCTCGACCCGGTGCGGACCGAAGAGGGCTACGTCAAGGTCCAGCACTCGCTGATGGAGTTCTCCAACGAGCTCGGCCTCGGCACCGGCAACATCACCAGCTACGGCCGGACGGTCTACGCCGTCCAGCTCGCCAAGGCCGCGACCTCCCTCCAGCGCTCCATCGGCATGCACCTGCTCGTACGGCCGAGCAAGGACGACGAGGACTTCGCCCAGCAGTCGGTGGCCTTCAACTCGTACAACTACCTGGAGCAGATCGCCATCGGCGAGTACGTGTCCGGCGGCACCGCCGAGGACACGGAGAAGCTCAAGCAGGTCATGACCGGCAAGGCGGCCGACGGCGCCAAGCGGCTGCAGGAGGCCGGTCTCAAGCCGCCGGTCGTCGACGGTTCCGTCTTCACCGGCATGGCCGGTGCGATCGGCAAGGCCAAGGACGCCGACGAGATCCAGGAGCTGCGGGCGAAGGACGTCACGCCGCAGACCTGGATGGGCGCCGCGACCGCCAAGTTCGACGGCTACAGCGAGATCGAGGCCGACCTCGTCACCAAGGCGGTGGACGAGGCCGCGGAGATCTCCGGCGACGCCAAGACGGACGCCTTCGTCAACGGTGCCATCGTGGTGATCGCGCTGCTCGCGGCGTTCATCCTGGCCGGGATGATGGCCCGCCAGATGAGCACCTCGATGAGCCGTCTGCGCACCGCCGCCTTCTCCATCGCCGAGCAGCGCCTGCCGATGCTGGTCGACCAGCTCTCGCGCACCGACCCGGGCCGCGTCGACACCCGCGTGGAGCCCATCCCGATCAACTCCCAGGACGAGATCGGCGAGGTCGCCCGCGCCTTCGACCAGGTCCACCGCGAGGCCGTCCGGCTCGCCGCCGAGCAGGCCCTGCTCCGGGGCAACGTCAACGCGATCTTCACCAACCTGTCGCAGCGCAACCAGTCGCTGATCGAGGGCCAGCTGACCCTGATCACCGACCTGGAGAACAACGAGGCCGACCCGGACCAGCTGGAGAACCTCTTCAAGCTGGACCACCTGGCCACGCGTATGCGCCGCAACGGCGAGAACCTCCTCATCCTCGCGGGCGAGGAGCCCGGCCGCCGCTGGAACCAGCCGGTGCCGCTCGTCGACGTGCTGCGCGCCGCCTCCTCCGAGGTGGAGCAGTACGAGCGCATCGAGATCACCGGTGTGCCGGAGTCGGAGATCCACGGCCAGGCCGTGACCGACCTCGTGCACCTGCTCGCCGAGCTGCTGGAGAACGCCACCACGTTCTCCTCCCCGCAGACGAAGGTCCGCGTCACCGCCACCCGTCTCCCCGACGGCCGCGTGATGGTCGAGATCCACGACAAGGGCATCGGTCTGACCGCCGAGGACTTCGCCGACATCAACCACAAGCTGGCCAACCCGCCGACCGTGGACGCCGCGATCTCGCAGCGCATGGGTCTGTTCGTGGTCGGCCGCCTCGCCGACCGGCACGGCATCCGCGTCCAGCTGCGCCCCTCGGGCGAGCAGGCGGGTACGACGTCGCTGGTCATGCTGCCGGACGCGATCACCCACGGTGGTGGTGGCGACCCGCTGGAAGACGACTTCACCGTCTCCCAGATCATTCCGGAGCAGCCGGCCTTCGAGGCCGCCCCGCTGCGCACGGCGGCGGAGCTCGGCTTCGACGACTCCCGCTACGAGCAGCCGTCCGGTGAAGGCACCGCGCTCGACCCGGTGGGCCGCTCCCTGAAGCGCGAGGAGCGCCGCGCGCAGCTGGGCGCCCAGCTGTTCCGCGACGAGACGGACCAGCAGCCGCAGGGCGCCTACGGGCAGCCCCAGGAGCAGTACGACCCGCAGCGTGACGCGTACGCCTCCCAGGAGCACTACGACGGCTCCCAGGAGCGCTACGACGCCCAGGAGTCGCCGTACGAGCCGCAGGAGCAGTACGGCGCCCAGGAGTCCTCGTACGAGCCGCAGGAGCAGTACGGCGCGCAGGAGCAGTACGGCAGCCAGGCGCCGGCGTACGGGCAGAACGGCGGCTACGAGCAGCAGCAGCCCGGCACCGGCTACGACCAGTACGGCGGTGGCGAATATGCCACCGGCGAGTACGCTGCGCCCGGCTATGCGGAACCGTCCTTCCCGGATGGTGAGGCGCAGGAGCCGCAGTACGACCGTCAGTTCGACACCGGTACCCACCAGGGCGACTGGGCGGACCAGGGCACGTACGCGGGCGGTTTCGACGGCTCGTACGGTGCGGAATCGGAATCTTCCCAGGGCGCTCCCGCGAACGGCCGCGAACGCGTAGGCTTCTCCTCGGGTCCCCCCGCTCCGAGCACCGGACACGAGCTGACCGACGCCGGTCTGCCGCGCCGGGGCAGCAGTGGCGGCCCGCAGCAGGCCTCGCAGCCGGCACAGCAGCAGGCGCAGCAGCAGGAGCGGTCGCAGGCACAGCAGCAGACGGCTCCGCAGCAGCAGGCTCAGCAGGGCGAGGACGGCTCCGAAGGCTGGCGCTCGACGAACGACGAGCGCTGGCAGCGGGCCGAGAAGCTCCGCAAGCCCGCGGCGGGCGGGGTCACCCCGTCCGGGCTGCCGCGGCGGGTCCCCAAGGCCAATCTGGTCGAGGGCAAGGCCGAGCAGACCCCGCAGGGCGGCCCACAGGTCTCCCGCGCCCCGGAGGACGTGCGTGGCAGGTTGAGCAACCTGCGGCGCGGTGTCCAGCAGGGACGCAACGCGGGAACGGACACGAACGGACCGGGCCTCGGCCCGGGTAGCACCTACAACCAGGAGCGTTAGTGTGAGCCCGATGAGCCAGGCGGCGCAGAATCTGAACTGGTTGATCACCAACTTCGTGGACAACACCCCCGGGGTGTCCCACACGGTGGTGGTCTCCGCCGACGGACTCCTGCTGGCGATGTCCGAGGGGTTCCCCCGTGACCGTGCCGACCAGCTCGCCGCCGTCGCCTCCGGCCTGACCTCGCTGACCGCGGGGGCGTCCCGGATCTTCGAAGGCGGCGCGGTCAACCAGACCGTGGTGGAGATGGAGCGCGGCTTCCTCTTCATCATGTCCATCTCGGACGGCTCCTCGCTGGCCGTCCTCGCGCACCCCGACGCCGACATCGGCCTCGTCGGGTACGAGATGGCGCTCCTGGTGGATCGCGCGGGCAGTGTCCTCACCCCGGACCTGCGCGCCGAACTGCAGGGCAGTCTTCTCAACTAACAGACGGACCGTGCGTTTCTCGCCACCGCACCATAGGGTGCGGTGGCGCGGGTCCACAGGGACATGGACCGGCGAACGGCAGTCGGAGGAGGAAGAAACGTGGCAACACCCCCAGGCGGACACCACCCATATGACGGTGCGCACCAGTCGCAGGGTGAGAACGGCCAGAACCGCTTCAACTTCCCTTCGGCACCGAGCGGGCAGGGCGGCCAGCAGCCCTACCAGGGCCCTCCGTCGTACGTTCAGCCGCAGGCACCGCGCATCCAGCCGGTGCACCAGCGGCGCAGGGCCCCGGAGACCGCGTCCTCGTCCGGCTCCACGGGGAACCACAATCCGCTGGTCCGTCCGTACGCCATGACCGGCGGACGGACGCGGCCGCGCTACCAGCTCGCCATCGAGGCGCTGGTGTCGACCACGGCGGATCCGGCCAGGCTGCAAGGGCAGTTGCCCGAACACCAGCGGATCTGCCGGCTGTGCTTCGAGATCAAGTCGGTGGCTGAGATCTCGGCACTCCTCTCCATCCCCCTCGGCGTCGCCCGGATCCTCGTAGCCGACCTGGCGGAGGCCGGACTTGTCGCCATCCACCAGCCCGGCGGCGACGAGTCCGCCGGCGGCCAGCCAGACGTGACACTGCTCGAAAGGGTGCTCAGTGGACTTCGCAAGCTCTAGCGGCGGTGCAGCCCGCTCAACCACCAGCGCGAAGATCGTGGTGGCGGGCGGCTTCGGCGTGGGCAAGACCACGTTCGTCGGTGCCGTCTCGGAGATCAACCCGCTGCGTACCGAGGCCGTCATGACGTCCGCGTCTGCCGGTATCGACGACCTCACCCACACCGGCGACAAGACCACCACCACGGTGGCGATGGACTTCGGCCGCATCACCCTGGACCAGGACCTGATCCTGTACCTCTTCGGTACACCGGGCCAGGACCGCTTCTGGTTCATGTGGGACGACCTCGTACGCGGCGCGATCGGCGCCGTGGTCCTCGTCGACACCCGCCGTCTCGCGGACTGCTTCCCGGCGGTGGACTACTTCGAGAACAGCGGCCTGCCGTTCGTCATCGCCCTCAACGGCTTCGACGGACACCAGCCCTACACCCCGGACGAGGTGCGCGAGGCCCTGCAGATCGGTCCCGACACCCCGATCATCACCACCGACGCCCGCCACCGCGCCGACGCCAAGAGCGCATTGATCACGCTCGTGGAGCACGCGCTCATGGCACGACTCCGGTAGGCAGTCCTCCCGTCCCCGCGAAGGCCCCGCACCACCTCCGGTGGGCGGGGCCTTCGTCGTGGGGCCGGGTGCGGCGGTCCGGCCGCCCGGTCCGTACGACCGCGTCGCCGTACGGCGAAGGGCCCCGCACTCGCGTGGAGTGCGGGGCCCTCGGGGAGCCGGGTCAGCCCTGCCAGCTGTGCGGGGCGCGGAAGCCGGACTGGCGCTCCAGGCGCCGCCAGCCGGCCGTGGAGCGGGTCCCGGCGGCGCTCTCGGCGGGGCGGGAGCCCGCGCGGGCCATCAGGATGGCGGTGATGGCGGCCAGCTCCTCGGGGTCGGCGTGGCCCTTCTCGACACGGAGGAGGGATGCGTTGGTCACGTGGTGCTCCTCTTACTGGGGCGGGTTGCCGTGCTTGCGCGACGGCAGGTCGGCGTGCTTGGTGCGCAGCATCGCGAGGGACTTGATCAGGACCTCGCGGGTCTCGGCGGGGTCGATGACGTCGTCGACCAGTCCGCGCTCGGCCGCGTAGTACGGGTGCATCAGCTCGGCCTTGTACTCCTTGACCATGCGGGCGCGCATGGCCTCGGGGTCCTCGGCGTCGGCGATCTGACGGCGGAAGATGACGTTGGCCGCGCCCTCGGCGCCCATCACCGCGATCTCGTTGGTGGGCCAAGCGTAGGTGAGGTCCGCGCCGATGGACTGGGAGTCCATGACGATGTACGCGCCGCCGTACGCCTTGCGCAGGATCAGGGAGATCCGGGGCACGGTGGCGTTGCAGTACGCGTACAGCAGCTTGGCGCCGTGGCGGATGATGCCGCCGTGCTCCTGGTCGACGCCGGGCAGGAAGCCGGGCACGTCCAGCAACGTGATGATCGGGATGTTGAAGGCGTCGCACATCTGGACGAAGCGGGCCGCCTTCTCGGAGGCCTCGATGTCCAGGACGCCCGCCAGCGTCTGCGGCTGGTTGGCGACGATGCCGACGACCTGGCCGTCGAGGCGGGCGAGCGCGCAGATGATGTTGCGGGCCCACCGCTCGTGGATCTCCAGGTAGTCGCCGTCGTCGACGAGCTCCTCGATCACCTTGGTCATGTCGTACGGCCGGTTGCCGTCGGCCGGCACCAGGTCGAGCAGCATGTCGGAGCGGCGGTCGGCCGGGTCGTCGCCGGCGTGGACCGGCGGGTTCTCCCGGTTGTTCGACGGCAGCATCGACAGCAGGTAGCGGACCTCCGCGATGCAGGTCTCCTCGTCGTCGTACGCGAAGTGCGCCACGCCACTGGTCTCGGCGTGCACGTCGGCGCCGCCGAGGCCGTTCTGGGTGATCTCCTCGCCGGTCACCGCCTTGACCACGTCCGGGCCGGTGATGAACATCTGCGAGGTGTCGCGCACCATGAAGACGAAGTCGGTCAGCGCCGGGCTGTAGGCGGCGCCGCCCGCGCACGGGCCGAGCATCACGCTGATCTGCGGGATGACGCCCGAGGCGCGCGTGTTGCGCTGGAAGATGCCGCCGTAGCCGGCGAGCGCGGAGACGCCCTCCTGGATGCGGGCGCCGGCGCCGTCGTTCAGGGAGACCAGCGGCGCGCCCGCGGCGATGGCCATGTCCATGATCTTGTGGATCTTGGTGGCATGGGCCTCGCCCAGCGCGCCGCCGAAGATCCGGAAGTCGTGCGCGTAGACGAAGACCGTACGGCCCTCGACGGTGCCCCAGCCGGTGATGACACCGTCGGTGTAGGGCTTCTTGTGCTCCAGACCGAAGCCCGTCGCGCGGTGTCGGCGCAGCTGCTCGACCTCGCGGAACGAGTCCGGGTCCAGGAGGAGCTCGATGCGCTCGCGCGCGGTCAGCTTCCCCTTGGCGTGCTGTGCTTCCGTCGCACGGTCACTCGGGCCACGGCGGGCCTCCTCGCGCAGGGCGTGCAGTTCGGCCACACGCCCACGGGCGTCGGTCGGCTCGCCCTGGGTTTCGTCCACAACGGTCATGTACTGACCCTACGAAGCCGACCAAGAAAATCACGCCGTTGACTCCGTACAGTCTCCGGAGTCATCTCCTGTCAGCCTTGAACAGAACCATTCGGCGGAACGGCGAAACCACCATCTCCGGACCACTCCCCCTTGTGGGGGTCCGACAAGGCCCTCAGCCGAGGGCCACCCGGCAGCCGTGGCCCGCGCCCGCCGTGCCCGGCGTGATGCGCAGCCGTAGCGTACGCCCGGTCGCCAGGACCTCGACGGTGGGGTCGTGGCCGAGGACGCGGTCGACGGGGTGGTGCCAGGTGATCTCCAGTGGCTCGCCGGTGCGCGGCGGCTCACTCGCGTGGAGGGTGGCGGTGCGGCCGTTCCGGCGCAGCAGAACGCTCGCCGGCGCCGTGGCGCCGAGCGGCCCGGACCTGCCGGGCTGCCAGAAGTTCGCGGCGGTCAGGCCCAGCGGGTGGACCGTGACGGCCTGGCGGGCGGCGGTGTTGTCGTGGATCTCCAGCCACCGGGGGTCGTGGGCGCGGGCCGCGACCGTGCGGCGGTCGGCCCCGGGCATCAGGACGTAGGTGTACGTGGCGCCGGCCGGGTCGGTGCCGTGGTCGAGCCAGAGGGTCTGGTAGCGGCGGGTGCGGCGCTCGGTGGTGGAGGTGGTGTTGATGTCGCGCCAGGCGCCGGTGCGCTCCTCGCGCAGGGTGCGCAGCGCCGCGGTGCCGCCCGGGAGGATCCAGCCGCCGTGGCCTTCGAGGTGGGCCCAGTGCGAGCCGGTGGTGAAGGCGGGGTCGGCGGTTCCGCCCGCCGGGTCCCCGAGGCAGCGGTTGTCGACGATCGTCTCGACGGGGACGCCGTCGGTGGCGGTGATGCCCGCGCCGAGGCAGACGACGGCGTCGGCGGTGCAGAACCAGGACTTGCGGGCCTGGAGCGTGGAGCCGAGGCCGCGCAGGTGCTGGCCGACGGCGGCGGACTCCCCGTCGGTGACGCCGCCGACCCAGCGCACGTCGGGTTTGGGCTCGCCCCACTCGCCGCCCGCGCGGTCGGGCAGGCGCCGGGTGGAGACGGTGGTGCCGGGCAGCCGGTACCAGTCGACGGTGGGCCAGAACCAATCGGTGTACTGGGCGTCGCCGCCCGCTCCGGCGCCGGGGCCCCACCAGGAGAGCATGCCGGCGCCGGTGTGCCAGCCGCGCGGGTTCTCGCCGTTGCCGCATTCGTAGTACGCGATGCGGTCGGAGGCCATGGCGAGGGAGGCGGCCCATCCGGGGCGGCGGTGCACGGCCCGGTCCATGGAGGCGAAGAGGGTGTGGCCGACCGGTTCCGGGGCGGCGGGGACGGGAGAGGCGGCGACCGCGTGCAGCCGGGCCAGGTCGGCGACGCCGAACCGGCCGGCGGTCAGGACGGGGCTCACGGTGTCGCGTGCGATCCAGCCCTTCACCCGGGCGTGCCACCGGGTGCGCTGGGCGGGGCCGGCCGCGTCGGCGAGCAGCGCGATGGCCGCGATGATGCCGTGCCCGTGGTAGTGGTCGCTGCGCAGGGTGCCCCGGACGTCGTTCCTGAGCAGGCCGCGGCTGATGGCCCGGCCGTTGACGCAGTCCATCATAAGGCCGTTGTGGAGGAGGGGGGCGTACGCCTTCTCGACGGAGTCGAGGACGATCGAGCGGGCCGGGTCGGTGACGGCCCAGGACGACCCGGTCAGCAGCGCGAAGAGCCGGCCGAGGCCGTCGAGCAGGACCTGTCCGTACGTGCCGGAGTAGGCGACCCAGGTGTGCTGGATGAAGCCGCCGTCGGCGTAGAGCCCGTCGCCGGAGGTGACGTACGGGAAGACGGGCGAGAGCGCGTCGCGGGCCAGCGCGATCTTCGCCGGGTGCCGGCCGAGGACTCCGCGCAGGGCGACGGAGCGGCACAGGTCGACGCGGTTGGCGCCGGTGGAGGTGCCGCTGTAGTCGCCGAGCACGCTGTCGGGGATGAAGTGGTCGACGGCCGCGCAGGCGGCCTCGATCCGGACGGGGCCTGCCTCCTCGTACAGGGTGGCGATGATGTCCATGAGGAGGCGGGGGCTGCCGATCTGCCACTCCCACCAGTTGCCGTAGCGGGAGGTGGCGGGGTTGTAGACGCGCTCGGCCAGGTGGTCGAGGCCGCGCAGGACGTCGGCGAGGAGGGCGGGGTCGCCGGTGCGGCCGGTGCCCTGCTGGGCGTACGCCTGGGTCATGGTCCACAGGCGGTGGTAGCTCTGGGTGATGCCGGAGGGCGGGTCGAAGGCGTAGCCGGGCCACAGGGAGGTGGGGGTGGGGGCCATGGAGGCGCGGAAGCGGGCGGCGAGGTCGCCGGTCTCGGCGAGGCGGGAGGCGTACGGCTCGGCGGCGGGGTCGTAGCCGCTGCCGAGCTGGAGGTCGAGCCAGCGGAGCCGGAGCTTCTCGAACTCGTCGAGGTCGTGGGGGTGCCGGTCTGCTCGGGCGGTCGGCGCCATGGCGACTCCGAGGGCGGTGGCGGAGGTGGCGGCGAGGAAGGTGCGACGGGACCAGCGGGGCGCGTTCGGCTGCACGGGGCCTCCCGGGGAAGTGGTGCCGGCCGGTCGGGCCGGTCCGGCGCGTCACTCTCTCCGCCCAATGTGCATGACAATCGCGGCTCGGCCCAGACGCACCACCGCCTTGTGGACGGCGCCCAGTGTGCCGGGCGGCACCCGCCGCCGCAGGGCGGAGCCGGTCGACGGCACCTGAACGAGGGCGTGTCGGCGGGGCGGGCCCCGGGAGGGCCCGGCGGACGGGCATGCGGGGGAACCTCCGGGGAACGGGGTGCGTCGTTGAACCGAGAACCACAGCGATGAGCGGTTTTCCCACGCGTACGGACAACCGGTCGATGAACCGCGCAGGACCACTCAGGAACGATCGACGAGACGGGAGCCGGAGCTGCACATGCACGCCGAAGAAAGGCACCAGGCCATACTCCGCAGGCTGCGGGAGCGCGGCTCGTTGCGCGTCACCGACTTCGCGCACGAGGTACGCGTCTCCCCGGTGACGATCCGCCGGGACGTGGAGCAGCTCGCGGAGCGGGGTCTCCTCACCCGGGTCCACGGGGGCGCGGTCCTGCCCGGGGCGGAGGCGGCGGCCCCGCACGAGGAGCTGGTCTTCGGTCTCGTCGTACCGGCGGCCGACCACTACTACCCCGAGGTGATCAGGGGCGCTCGGGAGGCGGCCGCCGAGCGGGGCGTCCGGCTGGTGCTCGGTATCTCGCAGCACGACCGGGAGCAGGAGCGGGCGCAGTTGCGGCGGATGCTCGCGGACGGTGTCGACGGCCTGCTGCTCACCCCGTGCGGCGCGCCGGACGAGACGGAACTCCCCGTCCCGCACGTCCTGGTGGAGCGCCGTCCCGCGGACGACCTGTCACCGGCGGAGCACGTGGCCACCGACCACGCGTACGGCGCGGGGCTCGCCGTCCGGCACCTCGCCGGACCGGCCGGGCGGCGGCGCGTCGGGCTGGTGGTGCGGGACGACAGCCCGCACGCCGCGGCCGTGCGGGACGGCTACCGCCGCGGCCTCGCGGCGGCCGGACTGACCGCGCCCGACGGGGGTGTCCTGCACCTGCCGGCGCCCGCCGACGACGATGCCGGACGCGAGCGGCAGCTCGCCGCGTTCACGGACGCGGTGACCGGCGGGGCGCTGGACGGTGTCCTGGTCCACCACGACCACGACGCGCTCGTCCTGCTGCAGCGGCTGCGGGCGCACGGCGTGGACGTGCCCGGCGACCTCGCCGTCGTCGCGTACGACGACGAGGTCGCCGCCCTCGCGGACATCCCGCTCACCGCGGTGGCCCCGCCGAAGCACGCCGTGGGCGCGGCGGCCGTCGACCTCCTGACCCGCCGCCTGACCGACCCGAGGGCACCACGCCACCGCCTGACGCTCCTGCCGGAGCTGCGCGTGCGTGCGTCGACGGGTGGGGGGTAGTCCCGCGGGCGGGGGCTGCCGGGCGCGGGCGCGACCCGAATCGCGCCCGGGCGAGGGGCCGGCCGTGCCCGCGCCACAGGCTCGGCTCCGGGGCGCAGCCCTCGGCGCTGCGGGCGGGCGTTCCGGCTCCGCCGGGCGCGGACGTCCGCCGGGCCCGCGGGCCGGCTCGGCAGACCTACGGCGTCGGCTGCACCCGCTTGCCACTGACAGCGTCGAGGAAGAGATCCCGGCTTTCGGAGCCGGACTTCACGCCGAGCGTCCAGACAGGCCTCCATCGGGTCCCGATCTTCTGCGCCAGCAGCACCGCCGCTTCGGCTTCCACGCCGGTCTCCTCCCTTGCGAGCCGCATCGCCTCGTCCCTGCTGATGGCTGCGCCGGGGAGCGCCGGATCGGGTACGGGCCTGGAGGCGAACCCCATCATGCGTCCGCTGGAGGTGATGGTGAGGTCCAGTCTCATCGGCATCATCACGCCGCCCTTGTAGCGACGGTAGGTGAGGACGTACACCGTGCCCCGGCCCTCGCCCATGACGTCGACGGTTTCCCTGCTCCCGGAGATGCTGGCCGGGAACCACCTTTCGGCGCACCTTCGGCCCGGCGCGCGCACCTCGTCCTTCGCCAGGTCACCCGCGTCGACCCTCATGTCGGAGGTCCAGGCCCGTTCGAGCGTGCGCTCGGGCCACCATCCGGTCACCTGACCGCGGTTCGTGGTCAAGGTGATGCGGGTGCGGCCGGCGACTTTCTCCATCGTCGTACCCCCGCCTCTCGTGCCGGGACCGAACACACTCTCGGCAGCATCCGCAATCCATTCGTCGGCACCGGCGAGGGACTCCATGTACGCGTCTCTCCGGTCCTCCGCCGCCACGACTCCACGCGGACGACGGATGAGTGGAACCACCCGAGGAGCACCGCAGCGCCGACGACGACGAGGCCGGCGCCCCAGCACGCATCCCGCGCGACGCCCGCGCTCCGCATCCCGCGAAGGCGCAGCCATACGGCTCCGGCGCAGGTGCCCAGAAGGGCTCCCGCCGCGTTGGCCACGACGTCGGTGGCGCTGCAGGACCGCCCCAGGGCACCGGTTGTCTGCACGAGTTCCACGGTCCCGCTACCGATGACCGAGACCGCCGCCACCGTCAGGGGCCGGCGGAAGACGAGTACCGCCAGAAGCGCCGCAGGAACGAAAAGAGCGATGTTGAGAAGAGAACTGGGCGAGGCGAAAGACGTGTCGGCCAGCCTGTGTCGCACAAACCCTTCATCGCGGAGCCTGCGCTGCCCGGAAGAAGCGTCACGGAGACGACTCCTGCCACGGCAATGGCGAGCAGACTCGGCAGCAGGGCCGACCGCTTTCGCGCTCGCGAGATGAGCGCCGCGGGAAGGGCCAGCAGCGCTGCCAGCACGAGGAAGAAGGACAGAAGGCCCGGCACGGCCCCGATGGAAGCTTCGATCACAGAATCCGGCCTTTTCGAAACAGGGCCGGGAAGCGGCCACGGTGCCCGCTCCCGACCCCAGGGACGTGCGAGGCTCAGCAGAAGGTGACGGTCGGGGTGGTGTACTGACCGCTGGTCGCCACCATGTAACCCGTCGCCTTGCAGTCGGGTGCCCACAGCGCCTTGGACAGGCCACCCCACGACTTGGCCTTTGTCCGCCCTGCTGAGATCTTCATGGCATCCGTCTTGTGCAGCCTCGTGGTGGTCCAGATCGCCAGCTGGATACTGGTCTCGCCACCACCCGTCTTCGTGTACTTCGTGACGGAGTAGAACAGCTTGGAGTTCCCGCTCACCTGCGAGCCGTCCTGCGCCTCGAAGTAAAGAGTTCCGTTCGAAAGCTTGGTGCTCGTGGAAACGGCGAAGGCGTTATTGCCGACAAGGACAAGAGCGGCGGTCATTGCAGCCGTAGCCATAACCCGTTTGAACATGAGATCCCCCCTCCTTCTCTGCTGCGCCCCTCCCGGAAGGTCAACCCCGGACCTCGGCAGCGAAGACGAACGTATGCCGATGCCTGCTCGACGCGCCAATGGGAAAACGATTTCGTGGCGAGAAAGGCCGCACCTCTCGAAACAGTGGGATCCGCTCGGTGGAACGCGTCGGCGAGCATGCAGTGGTGTGGGCCATCGGGAACATCGACACTTCTCGCAGCGGAAGCGCGCGGCCCTCCAGTCCGTGTGGTCGTTGCCGTCGCCGGCGTCCGTGACGGTGAGGGCGGCTACGACGCGCCCGTGAGGCCCGCCGCCGGCTGGTGTGCGCTGTCCCGGGACGAGTGAAGCCGGCTTCTCCGTACCGTCGGCCAGGACGCGGAGGCGGACCGTGCCGCGGGTGACCCGCTCGCCGTCGAACCCACCTCGGCGGTGCAGGACCCGCACCGGCCGTCCATCCGCGAGGGAAGCCACGGGCGGCGGCCACGGTAGGCCCAACTCGCATGCTCACAGGCCAACTTGTGAATACATACGAAATCTGAGAGCGCTCTCAGTCACATGTCTTGACGCGTCATCCGGGCGCCACGAGAGTGTGTGCCACCTCCCACCACTCCCGACCCCCACTAGGAGTGCCCCCATGACCATTCGCCCCTCCGGCCGCCTGACCCGCCGCGGGTTCCTCGCGGGGACCGCTGCCGCCGCCGCGACCGCCGCGCTGACCTCCCGCTCCCCCGCCTCCGCGGCTCCCGCGACCTGCGAACTGGCGCTGGTGAACCGTTCGTTGCCGGGCACGGTGCACGCCTACGTCACCGGTCACGAGCAGGGCACCGGCCGCTGGGTGCTGCTGCGCCCGGGCGGCGGGGTCTACCGCCCCGAGTCCCCCGCGCGCCCGCTGACCCCGCTGCCCGTCGACTGTGCCATCCCGCTCCGCCCGGCCGGCGCGGGCCCGGTGGTGCTGACGCTGCCGCAGATGTACGGCGCCCGCGTCTACTTCGTCCGCGACGCCAAGCTCGACTTCTTCCTCAACCCCGGCCCCGCGCTGGTCGAACCCGCCTTCGCGACGTCCGCGGACCCCAACTACGGCCGCGTGTGGTCCTTCGCGGAGTTCACGTTCAACCCCTCGCAGCTGTACGCCAACATCAGCTACGTCGACCTCGTGACGGCCCTGCCCATCGGCATCACGCTCACCGGCGACGCCACGCACACCGTCGCCCCGCTGCCCGCCGGAGCGCTCCAGCGGATAGCGGACGGGCTGGTGGCGCAGGCCGCGAGGGACGGCCAGCCGTGGGACAAGCTGGTCATCCGCTCCTCCAGCGGCTCGGTGCTCCGGGTGATCTCCCCGCAGAACCTCATGGCCCCGTACTTCGACCGCCCCGACCAGATGCCGTTCCGCACCGCCTTCACCGGCTACATCGACCGCGTCTGGCAGAAGTACCGCACCACCGACCTGCGCATCGACCTGCAGGGCGGCCGCGGCGTCCGGGTCGGCCGGGTCAACGGCGACGTCCTGACCTTCACCGGCGGCCACAGCTTCACCAAGCCGAGCTCGAAGGACGTGTTCACCTGCAACCACGGCCCCTTCGCCAACAACCCCGCGGACTCCGACGACCGCAAGGCCCTGCTGGCCCGGCTGGCGGCCGGCTTCAACCGCACCACGCTGCTCACCCACCCCGACCAGCCCAACGGCCCGGCGCCCACGGACTACTACCGCGACCCGTCGACGAACCACTGGGCACGGGTCGTCCACGCCAACACCCCGATCGGCTACGCCTTCCCCTACGACGACGTCCGCCCGGACGGCCGCCCGGACGTCTCGGGCGCGGCCCACGACCCGAACCCGCGCCGCTTCACCGTCTCCGTCGGCTCCTAGCAGCAGGACAGCCCGGCGAACACGACCGCCCACGCGCAGGCGATGCGCCGCCACAGCGTGGGCGGGGCCGCGAGCCGGGTCAGCGCAGCCGGGGCGGGACCCAGGCGTGGTGCCGGAGGATCATGCGCGTCGCGGCGCGGGAGGGTGTCAGGCGCATCGCCGTGTTCCTCAGCGCGACGGCCACGGGGTGGGAGAGCTGCTGGCCCATCCGCCCGGCCTGCCGGGCCGCCCGCGCCACCGCCTGCGAGCGGGGCCGGCGCTCGGCGTCGTAGCGGGCGAGCGCGGCCGCGACGGTGGACTCGGCGGCGAGGGCGGCGGCCAGGGTGACCGCGTCCTCCAGCGCCTGGCAGGCGCCTTGTCCGAGGTGGGGGGTCATCGCGTGGGCCGCGTCACCGAGCAGCGCGATGCGGCCGGCCGTGAACGACGGCAGCGGAGTGCGGAGTTCGTCGACGTCGTGGTGGAGTACGGCGGCGGGCCGGGTCGCGTCGAGCAGCGCGGGGATCGGGTCGTGCCAGGTGCAAAAGCGCCGGCGCAGTACGGACAGCGGGTCGGCGAACCGCGTCCCCGCGGGAAGGCCGAGGACGGCGTGCCACTCGGCCCGCCCGTCCTCGAAGGCGATGTGCCCGAACTCGGCCCCGTGGCCCCAGGTCAGCTCGAAGTCGGTCTCCAGGTCGACCGGCTGCTCGGTGATGGCGCGCAGCACCGCCGAGCCGCTGTGGACCGGGCCCGGGTGAGCCGGGAAGAGCAGGCCGCGCACCTTGCTGCGGATGCCGTCGGCCGCCACCACCAGATCGGCGTCCAGGATCCTGGCGCCGCAGTCGACCCGGACCGCCCCGGGGCCGGCCTGCTCGACCGTCGCCTGCGAGCCGATCAGCAGTGCCCCGGCAGGCAGGGACGCGCGCAGCAGCCGGTGGAGGACCGAGCGGGGGATGCCCATGATCGGCGTGCCGACCGCCCTCTCCAGCACCGCGCCGTCCATCCGGGTCAGCCATCCGCCCCCCGGCGTACGGGTCCCACCGCTGTACTGGCCTCGTGAGGCCTCCCGTACCGCTGCGCCGACGCCGAGTTCGTCCAGGGCCCGCAGCCCGTTGGCGGCGAGCGAGATGCCCGCCCCGGCGTCCTCGGGCAGGGACGCGCGCTCGACGACCGTCACGTCCCAGCCGATGCGGCGCAGGCCGATCGCGGCGGCCAGTCCGCCGATGCCCGCTCCGACCACTACCGCCGTGCCGCCCATACCGCATCCTCTCCTTCTACACCTGTAGAAGAACGACGCTACCGGAAGGCTCTACAGGTGTAGAAAGGGGGTATGACAACGGAACGGCGCACCCTCCTCGCGGACGCGGCTCTCGACGTACTCGCCGACGAAGGGATCCGCGGCCTGACCCACCGGGCGGTCGACCGGAGAGCGGCCCTCCCGCTCGGCACCACGTCGGCCTACTTCCGCACCCGGGCCGCCCTGCTCACCGGACTCGTCACCCGCCTCGTCCAACGCGACCAAGCGGAACTGCAAGCGATGGCCGAAGCGCTTCCGCCCCTGCGCACGGTCGGCGCACTGGTCGACGGCCTGGCCCGGCTCACCCGGCAGCGACTCACGGGCGAGGGCCGCCGCCGCTCGCTCGCCCGGTACGCCTGCGCCGTCGAGAGCGTGCGCGACCCCGAGCTGCGCGAGATCCTCGTCCCCCGCGAGAACGCAGGCCGCGAGGCCGTTCGGCTCTTCCTCTCGCGGCACGGCGTCGCGGACGTCGAGAACCGCGCCCACACCCTGCTCACCTGCGTCGACGGGCTGGTCTTCGATCGACTGGTGAGCGGCGGCGACGTTCCGCGCGAGGCGCTGGAAGGTCTGGTCGCCGCCGCCCTGCGTTAGCACCGGCGCTCAGCGGGCGCCCTCGGGCACGCCACCGCTCCGCCGCCCCGGCCACGCCTCACGATTTCGCCGGAGCGGAGGTCCAGCCCTGCCGGTGGAGGCGTTCGAAGCCGTCCAGGAGCAGGTCCAGCGCGAACTCGAACTCGAACTGGTCGTCGCAGCCGCCGCCGACGACCGAGTCCGCGTCATGGGCGGCCGCCGCCGCGATCTCCGCGACCCAGGGGTACGCCACGGCCGCCCCCACCGCAGCCGCATCCGGGGCCACAGCCGCGGCCGAGGTCGCAGCCGGAGCCGCATCCGGCACCGGAGCTGCATCCGACGCCGGCACCGGGACCTCAGCCGGCGCCTGGGGCGCGGCCGGAGCGGCCGCCATCGCCCGGCCGCCGTCGAACAGCTCCCGGGAGAAGCCCAGCAGCCGGCTGCCCAGCGCGTGCATCACGTGGTGGGTGAGGTCCGCGGAGAGGCCGCCCTCCCGGAACGTCCGGATCGTCGCGTCCAGGTACGCCAGCACGGCAGGCGTCGGCCCCGTCCGCGACTCGATCACGGCCGCCGCCCACGGGTGGCGCAGCAGCACCCGCCGCGCCGCGAGGATCCGCTGCCGCACGGCGCTCTTCCAGTGGGCCCCGGCCTCCGGCGGCTCGATCTCGCCGACGACCGCGTCCACCATGCCGTCGAGGAGTTCCTCCTTGTGGGCGACGTGCTTGTACAGCGCCATCGGCACCACGCCGAGCTCCTGGGCGAGCCGGCGCATGCTGAGCGCCTCGGCCCCGGCGGCGTCGGCCAGTTCGACGGCCGCGCGCAGCACCCGGTCCCTGCTCAGCGGCGCACGGCCACCGGTTCCCCGCTGCGGAGTCATCCGCTCTCCTCCCCTTCTCCTTCAAACCCGGTTGACGAGTGTACGACGTACACCTAAGGTGACCGCCAGAGCCGAGGTGTACGCCGTACACCTCGCACAGCTCAGGAGGGGAGTCCCCATGGAGGCCACGAGAAGGACCGCCGCGGTGACAGGAGCACTGTTCCTGGTGACCGAGGTGGCCGCCATCGCCGGGCTGGCGCTGTACCGCCCCGCCCTGGACGGTGCCGCGTACGTCACCGGGGCGGGCGCGGACCACCGCGTGCTGCTCGGAGCGCTGTGCGAAGTGGTGCTGCTGGTCGCCGTGGTGGGCACCGGGGTGAGCCTCTTCCCGGTGCTGCGGCGCCGGCACGAGGCGCTCGCGCTGGGCTACGCGTGCGGCCGCCTGCTCGAAGCGGCCGTGATCGCGGTCGGCATCGTCGGCATGCTCGCCCTGGTGACGCTGCGCGGGGAAGCGGCGGCCGCCGGGAGCGGCGACGGCGCCCCCTTCGAAGCCGCCGCCACCGCCCTCACCGCGGTCCACGACTGGACCTTCCTGCTCGGCCCCAACATCGTCCTGGGGGCGAACACCCTGGTCCTGGCGTACGCGATGCACCGGTCGAGGCTGGTGCCCCGGGCGCTCACCCGGCTGGGCCTGGTGGGCGGCACGGCGATCTGCGCCTCGGCCGTGGCCGTGCTGTTCGGTGTGTACCCGCAGGTGTCCGTCGCCGGTTCGGCCGCCGCCCTCCCGGTGTTCGCCTGGGAAGTGATCCTGGCGGTACGGCTGCTGACCCGCGGTTTCGAGCCGGCCGCCCCGGCGCCGGCCCCGGCCTGAGCGCGGACCGCGGCCGATCCGCTGGCTTCACCCCCGCTGCCCCGGCGCCGGTCTGAGCGCGGCCGCGGGACCCGACAGCCACCCCGGCGCCGGCCCCGGCCCGGGCGCGGACCGCGGGACTCAGCAGCCGCCGCAGTTGTAGTACGTCACGTCCCAGTGGTTGCCCTCGTCGGCGTAGATGTTGCCGGAGCCGGACTTCCACTGGGGCGCGCCGTCACCGCGCACGCCGATGTAGGTGAAGGTGTTCCTGATGTAGTTCCCGATGCACGTGTACTTGCTGTAGTCGAGCTTGTAGCCGTTCCAGTGGGAGTACGTACCCCCGGCGTGGCCGGTCTCCGTGCCGCCGGTGATGTTGAGCGCGCAGCCGCTCGCGCTCTTGAGCGTCTGGGCCCCCTTGGCGGTGGCGAGGTTGAGCTGCTCGAAGGACGTACAGGTCGGGTTGTTGCGGTCGGAGCAGCCGCCGGACGACGACCACGTGATGCCGGACGAGCGGAACATCGAGGTCGCGGTGGCGTGACTGATCTTGGTGACGGCGTGGGCGTCGCCCGCGCCGGTGAGGACACCGAAGCCGGGGGCGAAGAGGGCTCCGAGGACGAGCGCGAGCGCGCCGATGACCGAGCGGACCTTCATGGGCATTCCTCCTGCTGGTGCTGTGGCGGGCGGTGCAGGTGGAGCAGACAGATGGTGCCCGAGCTCTCCGCGCGTCCGCCAGAGGGCGTCGCCGGACGATGCGGGACGCCCGGAGAAAACCCCCGCAAGACTTGTTGAAAGTTGAACGGAATAGGACTACAGTCGGTCTCGTTGAAGGTTCAACCAACGGCGGTCCGACCGGCCGCCCCGTCCCCCAGGAGCACGTCATGGGCCTGTTCAGCCGCACCTCCGCCGCCCCGGCCACCGCCACCACCGCCGCCGTCGCCGTCGCCGTCGCCGTCGACCCGGCCCTCGCCGCCCTGACCGGCGAGTACGCCATCGACCCGGCCCACAGCAGCATCGGCTTCACCGCCCGCCACGCCATGGTCACCAACGTCCGGGGCTCCTTCGCCGACTACTCGGGCTCGCTGACGCTCGACGGCTCGGACCCGGCCGCGTCCGCCGCCTCGATCGACGTCAAGATCGGCTCGATCGACACCGGCAACGCCGACCGCGACGGGCACCTGCGCAGCGCCGACTTCTTCGACGCCGAGCAGTTCCCGCTGATGACCTTCCGCTCCACCTCGGCCGAGGCCCTGGGCGGCAGCGACTACCGCATCACCGGCGACCTGACCATCAAGGGCGTCACCAAGCCGATCTCGATCGACCTGGAGTTCAACGGCGCCGCCAAGGACCCCTTCGGCAACGAGCGCGTCGGCTTCGAGGGCAAGGCCGAGCTGCTGCGCTCCGAGTGGGGCCTCACCTGGAACGCGGCCCTGGAGACCGGCGGCGTCCTCGTCAGCGACAAGATCAAGCTCACGTTCGAGATCTCCGCCATCCGCAACGCCTGACGGGGCGCTCGATCCGGTGCGGAACGCGCACCACACGATCTTGCCGGGGTTCCGCTCCCCCACTCCCCAGGCATCGGCCAGCGCGGCCACCAACAGCAGCCCGCGCCCGGACTCCGACCGGGCGTCGGGCTGCCGCGCGTCCACCGTGCCGTCGCCGCTGTCGTGGAGTTCGACCCGCAGCAGGCCGGCGCCCGCGGGCCGCAGCAGCCGCAGCCGGTACCCCCGCCCCGGCGGTACGCCGTGCACCAGCGCGTTCGTGGCGAGCTCGCTCACGCAGAGCACCACGTCCTCGGCGCGGCCCCCGATCCCCCACACGGTGAGCGCCCGCGCCGCGAAGCGCCGGGCCTCCCGCACCGACCTGCGCTCCCGCCGATAGAAGGCCTCGCACAGGTACGGCAGTTGAAGTTCGTCGTTCATGGACCCACTGTCACTGTGCGTCACTATGCTGGACCAGAGCGTCAGGCCGTACAAACCACTTGTACGGCTCCTGACCGCGTCATGTACTCCAGCGGGTGGGAAGAGGGCGACCATGCACCCAGCGACCAAGCCCAGGAAGAACGCCACCTGGCACCTCATCGGTGCGCAGCTCGGGCAGCTCCGCAGAGCCGCGGGCCTCACACAGCCCGAGCTGGCCAGGCGGCTCTGCATCCACCCCGAGACCATCGCCTCCATCGAGCAGGGCCGCAGACCGCTGAAGTACGACCTGGCCGAGCAGCTCGACCAGATGCTGGGCGGCCGGGGCGTGCTGGCGGCGGGCGTGGCGCGCGTGCCGGAGCGCGAGCGGTACCCGGCGTTCGCGCGGGACTTCATCGAGCACGAGCAGCAGGCGCTGACGCTGCTGTGGTACGAGCAGAAGCTGGTGCCCGGACTGCTCCAGACTGAGGGGTACGCGGCGGCCGTCTTCGCCTCCCTCTACCCGCCGATCAGCACGGACGACGCCGAGGAACGGCTCTCGGCCCGGCTCGACCGGCAGAAGCTCTTCGACCGCAAGCCCTGGCCGCCGATGATGAACTTCATCATCGAGCAATCTGTGCTGGAACAGCCGCTCGGCGGCCGCCACGTCCTGCGTGAGCAGATCCGCCACCTGCGCCGCTGCGCCGGACTGCCCTTCATGGGCGTCCAGGTGATGCCGACCGCCCGTGAGAAGCACGCCGGGCTCAACGGCCCGATCGTGCTGCTGGAGACCCCGGACCACGATCAACTGGCCTATATCGAAGGCCAACGGGTCAGCTTCCTCGTGGACGACCCCGACGAGGTCAGTGTGCTGCACCAGATGTATGGGATGCTGCGGTCACAGGCCCTGAGCCCCGAGGAGAGCATGGGCCTGCTGGACGATCTGGCAGGAGAGTCATGACACCCGCAGCAGCACTTACCTGGTACAAGTCCAGCTACAGCGGTCCCGAAGGCGGCGCCTGCGTCGAAGTCGCCTACGCCTGGCGCAAGTCCGGCTACAGCGGCAGTGAGGGCGGAGACTGCGTCGAGGTCGCCGCTCACCCCGCCGCCGTCCACGTCCGGGACTCCAAGGTCCAGGACGGCCCCATCCTCACCGTCTCCCCCGCCGCCTGGACCGCGTTCCTCACCGACCGGGGCTGACTGCTGCAGGTGGAAGGCCCCGGCCGGAGGGGATGGGCCGGGGCCTCCATGCTTCCGGGGCCTCCTTGTTTCTCCCGGGCGCTCCTTGTTTCCAGGGCCTCCTCGTTTCCGAGCGGGGCGTCAGAACCCGCCGCCGCCGAAGTCGCCGCCACCTCCCCCGCCCCAGTCGCCTCCGCCGCCTCCGCCCCAGCCGCCGCCGAAGTCGGAGGCGTTGAAGTCGGCGCCGGAGACGTCGCCGCCCTCGAAGCCGCCGAAGTCACCGCCGCCGTACTCCGTCGCGTACGCCGGGGTGGCGAGCATCGAGCCCATCATGGTGCCGACGAGCAGGCCGGGCAGCAGGCCGCCGCCGAAGTAGCCGCCCGCCCACGGGCCGTACACCGGTCCGGCGTCCCAGTAGGGCCTGCGGCCGTACTCGGTCTCGACCGTGCGGGCCATCGGGGCCTCGCCCTGCTCCAGCCGGGTCGCGTCCGCCGCGCACACGGGCACCTCGCGCGCCGCGCCGCCGGGCGGGGCCCACGGGACCTCGGTGGCCGCCGGGCCGTGGCGCGGGTCGAAGAAGCAGGGTGCCCGCCGCTCGGGAAGCGGGCGGCCCTCGCGGCGGGCGGCGAGGACGGCCAGGGCGTAGCGGCCGTCCTCCAGGGCCTCGGTCACGCCCCTGACGTCATGGGGGTGCCGGGCCTGGCCCATCAGGGTCTTGGCCTTCTCGTACGAGTCCAGAGAGCGCTCGTAGTCGGCGCGCATCGCGTCGTCGGCGCCCGGTTCGGCCGGATGGAAGTCCAGCCGGTCCAGTTCCTCGCCGTACGCGGTGATGTCCTCGTCCACGACGACCCGGAGCCGGTCGAGCGCCTCGCGCTCCTCGGCCTCCAGCCGCTGCTTCCTGCGCCGGCGGACGGCGACCACCGTGGCGGTGCCGGCGGCCGCGACGGCGCCGAGCGTGATCAGCCCGCCGACCGGGACGTCGTCACCCGGCACTCCGGTCCAGGAGCCGGGTGCGGAGCCGCGGGTGCTCGGCAGGGCCTGCCCGACGAAGTCGTTGAGCTGTGTGTCGGCGTCGACGCCGGGCTGGCGGACGGAGCTGAGGATGTTCTGGACCGCCTGGTTGGACAGGACGGTCCGGTCGGCGCCGGCGGTGAACCGGTCGCCCAGCCGGATCGCGTACACGCCTGTGATGCCGGTCTCGGAGCGCAGGTTGCGTAGCAGTCCGTCCGGCGGGAACTCGTTCGTGGCGGGCAGTACCGCTACGAAGATCGGTTTGTCGGCATTCTTGATCCGCTCCGCCAGCGCGTCCGCCTCGGCGGGCGGGAGCTGGTCGGCAGCGGCGGGGTGGACGTACACCGGCCCCTTCTTCAGGGCCGCCGCGGCGTCGTCGAGGCCCGTGGCGGCCCCTGCTGAGGGGGCGAACGCCATGAGCAGGATCAGTGCCAGCCCGGCCAGGGCCGACAAGAAGGGGAACGGCCTGGTCCTCATATCATCGACGCTACCCGAATGCGCATAAACAAGACATACGAGTGTGAGAAGAACCCCTGTCGCCGACTTCGAGGTGCCGGCGGCACAAGTGGCAGGATTGCCCACCATGGACATCCGCAGCAGGAACAACGTGTCGGTGATCGGCCCCGAGGACGGACCGGTGGTCGTGCTGGCGCACGGCTTCGGCTGCGACCAGAACTTGTGGCGGCTCGTGGCGCCCGCTCTGGCGGAACGTTTCCGTGTCGTCCTGTTCGACTACGTCGGCTCCGGCAAGTCCGACCTGTCCGCCTGGAGCGCCGAGCGGTACGGCTCGCTCGACGGATACGCGCAGGACGTCCTGGACGTGTGCGAGGAGCTCGACCTGCGGGACGCCGTGTTCGTCGGCCACTCGGTGAGCGCCATGATCGGCGTCGTGGCCTTCGCCCGGCAGCCGGAGCGGTTCGGCAAGCTCGTGCTGCTGACCCCCTCGCCGTGCTACATCGACGACGAGGGCTACCGCGGCGGCTTCAGCCGCGAGGACATCGACGAGCTGCTCCAGTCCCTGGAGGCCAACTACCTCGGCTGGTCGGCGACGATGGCGCCGGTCATCATGGGCAACCCCGACCGCCCCGAGCTCGGTGAGGAACTCACCAACAGCTTCTGCCGCACCGACCCGGAGATCGCCCGGGTCTTCGCCCGCACGACCTTCCTGACCGACAGCCGCGGGGACCTGGCGAAGGTCACCGTGCCGTCCCTGGTCGTGGAGTGCGCCCAGGACGTCATCGCCCCGCGCGAGGTCGGCGCGTACGTCCACGCCGCGATCCCGGGCAGCCGACTGGTGACGCTGGACGCCACCGGTCACTGCCCGCAGCTGAGCGCCCCGCAGGCGACCGCCGCCGCGATCATCGAATTCGTCGAGGACGTGCAGTGACCCGCGCCGCGGAGCCGGACCGGATCGGCGGCTGGACGGCCGCGGACCGGGACGTGCTGTTCGCGACGCTCCTGGAGGACAGTGTCGAGGACCTGTACGAGAACGCGCCGTGCGGGTACCTGTCCACCCTCATGGACGGCACCATCGCCAAGGTCAACACCACCCTGCTGACCTGGCTCGGCCACCACCGCGCGGACCTGGTCGGGCGCCGGTCGTTCACCGACCTGCTCTCGGTCGGCGGCAAGCTGTACCACGAGACGCACTTCGCCCCGCTGCTGCACCTCCAGGGGGAGGTGCGCGGCATCGCCATGGAGCTGCGGACCGCGGACGGCGGCCGGCTGCCCGTGCTGGTGACCTCCACCGTCAAGCGGGACGACGCGGGCCAGCCGCTGCTGATCCGCACCACCGTCATCGACGCGCGCGACCGCCGGTCGTACGAGGAGGAGCTCCTGCGGGGCCGCCAGGTCGCCGAGGAGGCCCGCCGCCAGGCCGAACAGGACCGCCAGCGCCTCCAGGACGTGCTGGCCACGCTCCAGCGCAGCCTGCTGCCGCCCGCCCTGCCCGCCGTGCCGGGCCTGGAGTCGGCCGCCCACTACCACACCGCCTCCCCGGAGCACCTGGGCGGCGACTTCTACGACCTGTTCGCCCTGGGCGGCGGGCGCTGGGGCTTCTTCCTCGGCGACGTGTGCGGCAAGGGCCCCGAGGCGGCCGCCGTGACCTCGCTGGCCCGCTACACCCTGCGGGCCGCCGCGATGAACGACCCCGACCCGCGGGCGGTGCTGCAGACACTCAACACCGTGCTGGCCGACCGGTACCGGGCGGGCGACCCCCGCTACTGCACCGCCATCTTCGGGGTGCTCGACCACCGGGGGCCGGACGGCGCGGACGGCTTCGAGGTCACCCTCGCCAGCGGCGGCCACCCGTCGGCGCTGGTGCTGCGCGGCGACGGCGGCGCCACCTACCTGCCGACCCCGGGCGGCGTGCTCATCGGCATACTGCCCGACCCCGCCTTCTCCGTGGCCCGTACGGTTCTGGGCCCGGGCGACACCCTGGTCCTCTACACCGACGGACTCACCGAGGCGCGGACCGGTGACGGGCGCTACGGTGATGAGGCACTTCTCGGCTTCGCCGCCGGTCTGGCACCCTGCGGCGCCGAAGCCACGGTCAAGGCCGTCGCCGATCTGCTCGACGGATTCGGTGAGGGTCTCGATGACGACACCGCCGTGCTCGCGCTCGGCGCTCCCGTCGTCGGCAGCCCTTCTCCCGACCCCACCCTGACGACACCATGCTGAAGATCATCCACGCGCCCACGGCGTCCGGAGCCGTGCTGCGCATCGACGGCGACCTGGACTTCCGCACCACGCCCCAGTTCCGCGAAGCCCTGAACGACGTCGCCCTCGACGCCGGGGAGCGGCTCGTGCTGGACCTGGCCGGGCTGCGGTTCTGCGACTCCAGCGGTATCACCGCCTTTCTCGCAGCCCGCAACCACGCGGTGGCGGCAGGCGCGGACGTCGCCCTCGCCGCCGTACCCGACAACACCGTGCGGATCCTGCGCGTCGTAGGCCTCGACCAGATCTTCACCATCGAGGAACCCGACCACGCCTGAGCGGGCGCGGCCGGGTGCGGCGGACGCCGGTCACTCGGTGGGTTCGACGCCCGCCCGCAGCAGACCGTAGGTGTACGCGTCCTCCAGCGCCTGCCAGGAGGCGGCGATGACGTTCTCGCCGATGCCGACCGTGGACCACTCGCCGGCGCCGTCGGTCGTGGTGATCAGGACGCGGGTGGTCGACTGGGTGCCGTGGACGCCCTCCAGGATGCGGACCTTGTAGTCCACCAGCTCCAGCTTGGCGAGCTGCGGGTAGATCCGCTCCAGACCGGCGCGCATCGCCAGGTCCAGGGCGTTGACCGGGCCGTTGCCCTCCGCGGTCGCGACGATCCGCTCGCTCTTGGCCCACAGCTTGACCGTCGCCTCGTTGGCGTGGGTACCGTCGGGGCGGTCCTCCACGATCGCCCGCCACGACTCCGTACGGAAGTAGCGCCGCGCCCGGCCCTCCACCTCGGCGCGCAGCAGCAGCTCGAAGGAGGCGTCGGCGGCCTCGTACGTGTACCCCCTGAGCTCCCGCTCCTTGACGCGCTCGACGACCCGGCCGACCAGCTCGCGGTCGCCGCCGAGGTCGATGCCGAGCTCCCTGCCCTTGAGCTCGACGGAGGCGCGGCCGGCCATGTCGGAGACGAGCATCCGCATGGTGTTGCCGACCAGCTCGGGGTCGATGTGCTGGTACAGGTCCGGGTCGACCTTGATCGCGGAGGCGTGCAGCCCGGCCTTGTGCGCGAAGGCGGAGACGCCCACGTACGGCTGGTGCGTGGAGGGGGTCAGGTTGACCACCTCGGCGATGGCGTGCGAGATGCGGGTCATGTCGGCGAGCGCGCCCTCGGGCAGGACCTTGCGACCGTACTTGAGCTCCAGCGCGGCGACGACCGGGAAGAGGTTCGCGTTGCCGACGCGCTCGCCGTAGCCGTTGGCGGTGCACTGGACGTGCGTGGCACCGGCGTCGACGGCGGCCAGGGTGTTGGCGACCGCGCAGCCGGTGTCGTCCTGGGCGTGGATGCCGAGGCGGGCGCCGGTGTCGGCGAGCACGGTGGAGACGACGGCCTGGATCTGGGCGGGCAGCATGCCGCCGTTGGTGTCGCACAGCACGACGACGTCGGCGCCCGCCTCGTGCGCCGCGCGGACGACGGCCTTGGCGTAGGCGGGGTTCTCCCGGTAGCCGTCGAAGAAGTGCTCGCAGTCGACGAAGACCCGCCGGCCCTGCTCGCGCAGGTACGAGACGGTGTCGGCGACCATCGCGAGGTTCTCGTCCAGGGTGGTGCGCAGGGCCAGCTCGACGTGCCGGTCGTGCGCCTTGGCGACGAGCGTGACGACCGGGGCGCCGGAGTCGAGGAGCGCCTTGACCTGCGGGTCGTCGGCGGCTCGGGCGCCGGCCCGGCGGGTGGCGCCGAAGGCCACGAGCTGGGCGTTGCGGAAGCGGATCTCGTTCTTGGCGCGGGCGAAGAACTCGGTGTCGCGCGGGTTGGCGCCGGGCCAGCCGCCCTCGATGAAGCCCACGCCGAAGTCGTCCAGGTGCCGGGCGATGGTCAGCTTGTCGGCGACGGTGAGGTTGATGCCCTCGCGCTGGGCACCGTCGCGCAGCGTGGTGTCGAAGACATGGAAGCTGTCGTCGACGGAACGGCTGTCGGTCTCCGTGGTCATGACGGTGTTGGCTCCTGTGGGAAACGGCTTCTGGGGGTCTCCCCTGGTCCGGCGGTACCGGGCTCGGGGGAGAAACGCTCCACCTGCCCCCATCGTCGCGCGCCGCTCGCCTTCGGCCGGGGTGGGGCCGGAAAACGAAAAAACCCCTCGCGGGTGCGAGAGGTCTGCGCGCGGGTCTGGGGCACGGTGTCCGCCGCTCGCGGGTGTTCTGCCGCGGGTTCAGCGGTCACTGCGGACCGGCGCGCTGCTGCCCATAATCATGGCGGTAGCAAGCACGCGGGCAGTCTGCCACAGATGTGAAGACGCACGGACACGGATCTCACGATGCGGTCGCACCGCCGCCACGCCTCCACCGGCCCGCGCCCGCCGGCCGCCCCGGCCCCACGGGGGCGGCGGCCGGCTCACGGCAGCAGCGTCTGCTCGGTGAACTCGCGGACGTGGTCCAGCACCTGCGCGCGGCTCGTCCCGGGTATGCCGACGGCGACGTGCACGCTGAACCCGTCGAGCAGGGCCCGCAGCCGGGCCGCGTACCGGTCGGGGTCCACGGGCCGCAGCTCGCCGTGCGAGACGCCTTCGGCGAGGAGCGCAACCAGGTCGCGGTGCCAGGCGCCCTCGATGGCGGCCTGGCGGGAGCGGGCGTCCGCGTCGGCGTTCTGCGAGCGGTTCCAGACCTCCAGCCACAGCGTCCAGTGCGGGTCGCGGGGCCCGTCGGGCACGTACAGGTCGACGTAGGCGGCGAGCCGCTCGCGGACCGGCACGGCCTGCCGGGACAGCAGCGCGCTGCGCTCGGCGCCGAGGCGGCCCTCGCTCCACTCCAGGGTCTGCAGCAGCAGTTCGTCCTTGGTGCGGAAGTAGTACAGCAGGTGCCCGCTGCTCATCCCGACCTCGCGCCCGAGCCCGGCCATGGTGAGCCCTTCGAGCCCGCGCTCGGCGATGGTCTCCATGGCGGCGGCGAGCACCTCTTCGCGCGGTGGCGCGGCATTGCGGCCCCGCCGCCGGGCGGCGGGCGCCGGGGCGGGGGTCGGACGGGGTTCATTCACTCGTACGTTGTACCCGATCCTTCCAGGTCGTCGGCGGGGATCGTCCAGCCGTCCCCGGCCAGGCGCGCGCGCAGGGCGGCGACCTCGGCGGGGGACGCCTCCGGCAGGCCGGGGTCGGGCAGCTCGCCGAAGGCGCCCTCCAGGACCGGGGCGAGTTCCTCCTCGGCGACGAGCTCGCGCAGGATCACCGTCAGCGCCGGGTACTCCTCGTCCCGGGGGCCGCCCTGGTAGATCTCGCGCAGCTGCCGGACGATCTCCACGAGCCGGGGTCGCAGCCGCATCCAGCCGCGGCTGGTGCGGATCTCCGCCTCGACCTGGTCCAGGAACCAGCGCATGACCTCGTACGGCACCTCGTGGTGCTCGACGTCCGGGTCGGGGCCGGGGTGGAAGCAGACCGTCGGCTCGCGCCGCGGGTCCTCGTCGGGGACGATCGCGAGGGCGAGGAGCCGGTGCCGGGGTACGTCGTACAGCTCCAGGTACCAGGCGTCGTCGGGTAAGGCGTACATGATCTGCAGCGCGTAGTCGCGGCCGCCGTGCTCGATCAGGGGCATGGCCGCAGGCTGCCACAGCCGCGGCCGGCCCCTCGAACGGTTTTCAGACCTTCGGCTGCTGCTGCGTGATGCAGTGGATGCCGCCGCCGCCCGCGAAGATGGTGCGGGCGTCGACCAGGGTGACCGTGCGGTCCGGGAAGAGGCGGCGGAAGATGCCGGCCGCGATCTCGTCGCGCGGGTCGTCGAAGGCGCACAGCACCACGCCGCCGTTGCAGAGGTAGTGGTTGATGTACGAGTAGTCCACCCACTCGCCGTCCTCCTGCACGACGGTCGGAGCGGGGACCTCGACGACCTCCAGGCGGCGGCCCCTGGCGTCCGTCTGCTTGCGCAGCAGGTCGACGTTGGCCTTGCAGAGCTCGTGGTCCGGGTGGGACGGGTCGGGCTGGGTGTGGGCGACGACGACGCCGGGACGGGCGAAGGCGGCGACGATGTCGACGTGGCCGCGGGTGCCGTACATGCCGTAGTCGCCGGTCAGGCCGCGCGGGAGCCAGATCGCCCTGGTGGTGCCGAGCCTGGCGTGGATCTCCGCCTCGACCTGCTCGCGGGTCCACTCCGGGTTGCGCTCGGGGCCGAGCTGCACCGTGTCGGTGAGCAGGACCGTGCCCTCGCCGTCGACGTGGATGGCGCCGCCCTCGTTGACCAGGGGGCTGCTGTGCACGGGCACGCCGGCGAGGTCCGCGACATGGCGGGCGATCTTGGAGTCGTGCTCCCAGCGCGCCCAGTCCGCGGCGCCCCAGCCGTTGAACACCCAGTCCACGGCGGCGAGCTGCTCGCCGTCGGTCACGAAGGTCGGGCCGATGTCGCGCATCCAGGCGTCGTCCAGGTCCCGCTCGACGAGGTCGACGTCCGGGCCGAGCAGCTCCCGGGCGCCGGCCGACTGGCCCGGTCCGACGACCATCGTGACGGGCTCGAAGCGGCGGACGGCGCGGGCGACCGACGCCCAGGCGCGGCGGGCCTCGGCGAGCTCCTCGTCGTTCGTGAAGGTCGGGTTCGGGCCGGGCCAGGCCATCCAGGTGCGCTCGTGCGGGGCCCATTCGGCGGGCATGCGGAACATCGCGTGGTCCTTCACAGGAAGTAGAGGCGGTTGAGGGAGACGGAGTCGGCGGGGTCCGAGCGGACCGGCTCGCCGTCGAGGGTGACCAGGCCGGTGCGGCCGTCGACGGCGACGTCGCCGATGCGGGAGTTGAGCAGCAGGTTCCCGGGGCCGATGCCGCGCGTGCCGCGCACCGCGACCCGGCGGCGGCGCGTGGGCATCCGGTCGGCGCCGAGCTGCGCCGCCGCGCCGGAGACGAACGCCACCGAGAGGTCGGCCGCGGTGGCGCCGTGGGCACCGAACTGCGGTCCGAGGACGAGCGGTTCGCAGGTGTCGGTGGCGGCGTTCGGATCGCCCACGACCCCGTACGCGGGAAAGCCCGACTTCAGGACGAGCTGCGGTTTGGCGCCGAAGAACTCGGGCCGCCACAGCACGATGTCGGCGAGCTTGCCGGTCTCGATCGAGCCGACCTCGTGCGCGAGGCCGTGGGCGATCGCCGGGTTGATGGTGAGCTTGGCCATGTAGCGCAGCACCCGCGCGTTGTCGTCGCCGTCCCCGTCGCCCTCCAGGGGGCCGAGCTCGGCCTTCATCTTCCCGGCCATGGCGAAGGTCCGGCGTACGGTCTCGCCGGCCCTTCCCATCCCCTGCGCGTCCGACGAGGTGATGCCGATCGCGCCGAGGTCGTGCAGGACGTCCTCCGCGCCCATCGTCCCGGCCCTGATCCGGTCGCGGGCCATGGCCGCGTCACCGGGCAGGTCGGTCTTCAGGTCGTGGACGGAGACGATCATCCCGTAGTGCTCGGCGACCGCGTCCCGCCCGAAGGGCAGGGTGGGGTTGGTCGACGAGCCGATGACGTTGGGGACGCCCGCCATCTTCAGGACGTTGGGGACGTGCCCGCCGCCGCAGCCCTCGATGTGGAAGGCGTGGATGGTCCTGCCCTCCAGCACCTTCAGGGTGTCCTCGACCGACAGGCACTCGTTCAGGCCGTCGCTGTGCAGGGCGACCTGGACGTCGTGCTCCTCGGCGACGCGCAGCGCGGTGTCCAGGGCCCGGGTGTGGGCGCCCATGTCCTCGTGGACCTTGAAGCCGCAGGCGCCGCCCTCGGCGAGTGCCTCGACCAGCGGCGCGGCGTCCGAGGACGAACCGCGGCCGAGGAAGCCGATGTTGACCGGCCAGGCGTCGAAGGCGTTGAAGGCGTGGCGCAGCGCCCAGGGCGAGTTGACGCCGACGCCCCACACGGGGCCGAACTCCTGGCCGATGACCGTGGTGACGCCGGAGGCGAGCGAGGCCTCCATGATGCGCGGTGACAGCAGGTGGACGTGGGTGTCGACGGCGCCCGCGGTGGCGATGAGGCCCTCGCCGGAGACGATCGACGTGCCCGTGCCGACGACGACGTCCACGCCGTCGAGGGTGTCGGGGTTGCCCGCCCGGCCGATGGCGTGGATGCGGCCCTCGCGGATGCCGATGGACACCTTGCGGATGCCCTGCACGGCGTCGATCACCAGGACGTTGCTGATCACGACGTCACAGGTCTCGCGGACGGCGGCGGCCTTGAGGTGCAGTCCGTCGCGGGCCGTCTTGCCGAAGCCGGCGAGGAACTCCTCGCCGTACCGCTGCGCGTCCGACTCGACCCGGACCGTGAGGCCGGAGTCGCCGAGGCGCACCCGGTCGCCGGCCCGGGGGCCGTGGGTGGCGGCGTACTCGTACGGGGTGAGGCGGCGCGCTTCGGCGGGGTGGCCTCCGGGGCGGCTCATCGCCCGGCCTCCTGTCCGGTCGTTCGCGGTACGCCGAGGTAGCCGCAGGCGGCGGCGCGGCGCAGTGCCTCCTCGCGGGCGCCGGGCGCGTCCAGCGGCCCGTCGACCAGTCCGGCGAAGCCGATCGCGATCCGGTCGCCGCCGATCGGCACCAGCCCGACCTCGTCGCTCTCGCCCGGTCCGAAGCGCACGGACGATCCGGCGGGGACGGCGAGCCGCATGCCGTAGGCCCGGGGGCGGTCGAAGTCGAGGCGCGGGTTGGCCTCGAAGAAGTGGAAATGCGAGGTGACGGAGACCGGCACGCTCGCGGTGTTGGTGACGCTCAGCCGCACCACGGGCGCGGGGTCGGAGTGCTCCGGACCCGGCAGCAGCGCGCCGGGGGCGTCGCTCTCCCGGCCGCCTCCTCCGATGGGGTCGCCGACCACGGCGAGCCGGGAGCCGTCGTCGAAGACGGCCTCCACGTGGACCTCGGTCACGATGTCCGCGACGCCCGGCAGTACGTCGTCGGGCCCGAGCACCGAGCGGGCCGCCTCGATCGCCTCGGCCAGGCGGCGGCCGTCGCGGGCGGCCTCGCAGACGGTGTCCGCGATGAGGGCGGTCGCCTCCGGGACATTGAGCTTGAGGCCCCGGGCCCGGCGGGCCCGGGCGAGCTCGGCGGCGCTGAAGATCAGCAGCCGGTCGCGTTCCGTGGGGGTCAGTCGCACGTCACCACACCTTCCTGTTTGAGCACCACTCTAACCACAGCTTTTCTTCGGGGGAAACCTTGACGGGCAGCACAGGGCCGGGTCACATTGAGCGTCGCTCCAATTAGAGCGACACTCAAACCGATGCAGAAGCCGGCGCCCGGCCAGCAGGGAGCAGCGCATGCCGATCGAACAGCGGGGAGTCGACACCATCCCCGAAGCGGAACGCACCAGCGGCCCGCGTGACCTGATATCGATCCTGGTGGGGTCGAACCTGTGCCTGGGAGTGATCGTCTTCGGCTGGCTGCCGGTCTCCTTCGGGCTCGGCCTGGGGCCCGCGGTGAGCTCGATCGTGGCCGGCACGATCGCCGGCGTGGCCGTCACCGCCCCGCTCGCCCTGGTCTCGCTGCGCACCGCGACCAACCTGTCGACCTCCAGCGGCGCCTTCTTCGGCGTGCGCGGGCGGCTCGTCGGCTCGGTCGTCGGACTGCTGCTGTCGCTCGGGTACACCGCGCTGACGCTGTGGATCGGCGGCGATGTGGTGCTCGGCACGCTCTCCCGCCTCTTCGACGTGCCGACCGGAGCCGGGGCGCACACGCTCGTGTACGTGCTCCTCGCCGGCTGCACGGTGGTCGCCGCCGTGTACGGCTACCGGTTGCTGCTGCGGCTCAGCATGGCGCTGGCGATCGGCATGACGCTGCTGCTCGCCCTCGGCATCGTCGCCTACGCGGGCGACTTCACCGCCGCGCCGCCGCCGGACACGCCGTACCTGCTGGGCTCCTTCTGGCCCACCTGGCTGCTGTCCGCCGTGGCCGCGGGCCTGAGCGGGCCCATCGCCTTCATCACGCTGCTCGGCGACTACACGCGGTACGTCTCGCCCCGGCGGCACAGCCCGCGCGCCGTGTGGCGGGCGACCTGCGCGGGCCTGCTCGCCGGTCTGCTGATCCCGCAGCTGTTCGGGACCTTCACCGCGCTGGCCGCGCGGGCCGGGGCGGACTACGCGGGACCGCTGGTGGCGGCCGCGGCCCCGTGGTACCTGCTGCCGCTGCTCCTGGCCGCGAGCGCCGGGTCGGTCGGCAACGCGGGGCTGATGCTCTACTCGATGGGCCTCGACCTGGACGCCATCGTGCCGCGCGCCACGCGGACCACGGCCACGCTGGTGGTGGCGGCCGTCGCGACGGTGTTCGTGTTCCTGGGGCACTTCGCGTGGGACGCGCAGTCGGCGATGACGTCGTTCGTGCTGCTGCTGACCGCGATCGGCACCCCGTGGGCCGTCATCACGCTGATGGGCCACCTCCGCTGCGGCGGTGTGTACGACCCGGAGGCGCTCCAGGTCCTCAACCGCCGCGCGAGGGGCGGCGCGTACTGGTTCCGCGCCGGCTGGGAGCCCCGCGCCGCGGCCTCCTGGGCGCTGGGCGCGGCGGTGGGTCTCGGGTCCGTGGCGACGCCGCTGTACGAGGGCCCGCTCCTGGCGCTGACCGGCGGCGTGGACTGCAGCTTCATCCTGTCGGGCCTGGCCGGCGGCCTGGTGTACGCGGCCCTGACGGCCCTCTCCCCGGCCCCGGCGCCGGAGCCCCGGACCGCCGCGTCCTGACCCGCGGCAAGCGGAACGCCCGTGCCCTTCGAGCGGGGGGCACGGGCGTTCCGCGTCACGTACGGACGGGAGGTCAGCCGACCTGGTGGGTCCAGCCGTGGACGTCCTCGGCGGCGCCGGTCTGGATGTCCAGCAGCGCCTTGCGCAGCTTCAGGGTGACCTCACCGGGCGTGCCGTCGCCCTGGGTCCACTCGCCGGCCGTCGACTTCACCGTGCCGACCGGGGTGATGACCGCGGCCGTGCCGCAGGCGAAGACCTCGGTCAGGGTGCCGTTCTCGGTGTCGCGCTTCCACTGCTCGGTGGAGATGCGGCCCTCCTCCGACGCGTACCCGAGGTCCCCGGCGAGGCGGAGGAGCGAGTCACGGGTGATGCCGGCGAGGAGGGAGCCGGTCAGCTCGGGCGTGACGATCCTGTCCCCGTACACGAAGTACAGGTTCATGCCGCCCATCTCCTCGACCCAGCGGTGCTCCAGCGCGTCGAGCCAGACCACCTGGTCGCAGCCCTTCTCCGCCGCCTCGGCCTGCGCGAGCAGCGAGGCCGCGTAGTTGCCGCCGGTCTTGGCGAAGCCCATGCCGCCGGGGACGGCGCGGACGTAGTTCTCCGACAGCCAGACCGAGACGGGCTTGACGCCGCCGGGGAAGTACGCGCCGGCGGGCGAGGCGATGACGATGAAGAGGTACTCGTTGGCCGGGCGGACGCCGAGGCCCACCTCATTGGCGATCATGAAGGGCCGCAGGTAGAGCGACTCCTCACCTCCGTGCGGCGGCACCCACGCCTCGTCCTGCCGGACCAGGGCGTCGCACGCGGCGACGAACGTCTCCACCGGCAGCTCCGGCATCGCCAGACGCCGCGCGGAGCGCTGGAACCGCTCGGCGTTGGCCTCCGGCCGGAACATCGAGACCGAGCCGTCGGGACGCCGGTACGCCTTCAGTCCCTCGAAGATCTCCTGCGCGTAGTGCAGGGTCATGTTCGCCGGGTCGATCGACAGCGGCGCGTACGGCGTGAGCTCGGCGTCGTGCCAGCCGCGGCCCTCGGTCCACTTGATGGTCACCATGTGGTCGGTGAAGTGGCGGCCGAAACCGGGGTTCGCCAGGATCGCCTGGCGCTCCGCGTCGGACAGCGGGTTCGAGGAGGGCTTGAGCTCGATCGTGGGCGTCGTCATGAGTGCTGTGTCCTTCACCGGTTGGTTGTGACGGACCGCGCTCACGCCGCTACTAGGACGTCCGAGCTTTCCCGCATGCCGCGGCCCCGCGTTCGATTATCGCCCGGGGGGCCGGGTGAAAGAAACGGCATGAAGGAACGCGAAGAGGTACGGCTGAGTGCGGTCCAGGGTTGATGGTGACACCCGGGGCCGCACAGGAGAAGCCGCCGGGTGCAGGTGCGACCCGGCGGCTGTGTCTGGGTTCTCCCAGTCGGCGGGTCAGCTCGCTACGCGTACCGCGAGCGCGTCGCCGATCTCGTCGGTCGTCCGCGGCGTGGAGCCGTCCCGGGCGGCGAGGTCCGCGGCGACGGCGTCCTCGATGCGGACGGCCTCGGCCTCGTACCCGAGGTGACGCAGGAGCAGCGCCACGGAGAGGATCGTCGCGGTGGGGTCGGCCTTGCCCTGGCCCGCGATGTCGGGCGCGGAGCCGTGCACGGGCTCGAACATCGACGGGAACGCGCCCGTCGGGTTGATGTTGCCGGATGCGGCCAGGCCGATGCCGCCGGTCACGGCAGCGGCGAGGTCGGTGAGGATGTCGCCGAAGAGGTTGTCGGTGACGATGACGTCGAAGCGCTCCGGCTGGGTGACGAAGAAGATCGTCGCGGCGTCGACGTGCAGGTAGTCGGTGGTGACGTCCGGGTACTCGGCGCCCACCTTGTCGAAGATGTTCTTCCACATGTGCCCGGCGTAGACGAGCACGTTGTTCTTGTGGACGAGCGTCAGCTTCTTGCGCGGACGGGCGTTGGCCCGCTCGTACGCGTCACGGACGACGCGCTCCACGCCGTACGCCGTGTTGAGGCTGACCTCGGTGGCGACCTCGGCCGGGGTGCCGGTGCGCAGCGAGCCGCCGTTGCCGGTGTACGGGCCCTCGGTGCCCTCGCGGACGACGACGAAGTCGATGTCCGGGCGGCCGGCCAGCGGGGTCGCGGTGTTGGGGAAGAGCTTCGAGGGGCGCAGGTTGACGTAGTGGTCGAAGGCGAACCGCAGCTTCAGCAGCAGCCCGCGCTCCAGCACGCCGGACGGCACGGACGGGTCGCCGATCGCGCCGAGCAGGATGGCGTCGTGGTTCTTGAGGGACTCCAGCTCCGCGTCGGGGAGGGTCTCCCCGGTCCGGTGCCAGCGCTGCGCGCCGAGGTCGTACTCCTTGGTCTCCAGCTTCACATCCTGCGAGAGGACCGAGCGGAGGACCTTGAGGCCCTGGGCCACGACTTCCTGGCCGATGCCGTCACCGGGGATCACTGCGAGATCGATGCTGCGAGACATGTCCGCACCCTACTCTTCGTCCCAGTGCCTGACACACATCCGTCCATCATGTGGACCTCGGAGTGTCCCCGGCGACACCTCGGCGCGCCGTGCCGACGGCCGGCGGTACGTCTCAGTGGCCGGTCTCGCCGCCGTTGTCCCTGCGGTCGAGGGCGCGCTGGAGTGCGGCGGCGGCGTTGCGGCGCTCGGCGTCGGTGGGATGGGGGGAGGTGCGGCGGACGCGGCGGCGGGCGGTCTCAGCGGCCATGGGGATCGACTCCTTGGGATCAGAAAAATGATCGACAGGCGCCGGAAGGGGCGGGGAGCACGGCCGCAGGGGTGACCTGCCGGAGGCACGGGCGCTCAGACCGCCGTTCGCTGGATGGAGCGAGACGTTCGGCTCCTACAACGCTACGCGCGAGCGGAGCGTCTGTCTCCACAATTACTTTGACTTCCTACTATCTGAGACGGAGCTTCGGCCCGGGGCGTACGAATGGTCACGGCACAGCGAGAGCAGCGCCGGCCGCCCGCTACAGCAGGTCGCCGTCGCGCCAGTCGAAGAGGAGCGCCCCCTGATCCGCCGCCGGGAGCGTCCGGCCGCGCGAGGGGCGCAGGTAGGTCGAGTCCTCCTCGTCCGGCAGGGGCACCACGCCCCCCGGCCCGAAGGCCTGGAGCGGTCCGTTCCACAGCTGCCAGCCGCGCGCCCGGTACAGCTCGGCCCCGTCGTCGGACGCGGACAGCGCGCCGAACGCGTACGCCCCGTCGATGACTTCCTCCAGCGCCGCCATCACCCGGCCGCCCAGGCCGCGCCGGCGCCGGTCGGCGCGTACGGCGACCGCCTCCACGTAGCCGACGCGGTACGCCCGCCCCGCGTGCACCACCCTGCGCATGATCACGCTGCCGTGCGCGGCGATACCGCGCTCGTCCCGGACGTACGCGTGGATGCCGCCGAGCCCGTGGTCCCAGTCCTCGTCGCCGAAGTCCCCGTGGAAGGCGGCGTCCAGCATCGTGCGTATGGCGCCGAGCGTGTCGGGGGCGAGCTCGTAGGTGTGGGAGGTGTGCAGTGAGTCGGTCATACGGCCCACTGTGGCAGGCCGGGCCCGGCGCGCTCCTGTGCGGGCGCGGGGCGTGGTGCGGATCCGGCCAGGTCACCGCCGGTACCCGTGCCGGGCCCTTCCCGCGGCGCCGCCCCCGCAGCAGACTCGGCCGCATGTCACCCACGACCGAACGACCGTGGACGCCCACCCATGGCGCTCCCTACCGGCCCGTCCCGTACCGCCCGGAGCGCATGCCGGCGACCGAGTCGCTCGCCCGTGCGGCACAGTTGCGCGCACGCATGGAGCAGCGGCGTACGGTACGGCAGTTCGCCCCCGATCCCGTGCCGGACCAGGTCGTGCGGGACGCCGTCGCGTGCGCGTCGACCGCCCCGTCCGGCGCCCATCAGCAGCCGTGGACGTTCGTCCTGGTCAAAGATGCCGCGGTCCGCCGGCGCATCCGCGAGGCCGCCGAGCGCGAGGAGCGGATCTCGTACGACGGGCGGCTGGGCGAGGAATGGCTGGCGGCGCTGCGCCCGCTGGGCACCGACGCGGTGAAGAGCCACCTGACGGACGCCCCGGCCCTGATCGTCGTCTTCCAGCAGCGCTACTGGCTGGGCGAGGACGGCACCAGGCACAAGCACTACTACGTCGACGAGTCGGTCGGGATCGCCGTCGGCATGCTGCTGTCGGCGCTGCACCTGTCGGGCCTGGCCGCGCTGATCCACACGCCCAGCCCGATGCGCTTCCTGTCGGAGGTGCTGGACCGCCCGGAGAACGAGAAGGCGTTCGCCGTGATCCCGGTCGGCTACCCGGCGGACGACTGCCAGGTGCCGGACCTGGTGCGCAAGTCGCTGGACCAGGTGCTCGTGGAGTTCTGAGGCGTCACCCGCTCGCGGGACCGCCCGGGTCAGGTCCGGGCGGCCCCGCGCTCACGGGTGCCTCGCGCCTGCCGGCGTACGGCCTCAGAGCCGGCCGCCGGTGAGGCGGGAGAGCGGTCCGCGCTGCCGCAGGCCCACCCGGCGGCCGAGCGCGTAGGAGCCGGCCACGGCGGTGGCGACGCCCGCTCCGGCCCCCGCCACCACGGCCTTGCGGGCCTTGACCACCGTCCACACCACACCCGCGGTGCCGGCGGCGCGCTCGGCCGCCGAAACGGCGGTGCGCTGGACGGTCCGCGCCGTGGCCAGCGCCTTGTCGGCGGTCACGCCTCCGAGACCGCGCGCGGACCCTGCGGCGTCCTGGGCCGCCTGCGTGGTCTTCTTGGCGGCGGCGGTCGTGCGCGTCTGCTTCTGGTTCGTCTTCGTGTCAGCCATGGAAGTGCGTGTTACCGGCTGGGGCTCCCCGAAACTGACCGTCTTTCACATCTTGCTCACGAAAACCGCCCCCTTCCGGTGTGGGGCCGGAAGGGGGCGGCGTACGGGGTGGGCCGGAAGGGTCAGCCCATGTGCGGGTACGTGTAGTCGGTCGGCGGGACCAGCGTCTCCTTGATGGCGCGGGTCAGCGTCCAGCGCATCAGGTTCTGCGGGGCGCCGGCCTTGTCGTTGGTACCGGAGGCGCGGCCGCCGCCGAAGGGCTGCTGGCCGACGACGGCGCCGGTCGACTTGTCGTTGATGTAGAAGTTGCCCGCGGCGTACCGCAGCTTCTCCATCGTGTACGCGGCCGCCGCGCGGTCGTTCGCGATGACCGAACCGGTCAGCGCGTATGCCGACACCGACTCCATCTGCTCCAGCATCGCGTCGTACTGGTCGTCCTCGTACACGTACACCGCGAGGAACGGGCCGAAGTACTCGGTCGTGAAGACCTCGTTGGCCGGGTCGGTGCACTCGACGACCGTCGGGCGGACGAACCAGCCGACCGAGTCGTCGTAGGTGCCGCCGGCGACGATCGTGCAGGCCGGGTCCTCCTTGGCCCGGTCGATCGCGGCCTTGTTCTTGGCGAAGGCCCGCTCGTCGATGACGGCGCCGATGAAGTTCGTCAGGTCGGTGACGTCACCCATCCGGATGCCGTCGACCTCGGCCGCGAACTCCTCCTTGAAGCCGGAGTTCCAGATCGAGGCCGGGATGTAGGCGCGCGAGGTCGCCGAGCACTTCTGGCCCTGGTACTCGAAGGCGCCGCGGGTCAGCGCGGTCTTCAGGACGGCGCGGTCGGCGCTCGGGTGCGCGACGACGAAGTCCTTGCCGCCCGTCTCGCCGACGATGCGCGGGTAGGAGCGGTACTTCTCGATGTTGTTGCCGACCGTCTTCCACAGGTGCTGGAAGGTCTTGGTCGACCCGGTGAAGTGGATGCCGGCGAGCATCGGGTGGTGCAGGGCCACCTCGGAGACGGCGATGCCGTCGCCCGTCACCAGGTTGATGACGCCCTTGGGCAGGCCGGCCTCCTCCAGCAGCTGCATGAGCAGCACGGCGGCGTGGGTCTGCGTCGGGGACGGCTTCCAGACCACCACGTTGCCCATGAGGGCCGGGGCGGTGGGCAGGTTGCCGGCGATGGCGGTGAAGTTGAAGGGCGTGATCGCGTAGACGAAGCCCTCCAGCGGGCGGTGGTCGAGGCGGTTCCACACGCCCGGCGCGTTGGCCGGCGGCTGCTCGGCGAGCAGGTCACGGGCGTACTTGACGTTGAAGCGCCAGAAGTCGACGAGCTCGCACGGGGTGTCGATCTCGGCCTGCTGGACCGTCTTCGACTGGCCGAGCATGGTCGAGGCGGCCATGGTCTCGCGCCACGGGCCGGCGAGCAGCTCGGCGGCGCGCAGGATGATCGCCGCGCGGTCGTCGAAGGACATCGCGCGCCAGGCCGGGGCGGCGGCGAGGGCGGCGTCGATGGCGTCCTGGGCGTCGGCCTGCGTGGCGCCCGCGAAGGTGCCGAGGACCTTGGCGTGGTGGTGCGGCTGGACGACGTCCACGCGCTCACCGCCGCCCATGCGCTTGACCCCGCCGATGGTCATCGGCAGGTCGATGGGGTTCTCGGCCAGCTCCTTGAGCTTGGCCTCCAGACGGATGCGCTCGGCCGAACCGGGGGCGTAGGTGTGGACCGGCTCGTTGACCGGAGCGGGGACCTGGGTCACAGCGTCCATGAGTTCCGTAACTCCTTCAGTTCTTGGTGATCATCGAGCGGACGAAGAACAGCAGGTTGGCCGGCTTCTCCGCGAGGCGGCGCATGAAGTACCCGTACCAGTCGGTTCCGTACGCGGTGTAGACGCGCATGCGGTGACCCTCGGCGGCGAGCCGTACGTGCTCGTCGCTGCGGATCCCGTACAGCATCTGGAACTCGTACTCGTCCAGTTTGCGCCCGGCGCGGCGCGCGAGCTCCTGGGTGACGGCGATGAGCCGCGGGTCGTGGGACCCGATCATGGGGTAGCCGTCGCCCTCCATCAGGATCTTCAGGATCCGGACGTACGCCTTGTCGATCTCCGCCTTGTCCTGGTACGCGACGGAGGCGGGCTCCTTGTAGGCGCCCTTGACGATCCGGACGCGGCTGCCGTTCGCGGCGAGGCGCCGGGCGTCCTCCTCGGTGCGGAAGAGGTACGCCTGGATGACGCAGCCCGTCTGGGGGAAGTCCTTCCGCAGCTCCTCGTGGATGGCGAACATCGAGTCCAGGGTGGTGTGGTCCTCCGCGTCCAGGGTGACGGTGGTGCCGATGGCGGCCGCGGCCTCGACGACCGGCCGGACGTTGGCGAGCGCCAGCTCGTGTCCCCCGTCCAGCGCCTGGCCGAACATCGACAGCTTGACCGACATCTCGGCCCGGGTGCCCAGCTCCAGGCCCTTCAGGTGCTCGATGAGCTCCAGGTAGGCGTCACGTGCGGCGAACGCCTGTTCGCGCGTGGTGATGTCCTCCCCGACCACGTCCAGGGTGACCTCCAGGCCCTTGGCCGCCGCCTCGCGGACGATCGGGACGACCTGCTCGACCGTCTCGCCGGCGATGAACCGCGCGACGACCTGCTTGGTGCCCGGCGCGGCAGAGACGAAGCGGCGCATGCGGTCACTGCGCGACGCGGCGAGGATCACGGGACCCAGCACGGGGCACCTCCACGGAACAGGGGTTGAAGGGGGCCGGAAACGGACGCGGGGAACGCGTACGTGTCGGCACGGAGAACCACCGTGAAACCTAAGGATCGCTCCGATGCCCGGCCATCGACACCTGTCACGCATCCGTGCCCCGGATCTCATACAGATGTCTGATCGAGTGGCAGACTGTCCGGGTGAAGGGCGCTTACGGCGATTACCAGGACCTGGTCGACGAGATCTCGGCGCTGCTGGGCGCCCCCGCGACGCTGGAGAACCGCGACTTCGGGCTGATCGCCTTCGGCGCGCACGACAGCGACGACGACACCGCCATGGACCCGGTGCGGACCCGCTCGATCCTCACCAGGAAGTCCACGCCCGCGGTACGGGCCTGGTTCGAGGGCTTCGGCATCACCCGGGCGACCGGCCCGGTCCGCATCCCCGCCGCGCCCGACGCGGGCGTCTTCCGGGACCGCATCTGCCTGCCGGTCCGCCACCGGGGCGTCGTCCTCGGGTACGTGTGGCTGCTCGACGCCGACCCCGGGCCCTCGCCCGACCGGCTGACGGCGGCGATGCAGGTGGCGGAACGGATCGGGGCGCTGCTCGCCGACGAGGAGCGGGCGGGCGCGGACCTCTCGCGCGAGCTGCGCGCCGCGCTCACGGCCGAGCGGGGCTGGCAGTACGACATGGCGCTGACCGCCCTGCGCTCGGCGCTCGGCCCCGACGCGGACGGCCTGCACGCCCTGGTGTGCGTGGTGCCGTGGCCGGGGGGCGAGGCTCCCTCGCCGCGCACCGCTCCGGGCGCCGCGGCCCTGTGCACGCTCCCGTGGCCAGGTCCGCTGCCGACGGGCGCCACCGCGCCGGACGCGGCACGCGCCTCCCGCCCGGGGGCGGGTTCCGGAGCCGCGCAGGGCCCGGGCGCGGGTTCCCGCGGTGGCGGATCGGGCTCGGGTGCCCGAGCCGGGACGGGGTCCGCGGGGGCGGGCGGGACCGCCTCCGGGATCGCCGGGAGTTCCGGGGCTTCGGGGACGGCCGAGGGCACCGGCGCTGCCGGGGGCGAGGCGGCCGGGGCCCATGCCCTGGCCGCCCTGATCCGCCTGCGCTCGGCCGACGTGCCCGCGCCCGCCCTCACGGCGGCGGACCGGCTGCGCGCGGCGGCCACCGGCGGCCAGGCCCCCGCTGCCCCGGGAGCGGCGGGCACGGCCGGGGCGCAGGCGCAGCCGGGTGCCGTACGCGGCGGACGCGCGGCCGTGCCTCCCACCGCGGCGTGGGCCGCGCGGGCGGGGGGCGACCGGCCGGACGTGGTCGCCGGGATCGCGGAGCCGCGCCGGGGACTGGCCGACGTGGGCGAGGCGTGGCGCGAGGCGTCCTCCGCGGCCCGTGCCGCGGCGGCCCAGCCCCGGCTCGGGCCGGTCGCGCGCTGGTCGGCGATCGGCCCGTACCGGCTGCTGACCGCGCTCCCGCCCACCGCGCCCGGTGACCCGGCCGCCCGCGCCCTGCTCGCCCCGGCGCACCGGGAGCTCGCCCGGACCGCGGAGACGTTCCTGGACTGCGCCGGGCAGGCGGGCCGCACCGCCGCCGCCCTGGGCATCCACCGCCAGACGCTCTACTACCGCCTGTCCCGGGTGGAGCAGCTCACCGGCCTGGACCTGGACGACGGCGAGGACCGCCTGCTGCTCCACATGGCCCTGAAGGCCGCCCGGCTCTGACGGTTGGGGGTCCGCTCACGCGCCCGGCCCCCGGGCACTCGTGGGAACGAGCGCCCGGGGGCCGGGAAGCGGAGCGGGGAACCGTCAGGTGAGGTTCACGGAGCGGGCCGACGTCGCGCCGATCTCCGCGGCGACCTCCGTCAGCACCTGCGGCGGGACCGTGTCGTCGACGGTGAGGACCGCGAGGGCCTCGCCGCCCTCCGCCGCACGGGCGACCTGCATGCCCGCGATGTTCAGCCCGGCCTCGCCGAGGATCCGGCCGACGGTGCCGACGACACCGGGACGGTCCTCGTAGCGCAGCACGACCATGTGGTCGGCGAGCGCGAGGTCCACGTCGTAGTCACCGACGGCGACGATCTTCTGCAGGTGCTTGGGACCGGCCAGGGTGCCGGAGACCGCGACTTCCTCGCCGCCCGAGAGCGTGCCGCGCACGGTGACGACGTTGCGGTGGTCCGGGGACTCGGAGCTGGTGGTCAGGCGCACCTCGACGCCGCGCTCCTGCGCGAACAGGGGGGCGTTGACGTACGACACCGTCTCGTCGACGACGTCCTCGAACACGCCCTTCAGCGCGGACAGTTCGAGCACCTTGACGTCGTGCTGGGTGATCTCGCCGTACACCTCGACGTCGAGACGCACCGCGACCTCGCCCGCCAGCGCGGTGAAGATCCGGCCGAGGCGCTCGGCGAGCGGCAGACCCGGCTTGACGTCCTCGGCGATGACGCCGCCCTGGACGTTGACCGCGTCGGGGACCAGCTCACCGGCGAGCGCGAGCCGTACGGAGCGGGCGACGGCGATACCGGCCTTCTCCTGTGCCTCGTCCGTCGACGCACCGAGGTGCGGGGTGCACACCACCTGGTCGAGCTCGAACAGCGGGGAGTCGGTGCACGGCTCCTTCGCGTACACGTCGAGGCCGGCGCCCGCGACCCGCCCCTCCTTGAGCGCCGCGAACAGCGCCTCCTCGTCGACGATCCCGCCGCGGGCGGCGTTGACGATGCGGACGGCCGGCTTGACCTTGTGCAGCGCCTCGTCGCCGATCAGGCCGAGCGTCTCGGGGGTCTTCGGCAGGTGGACGGTGATGAAGTCGGAGACCTCCAGCAGCTCGTCCAGCGACAGCAGCTTGACGCCCATCTGCGCGGCGCGGGCCGGCTGCACGTACGGGTCGTACGCGACGATCTTCATGCCGAAGGCGGACATGCGCTGGGCGACCAGCACGCCGATGCGGCCGAGGCCGACGACGCCGAGGACCTTCTCGCTGAGCTCGACGCCGGTGTACTTGCTGCGCTTCCACTCGCCGTTCTTCAGGGCGGTGTTGGCCTGCGGGATGTTGCGCGCCGTGGCGATGAGCAGGCCGCACGCGAGCTCCGCGGCGGTGACGATGTTCGACGTCGGTGCGTTGACGACCATCACGCCGGCCTTGGTGGCGGCGGAGACGTCGACGTTGTCCAGGCCCACGCCCGCGCGGGCGACGACCTTCAGGCGCTTCGCGGCGGCGATCGCCTCGGCGTCGACCTTGGTGGCGGACCGCACCAGGATCGCGTCCACGTCCGCGACGGCGGGCAGCAGCTCGGCCCGGTCGGCGCCGTTGCAGTGCCGGATCTCGAAGTCCGGGCCCAGCGCGTCGACGGTGGCGGGCGACAGCTCTTCAGCGATGAGTACGACGGGTTTCGAGCTCACGTGAGTCCTCACAAGTCCAGTGCAGACGGCCGTCCCGGGGCCGCAGGCGGTGGAGGGGGGCATGCCGCGTGGAAGACGCACGACGCTGTGGGCCTGACGCGTTTGTTGTTCTGAAGTGTAGTGGCGGTCGGTGCCATACATTCCGCCGTGGCGGAAGGATCACCCGTCCGTGGTTGGACTGGTTGTCCAAGGGCGGACGACACGGGGACGGCGGGCCCGGGGAAGCCCCGGACCCGCCGCCGCGAGGCTCACGCCTCCTCGTTGTCCACCCAGCTCATGAGCTTGCGCAGCTCCTTGCCGGTGGTCTCCAGCAGGTGCTCGGAGTCCTGCGTCTTGTACTCGTCGTACTTCTTCAGGCCGCCGTGGTACTCGTCCATCCAGTTCTTGGCGAACGTGCCGTCCTGGATCTCGGAGAGGACCTTCTTCATCTCGGCCTTGGTGGCGTCCGTGATGATCCGCGGGCCGGTGACGTAGTCGCCCCACTCGGCGGTCTCGGAGACCGACCAGCGCATCTTCTCCAGGCCGCCCTCGTACATCAGGTCCACGATCAGCTTCAGCTCGTGGAGGCACTCGAAGTACGCGATCTCCGGCTGGTAGCCGGCCTCGACCAGGGTCTCGAAGCCCGCCTTGACCAGCGCCGAGGTGCCGCCGCAGAGCACGGCCTGCTCGCCGAACAGGTCGGTCTCGGTCTCCTCGGTGAAGGTGGTCTTGATGACGCCGGCGCGGGTGCCGCCGATCGCCTTCGCGTAGGAGAGGGCGAGCGGGAAGGCGTTCCCGGTGGCGTCCTGCTCGACCGCGGCGATCGCGGGGACGCCGCGGCCCTCCTCGTACTGGCGGCGGACCAGGTGGCCCGGGCCCTTGGGGGCGACGAGGGCGACGTCGACGCCGGCCGGGGGCTTGATGAAGCCGAAGCGGACGTTGAAGCCGTGGGCGAAGAACAGCGCGTCGCCGTCCTTCAGGTTGTCCTTGACGGACTCCTCGTACACCTGGGCCTGGATCGGGTCCGGGATCAGGATCATGATGACGTCGGCCTCGGCGGCGGCCTCGGCGGGCGTCACCACGCGCAGGCCCTGCTCCTCGGCCTTGGCCTTGGACTTGGAGCCCTCGTGCAGACCGACGCGGACGTCGACACCCGAGTCACGGAGCGACAGCGCGTGGGCGTGGCCCTGGCTGCCGTAACCGATCACCGCGACCTTGCGGCCCTGGATGATGGACAGGTCGGCGTCGTCGTCGTAGAACAGCTCGGCCACTGGGTCTTCTCCTTGGTGTGCTGGTGTTGCGTCCCACCGTACGGTGGGGAGGGATGTGGAAGTCGGGGGGTCTCGCTACGCGGAACGGTCGAGCGCCCGCAGCGAACGGTCCGTGATGGACCGGGCGCCACGCCCTATGGCGATCGTGCCGGACTGGACCAGCTCCTTGATGCCGAACTGCTCGAGCATCTTCAGCATGGCGTCGAGCTTGTCACTCGAACCGGTGGCCTCGATCGTGACCGCCTCGGGCGAGACGTCCACGGTCTTGGCGCGGAACAGCTGGACGATCTCGACGATCTGGGAGCGGGTCTCGTTGTCGGCGCGGACCTTCACCAGGACGAGCTCGCGCTGGATCGCGGCGCTGGGCTCGAGTTCGACGATCTTCAGGACGTTGACCAGCTTGTTGAGCTGCTTGGTGACCTGCTCCAGCGGGAGGTCCTCGACATTGACCACGATCGTGATGCGGGAGATGTCGGGGTGCTCGGTGACGCCGACGGCGAGCGAGTCGATGTTGAATCCGCGGCGGGAGAACAGGGCGGCGATCCGGGCGAGGATGCCGGGCGTGTTCTCCACCAGGACGGAGAGCGTGTGCTTGGACATGGTTCTTGACTCAGCTCTCTCTCAGTCGTCTTCGCTGTCGCCGAAGTCGGGGCGGACGCCGCGGGCGGCCATGACCTCGTCGTTGGAGGTGCCGGCGGCGACCATGGGCCAGACCTGGGCGTCCTCGTGGACGATGAAGTCGATGACGACCGGGCGGTCGTTGATGGCGTTGGCCTCGGCGATGACCTTGTCCAGGTCCTCCGGGCGCTCGCAGCGCAGCGCCACGCAGCCCATCGCCTCGGACAGCTTCACGAAGTCCGGGATCCTGGTGCCCGCGCTCGGCTCCTTGCCGGTCGCCTCCGGGCCGGAGTGCAGCACGGTGTTGGAGTAGCGCTGGTTGTAGAAGAGGGTCTGCCACTGGCGGACCATCCCCAGGGCGCCGTTGTTGATGATGGCGACCTTGATGGGGATGTTGTTCAGCGCACAGGTGACCAGCTCCTGGTTGGTCATCTGGAAGCAGCCGTCGCCGTCGATCGCCCAGACCGTGCGGTCCGGCATGCCGGCCTTGGCGCCCATGGCGGCCGGGACGGCGTAGCCCATGGTTCCGGCGCCGCCGGAGTTCAGCCAGGTGGCGGGCTTCTCGTAGTCGATGAAGTGCGCGGCCCACATCTGGTGCTGGCCGACGCCGGCCGCGTAGATGGTGCCCTCGGGGGCGAGCTGCCCGATGCGCTGGATGACCTGCTGGGGGGCGAGGGTGCCGTCCTCGGGCTGGTCGTAGCCGAGCGGGTAGGTCTCGCGCCAGCGGTTGAGGTCCCTCCACCAGGCGGTGTAGTCGCCGGTGTTGCCCTCGGTGTGCTCGGCCTGGACGGCCTGGACCAGGTCGGCGATGACCTCGCGGGCGTCGCCGACGATCGGCACGTCGGCCGCGCGGTTCTTGCCGATCTCCGCCGGGTCGATGTCCGCGTGGACGACCTTGGCGAACGGGGCGAAGCTGTCGAGCTTGCCGGTGACGCGGTCGTCGAAGCGGGCGCCCAGGGCGATGATCAGGTCGGCCTTCTGCAGGGCCGTGACGGCCGTGACGCTGCCGTGCATGCCGGGCATGCCGACGTGCAGCGGGTGGCTGTCGGGGAACGCGCCCAGCGCCATCAGGGTGGTCGTGACGGGGGCCTGGGTCAGCTCGGCCAGCACCCTCAGCTCGGCGGTGGCGCCGGCCTTCAGGACACCGCCGCCGACGTACAGGACGGGCCGCTTGGCCTGGGTGATCAGCTTGGCGGCCTCGCGGATCTGCTTGGCGTGCGGCTTGGTCACCGGGCGGTAGCCGGGCAGGTCGAGCTGCGGCGGCCAGCTGAAGACGGTCCGGGCCTGGAGGGCGTCCTTGGCGATGTCGACCAGGACCGGGCCCGGGCGGCCGGTGGAGGCGATGTGGAACGCCTCGGCGATCGTCTTCGGGATGTCCTCGGCCTTGGTGACCAGGAAGTTGTGCTTGGTGATCGGCATGGTGATGCCGCAGATGTCCGCCTCCTGGAAGGCGTCCGTACCGATGGCCTTGGAGGAGACCTGACCGGTGATCGCGACCAGCGGGACGGAGTCCATGTGGGCGTCGGCGATCGGGGTGACCAGGTTGGTGGCGCCGGGGCCGGAGGTGGCCATGCAGACGCCGACCTTGCCGGTGGCCTGGGCGTAGCCGGTCGCGGCGTGGCCCGCGCCCTGCTCGTGGCGGACCAGGATGTGACGGACCTTCGTGGAGTCCATCATCGGGTCGTACGCGGGGAGGATGGCACCGCCGGGGATGCCGAACACCGTGTCGGCACCCACTTCCTCGAGAGAGCGGATGAGGGACTGCGCGCCCGTGACGTGCTCAACGGTGGCGGAGGACGGTCCGCCGGTACGGGCCCGCGGCTGCGGATGGTGGGCCCCGGTGGCCTGCTCGGTCATCGGCATTCTCTTCTCGAAGCTGAGGGTTTTCGCGAGGTTTGACGGGTTTGGCGGGGTGCCAGTGCAACAAAAAACCCCTCGTGCCGTGAGGCAAGCGAGGGGAGCGCGCCGGTGTGGGTCCGCACGGCCAACAGGGGGCCGTGCTCAGCCGACGCGCTTTCCAAGTACGAGAATTCGGGTGCGCATGGCATTGACCCTCCACCCGGCGCACTACCAGTGTCAAGTGGGTGGGACGCGCGTCTCATCATGTGAACGCAGCGAGGGAAGTCCCGCGGGCAGTCCGGGCAGGGCCGAGGGCAGGACGGAGCCGGTGAGGACGGGCAGGGCGACGCGGTCCGGCACCGGGAACTCGTCCCGGACCAGGGCGCGCCGCAGCCGGTACTCGTCGAGCGGCCCCGAGAAGGCCATTCCCTGTCCATGCGTGCACCCCATCGCCCGCAGCGCCAGGACCTGCTCCGGTACGTCGACGCCGTCGGCCACCGACTGCATGCCGAGGTCGCGGGCGATACGGAGCAGCCCACTGGTGATCTTGTGCAGCCGGGGAGACTCGACCACACCTTCGACCAGTCCTCTGTCCAGTTTCAGTATGTCCACCGGAAGACGGCGCAGCGCGGTGATCGCGGCGTATCCGCTGCCGAATCCGTCGAGGGCGATGCGCACCCCGAGCCCGCGCAGGGCCACCAGGCGCTGCTCCAGCTCGTCGAAGGAGATCCTGGGGTCGCTGTCGGCCAGCTCGATGATCAGGGTGCCGGAGGGCAGCTCGTGCTTGGTGAGCAGGTTCTCGACGGTGCTGAGCGGCAGGGACCGGTCGAGCAGCCCGCGGGCCGGGAGGCGGACCGCGACCGGGACGTGGTGGCCCTGCCGGGCGCGCTCGGCAGCCTGCTCGACGGCCTCCTCCAGCAGCCAGCGGCCGAGCTCGCCGGTGCGCCGGCCGTCCTCGCCGACCCGGAGGAATTCGGCCGGGGTGAACAGCACGCTCTGGGCGGAGCGCCAGCGGGCCTGGGCGGCGACGGCGGTGACACGTCCGGTGGTGAGGTTGACCACGGGCTGGTGGACCAGGGTGAACTCGCCGTCCTCCAGGGCGGTGCGCAGCCGGGTGGCGACCGCCGTGCGGCGCACCACCTCGGTCTGCATCTGGGGGGCGTACAGCTCGACGCGGTTCTTGCCGCCGGCCTTGGCCCGGTACATGGCCAGGTCGGCGTTGCGCAGGAGCTCCCCGGCGCCGATGCCGGGCTCGGCGAAGGCGACACCGATGGAGGCGGCGACCCGCACGTCCTGGCCCTCGACCCGGTACGGCTCGGAGAGGGTGAGCCGCAGCCGGTCGGCGATCTCGTGGACCTGGAGCTCGCGGCCGGACGGGTCCTGGCCGCCGTCGCCGAGGATCAGCGCGGCGAACTCGTCGCCGCCGAGCCGGGCGGCGGTGTCCCCGGCGCGTACCGAGTCCTGCAGGCGGCGGGCGGCCTGGACGAGCAGCTCGTCACCGGCCTGGTGGCCGAGCCGGTCGTTGACGCCCTTGAAGCCGTCGAGGTCGATGAAGAGCACGGCGGTGCCCGAGTCGCCCGCCCGGCGCCCGCTGAGCGCCTGCCGGACCCGCTTGGTGAACAGGGCGCGGTTGGGCAGGTCGGTGAGCGGGTCGTGCTCGGCGTTGTGCTGGAGCTGGGCCTGGAGGCGGACCCGTTCGGTGACGTCGCGGCTGTTGAAGATCAGGCCGCCCTGGTGGCGGTTGACGGTGGACTCGACGTTGAGCCATTCGCCGGTGCCGGACTTGAAGCGGCACTCGATCCGGGTGGTGGGCTCCTCCGACGGGGAGGCGGCCAGGAAGCGCCGTACCTCGTGGACGACGGCGCCGAGGTCGTCGGGATGGATGAGCGAGGCCAGCTCCGAGCCGATGAGCTCCTCGGCCTCCCGCCCGTACACCCCGGAGGCCGCCGGGCTGACGTAGCGCAGGACGCCGGTGGGCGCGGCGATCATGATGACGTCGCTGGAGCCCTGCACGAGTGACCGGAAGTGGTTCTCCTTCTGGGCCAGTTCATGGGTGAGGGCGATGTTGTCGACGAGCATGATGCCCTGCCGGACGACGAGCGCGAGCACGACCGTGCAGCCGGTGAAGACCACGACGCGGTCCACGCGGCGGCCCTCGATGACGTTGTACAGGATGCCCAGGGTGCACACGGCCGCCGCCAGGTACGGGGTGAGGGCCGCCAGCGAGCCGGCGACGGGCCGGCTGAGGTGGCGCAGGTGCCGCTGCCCGCGCGCGGGCGCGGCGCTCTCGGCGGTGCGGCGCGCGCCCCAGGGGGCGTACGCCAGGAGCAGCGACCCGGCGAACCAGCCGGCGTCCAGCAGCTGGCCCGAGCGGTAGTTCTCGCGCAGCAGCGGCGAGGTGAACAGGGCGTCGCACAGGACGGTCAGGGCGAGGGCCGCGATGGCCGTGTGGACGGCCGAGCGGTTGGCCTGGGAGCGCCGGAAGTGCAGCGCGAGGACCATGCTCACCAGGACGATGTCGAGCAGCGGGTACGCCAGGGACAGCGCGGCCCGGGCGACGCTCTCGCCCTGGAACTGCGCCGTGTGTGTGAGGGCGAGGCTCCAGGACAGGGTCAGCAGCGAGCCGCCGATGAGCCACGAGTCCAGCCCGAGGCAGACCCAGCCCGCGCGGGTGACGGGCCGCTTGGCGAGGACGAGCAGTCCGACGATGGCGGGCGGCGCGAAGAGCAGGAAGAACAGGTCGGCCACGGAGGGGCTGGGCACCGGCCGGCCGAGGACGACCTCGTACCAGCCCCAGACGCTGTTGCCGGCGGCGGCCATGGCGGAGGAGAAGGCGAACAGCAGCCAGGCCTGCCGGAAGCGGCTGCCTCGCGCGCGTGCGTACAGGAAGCAGGAGACGGAGGCGGTCAGGGCGGCCGCACTGAGGCCGAAGTCCCCCATGATCTGGGCCGCTTTCTGGGATCCCCAGCCGACCGCGGCCCCGGCGGCGTAGCCCGCGCAGATCAGGGCGAGGGCGAGCTGGCAGTAGAGCCCGCCCGCCCTGCCCGCTTCGTTCCCGGCGCCCCGCCCGGATCCGCCGCCCGTCACGGGGGGCCGCTCGATGAGCATCCCCGGGGCGCTCACCGGAACGCCCCTGCGCGTGCGTGCCGCCGGGGCGGCCGGACGGGTGCCTGTGCGGAGGTCCGCGCCGGAGTGCCGGCGCGGACGCCGCCCGGCGTCCCGCAGGTTCGCAGCCGAGTTCCCCGTCGCGTCGGTTCGTTGGTCCATCGACCGTGCATCGCCCGTCGCCCCCCTCGGATTTGTGGTCGACCATCACGTCGTTCCCCTGCGCCGTCGTGCTCGGCGCGTCCCCCAGATCGGGACGATACACCAGATCCGTCACTCAGGGACAGGGGTTCTCTACGCTCCGTGACGATCATCGGAGTTACGGGCGCGTACCGCGCGCATACGACTCCGTACCGTACTCAGGTGGTAGTGAACACCTGGTTCCGCAACGGCTCGCCCTGGACGAAGCGGGAGAGCTGCGCGGCCAGGAGCCGCCGGGCGCGCGGCAGGAAGGCGGAGCTGGAGCCGCCGACATGGGGGCTGATCAGCACGCCGGGGGTGTGCCACAGGGGGTGGCCGGCGGGCAGCGGCTCGGGGTCGGTGACGTCCAGAGCAGCCGTGATGCGCCCCTTGGCGGCCTCGGTGATCAGGGCTTCGGTGTCGACGACCGGGCCGCGGGAGACGTTCACGAGCAGGGCCCCGTCCTTCATCCGGGAGAGGAACCCGGCGTCGGCGAGGTGGCGGGTGTCGGGAGTGAGCGGTGTGGACAGGACGACCACGTCGGCGTGCGGGAGGAGCGCCGGGAGCTCGGCCAGCGCGTGGACGGGTCCGCGCTCGGTGGCACGGGCGGAGCGCGCGACGCGTACCACCCGCGCGCACTCGAAGGGCGCGAGCCGGTCCTCGATGGCGGCGCCGATCGATCCGTACCCGACGATCAGCACGGACTTGTCGGCGAGCGCCGGGTAGAAGCCGGCCCGCCACTCCTGCCGCTCCTGGCCGCGCACGAAGCCCGGGATGCCGCGCAGCGAGGCGAGGATCAGCGCCAGAGTGAGCTCGGCGGTGCTGGCCTCGTGCACCCCCTTGGCGTTGCACAGCACCACACCGGGCCGCAGGGCGCCGATGCCCGGCGTCACGTGGTCCATCCCGGCGGTCAGGGTCTGCACGACGCGCAGGGAGGTCATACCGGCGAAGGGGCGCACCGCGACGCTCGTCGGCTTCATGTACGGGACGACGTAGAAGACGCAGTCGGCCGGGTCGGCCGGGAAGTCGGGTTCCCCGTCCCACAGGCGGTACGTCAGGCCCGAGTCGGCGGGGTCGGGAAGCCCGTCGATCTCGTCGGCGGGAACGGGGAGCCACACGTCGGTAGTCATGGTCAGGAGGTTAGTTTGGGGGGCGGCACGAGGAGGGGTACGGGGAGTTGGAGCGCAGGACAATCGGGGCGACGGCGCTCGAAGTGGGGGCGATCGGCCTGGGCTGCATGCCGATGAGCTGGGCGTACAGCGCCTCGCGGCAGCGCGGTGACCGCTCCGTGCGCACCGTGCACGCCGCGCTCGACGCGGGTGTGACCCTGCTCGACACGGCCGACATGTACGGGCCGTTCACCAACGAGCTGTTGCTGGGACGGGTGTTGAAGGAGCGGCGGGCGGACGCCTTCGTGTCGACCAAGTGCGGGCTGCTCGTCGGGGACCAGCACATCGTCGCCAACGGCCGCCCCGGGTACGTGCGCCGGGCGTGCGACGCCTCGCTGCGGCGGCTCCAGACGGACGTGATCGACCTCTACCAGCTGCACCGCGCCGATCCGGAGGTGCCCGTCGAGGAGACGTGGGGCGCCATGGCGGAGCTGGTGACGGCGGGGAAGGTGCGGGCGCTGGGGCTGTGCGCGATGGCGGTGCGGTCGGCCCGGCGCGCGGGCGGGGACGGGGCGGCCGACCTGTACGACGGAACGATTCGCCAACTGGAGCGCATCCAGCAGGTGTTCCCGGTGAGCGCCGTACAGGCGGAGCTGTCGGTGTGGTCGCCGGAGGCGCTGCGGCGGCTGCTGCCGTGGTGCGAGTCGCGGGGCGTGGGGTTCCTCGCCGCGATGCCGCTGGGCAACGGCTTCCTGACGGGCACGCTGACGCCGGGCGGCGGCTTCGAGCCGGAGGACCTGCGGGCGCGGCACCCGCGTTTCACGGCCGAGATGATGGCGGCGAACCAGCCGGTGGTGGTGGGGCTGCGCCGGATCGCCGAGCGCCACGGCGGCCGCGGGGCCGGGGTGACGACGGCGCAGGTGGCACTGGCCTGGGTGCTGACACGGGGCCGCCATGTCGTGCCGGTGCCGGGCACGAAGCACGAGCGGTGGGCGGTGGAGAACGCGGGGGCGGCCGCGCTGCGGCTGACGGGCGAGGACCTCGCGGAGATCGCGGCGCTGCCGCCGGCGCAGGGTTCGTGGGACTGACCCGCCCGACCGGACCGGCCGACCGGACCCGCCGGGCCGGAGACGGAACCTGATCGACCCGGCCCGCCCGGGAGGCGAACCCGACCGGCCCGGGCGGTGTATCAAGGGGTGTCATGCAGCTCGCACCGCCGTGGTGGAAGGAATTCGTACCGTGCAACGTCCTGCTGTGACGGCCGTGTTGGCCGCTTCCGCGCTCGTGTTCGCGGCCGGTTGCTCGGGGGGCGGGGGCCCGGGGCCGGCCGGCGCCGCCAGCACCCCGCCATCGGCCCGCTCCTCGCCCGCCTCACCTGCCGCGCCCGCCTCGCCGTCGCCGTCCGCGCCGCCCGCCGAGGGCACGGTGAAGGTGCTGCGGACGCTGGCCGAGGGGCTGAAGTCGCCGTGGGGCCTGGCCGCGCTGCCCGACGGGGATCTGCTGGTCTCCTCGCGTGACGAGGGCACGATCAGCCGGATCGACACGGAGAGCGGCAAGGCGACCGTGATCGGCTCCGTGCCGGGGGTGGCTCCGGCGGGCGAGGGCGGGCTGATGGGGCTCGCGCTGTCGCCGACGTACGCCTCGGACCACCTGGTCTACGCCTACTTCACCACCGAGTCGGACAACCGCATCGCCCGGATGCTGTACGACGAGAAGAGACCGGCCGGTCAGCAGCTCGGCGCGCCGGACACGGTGCTGCGGGGCATCCCGAAGGGCACCGTCCACAACGGCGGCCGGATCGCCTTCGGCCCGGACAAGATGCTGTACGCGGGGACGGGTGAGACCGGTGACACGAGCCTGGCGCAGGACATGTCCTCGCTGGGCGGCAAGATCCTGCGGATGACGCCGGACGGGCAGCCCGTGCACGGCAACCCGGCGGAGGACTCCGTCGTCTACTCCTCCGGGCACCGCAATGTGCAGGGGCTCGCCTGGGACGCCGGGAAACGGCTGTGGGCGGCCGAGTTCGGGCAGAACACCTGGGACGAACTCAATCTGATCGAGCCCGGGAAGAACTACGGCTGGCCGGAGGCGGAGGGCCGGGCGGGCCGGCGCGGGTTCATCGACCCGGTGGCGCAGTGGAAGCCGGAGGACGCCTCACCGAGCGGGATCGCCGTCGCCGCGGGCTCCGTGTGGATGGCGGGGCTGCGCGGTGAGCGCCTGTGGCGGGTGCCGCTGGCCGGGGCGGAACCTTCCGCGGCCCCGCAGGCGTTCCTCGGTCAGGAGCACGGCCGGCTGCGCACGGTGCTGTCGGCGGGCGGGAACAGGCTCTGGCTGGTCACCAGCGAGACGGACACCAGGGGCACCCCGGAGCCGGGCGACGACAAGATCCTCCTGCTGGAGGTGACCTGAGAGGCGGCAGCCAGTGTTCAACCTGATGGAAGAGCTCTTCGCGCCGGGCCGCAAGCACACGCGTGACGAGGAGCGCCGCCTCGCCCTGACCCGTGAGGACCTCGGGGACAACGACCCCTCGCGCGGCCCGATAGACCTCACGTCGGGCCGGGTCACGATCCGCGTCGCTCCCCCGGCCGACGACACCGCCCGAGAGCCCGCGCCGGCGCGCCGCGGCGCGTCAGGCGGTCGCTCCGGACAGCAGGTGGAGGCGGTGGGCGAGGGCGGCCGCCTCGCCACGGCCGGAGACTCCGAGCTTGGACAGGATGTTGGAGACGTGGACGCTCGCCGTCTTCGGTGAGATGAAGAGCTCCTCGGCGATCTGGCGGTTGGTGCGGCCCTCCGCCACCAGGCGCAGCACGTCCTGTTCCCGGGGGGTCAGGCCGAAGCCGTCACCGGTCCCCTCGCCGGGGCCGGGCGCGGCGGGCTCCGGCCGCAGGGAGAGGCGGGCGCGGGCGGCGAGCAGTTCGAGCTCCTCGCGCAGGGGATGGGCCGCGAGGCGGACGGCGACCACGTGCGCCTCGCGCAGCAGCGCGGCGGCCCGCTCGCGGCTGCCGCCCCCGACCAGCAGCGCGTCGGCCCAGCGGTGCCGGACCCGGGCGAGGTCGTAGGGGCGCTCCAGCGGGGCGAAGGCGTCGGCCACCTCCGCCCAGCGGCCGGCGTCGGTACGGCCCCCGGCGCGGTCCAGCTCGGCGGCGACGTACAGGGCGTACGCACGCCACACGGGGACGGGCGTGGCGAGCTGCCGGGCGCAGGAGCGGATCAGCTCCAGCGCCTCGGGGCGCCCCTCGGCCGCGGACGGCAGCCCCACGGTGTCGGCCTCGGCGGTGGCGGCGGTGAGCAGCAGCGGCCAGGCGTACCGGTGGCTGCCGGTCGGGAACCCCGCCTCCGCGGTCCGGGCGAGCCCGGTGCGCACGTCGGCGACGCAGCCCCGCGCGGCGGCGGCGCCCAGGGCGAGCCGGTCCAGCGGCAGCAGGTACTGCATCATCGGGTCGTGCTTGCCGTAGGCCTCGTGGGCGAGCGCCACGTGCTCCCGGCACGCGGCCACCTCGCCGCGGAGCAGGGCCAGCTCGGCGCGCTTCTGGTGCGCGGAGCCGCGCGGCTTGGTGCTGTAGGCGATGCGCTGGAGCCGGTGGGCGCCCTCGCTCGCCTCGTCCCAGTGGCCGAGCGAGATCTGTGCCTCGATGAGGTTGCCGAGGACCCAGCCCTCGTTGTCGATGAGGCCGCGGCTGCGGGAGTACGCGACGCCTTCCGTGGCGACCCGTACCGACTCCCGGGAGCGGCCGACGGCCTCCAGGCAGGAGCTGAGGTTGGTGTAGGCGCGTCCGGTCTCGGCGCGCAGGCACAGTTCGCGGGCCCGGTCCCGTACCGCGTACATGGTGGCCAGGCCGTCCTCGATGTCACCCGCGTCGACCATGAGGCCGCCGAGGGTGAGCCGGGCGTTGAGTTCGATGGGCTCGGCCTGGACGAGCCGGGCGTATTCGACGGCCCGTTCGGCGGCGGCGAGGCTCTCCGGGCCGGGGGCGTGCAGCATGCCCCAGCCGGCGGCGAGGGCCAGGACCCGGGCGTGCACGGCGGACGGCGGCAGGCCGCTCACCAGTTCCTGGGCCTTGGCGATCTCGGCCCAGCCGTCGCCGCGGCCCAGGTTGGAGACGAGCCGGGAGCGCTCGGCCCAGAACCAGGCGGCGCGCAGGTGGTCGTTCTCCTCGTCGAGGAGGCGCAGTGCCCGCTTGACCGTCTTCAGGGCCCGTTCGCGCTCGCCGCACAGCCGCGCGGCGACGGCGGCCTCCGCGAGCAGGTCGAGGTAGCGCAGGGGGGCGGCGCCGGAGTCGCAGCCGCACGCGGGGTAGGCGTCGGCGTGGTCGATCGGCCGCAGTGAGGCGCGGACCTCCGCGGGGACGTCGTCCCAGAGCTCCATGGCCCGCTCCAGCAGCCGGAGTTGCTCGGCGTACGCGTGGCGCTTGCGGGTCTCGACGGAGGCCTGCAGGACGACGGGGAGGGCCTTGGCGGCGTCGTGGGCGTGGTACCAGTAGCTGGCGAGCCGGGTGGCGCGCTCGTCGGCCCGGACGAGCGCGGGTTCGGCCTCCAGCGCTTCGGCGTACCGGCGGTTGAGGCGGGAGCGCTCACCGGGCAGGAGGTCGTCGCTGACGGCCTCGCGGACGAGGGAGTGCCGGAAGCGGTACCCCTCGCCGTCGGGCACGGCGAGCAGGATGTTGGCGTTGACGGCGGCCCGCAGCGCCTCGATGAGATCGTCCTCGGGCAGCCGCGCGACCGCGGCCAGCAGTCCGTACTCGACGGTGGAGCCGCCCTCGGCGACGGTCCTGACGACCTTCTGGGCGTCCTCGGGGAGCCGCTCGACGCGGACGAGCAGCAGGTCGCGCAGTGAGTCGCTGAGCTCACCGGGGCCGCAGTCGCTGCAGACGGCGAGTTCCTCGACGAAGAAGGCGTTGCCGTCGGAGCGGCCGAAGATGCCGTCGACCAGGGCGGGGGCGGGCTCGGCGGCGAGGATGCCGGTGAGCTGGCGGTGCACCTCGGTGCGGGTGAACCGGGGCAGTTCGATGCGGCGCACGGTGCGCATCCGGTCCAGCTCGGCGAGCAGGGGGCGCAGCGGGTGGCGGCGGTGGATGTCGTCCGCGCGGTAGGTCGCCACGACGACGAGCCGTCCGCGGCGCAGCGTGCGGAAGAGGTACGCGAGCAGGTGGCGGGTGGAGGCGTCGGCCCAGTGCAGGTCCTCCAGGGCGAGGACGACGGTGCGGTCCGCGGCGATGCGTTCGAGCAGGCGGACGGTCAGCTCGAACAGCCGGGCGGTGCTGTCCTCGTGGTACGACTCGTGACCCGCCGTGTCGCCCAGTTCGGGCAGCAGCCGGGCCAGTTCGCCCTCCTGGCCCTCGGCGGCGGCGGTGAGCTCGTCGGGGAGCCGGCGGCGCAGGGAGCGCAGGGCGGCGGAGAAGGGGGCGAAGGGCAGCCCGTCCGCGCCGATCTCGACGCAGCCGCCGAGGGCGACGACGGCGCCCTCGGCGCACGCCCGGTCGAGGAACTCCTCCAGCAGCCGGGTCTTGCCCACGCCTGCCTCGCCGCCGACGACCAGTGCCTGCGGCTCGCCCGCGGCGGCGCGGGCGAGCGCTTCGGTGAGTTCGGTCAGTTCACCGGCTCTGCCGACGAACACCGGGCTGACGGACCTGGTTTCCACGCCGCCGAGCATCGCACAGGCGTCCGACCACGTGGGACAGGATTTCGGCAGGACGGGCGCGGCCGCCATGGCGCCGGGCTCACGCGGCCCGGGCGAAGCGGGTCCGCGGGCCGTCGCCGGTGCTGTTCACCGGCCCCTCGGAGCCGTTGCCGCCGGGGCGGCGGACGGTGGCGCGGCGGCCGGTGCGGACGAGTCCGGCCAGCCGGTCAACCTCCGCCTCGCGGACGAGGTCGGCGTGGCGGGCCCGGTGCAGTTCGTAGGCGAACATCGTGTTCTCCCTGGTCGAGGTGGGACGTGCTGTGTGTCTCCACTCTCGTGCGCCAGGTGGGGCGGCCGCATCGGGAGAGTGCCTCATCCCGGGGCCGCGGGGGGCCTTAGACGTGCACTCGCCCACCACGCGGCGGGCCTAAGTCGTGCGCGCAGGGCGCGCCATTCGGGGGCGAGGACGGACCAGACCTCCATGTCGTGGCGGACGCCCCGGTAGGGGTACGACTCGCGCAGCACGCCGTCCTTGGTCATGCCCAGGCGCTTGGCGACGTTGATGCTCGCGGTGTTCTCGGAGGAGACGTGCCATTCGACGCGGTGCATGCCGCGCTGCTCGACCGCCCAGTCGATCAGCACCCGGGCGGCGCGGGTGACCAGCCCGCGTCCGGCGGCCGAGGGCTCCAGCCAGCAGCCGGCCTCGCACACCCCGGTGGCCACGTCCATGGTGCGCAGCATGACCCCGCCCACCAGGACGTCCTCCAGCCAGATGCCGCAGATGCGGCCTGTGTCGCCGGCGGCCTTGTCGGCGTAGCCCTGGAGGAAGGCCCGCGTCGAGGGCAGGTCCGTGCAGACGTCGGGCAGGCCGATGTACCGGCCGATGTAGTCGCGTCCCCGGTCGAGGTGGGCGAGGTACTCCTCGGCCTGCCAGGGTTCGAGGGGACGCAGCTCCGCTCCGTCGTCGCCCAGGGATATCGCGTACATCGTCCTCAGTCCTCCACGACCGCTAGGGCACGAGTTCCCCGTCCTGGCTCGTGCGCTGTCCGGCGATCTTCGCACGGGTCGTGGCGCGGCGGTCGGGGGTTTCGATGCTGATCCGCGGCAGGATCCGGTCCAGCCAGCGCGGCAGCCACCAGTTGGCGCCGCCGAGCAGGTGCATCAGGGCGGGCACGAGCAGCGTCCGCAGGACGAAGGCGTCGAGGGCGACGGCCGCCGCCAGACCGATGCCGAACATCGCGATGACCCGGTCGCCGGACAGGACGAAGGCCAGGAAGACGGCGATCATGATGACCGCGGCGGAGTTGATCACTCGACTGGTCTCGGCGAGGCCGACCCGGACGGCCCGCCGGTTGTCGCCGGTTTCCAGCCACTCCTCGTACATCCGGCTGACCAGGAAGACCTGGTAGTCCATGGAGAGGCCGAACAGCACGGAGACCGCGATCACCGGGAGGAAGGGTTCGATGGGCCCGGCCCGGCCGAGGCCGAGCAGTTCGCTGCCCCAGCCCCACTGGAAGACCGCGACGACGATGCCGAAGGCGGCGGCGACGGCGCCGACGTTCATCACGGCGGCCTTGAGCGGGATGCCGATCGAGCGGAAGGCAAGCAGGAGCAGCAGGCAGCCCAGGGCGATGACGACGCCGACGAAGAGGGGCAGTTTGCCGATGATGACCTGGGCGAAGTCGTCGTACCCGGCCGTGACGCCGCCGACGTGCACCTCCAGGGAGGTGCCGTGCTCGGCGCGCGGCAGGACCTCGTCGCGCAGCCGGTCGACCAGGTCGCTGGTCTGCCGGGACTGGGGTGCGGAGTCGGGGACGACGGTGAGGACGGCCGTGTTGCCGCTCCCGTTGTACGCGACCGGGCTGACCGCCTCGACGCCCTCGGTGTCGCGCAGCGCCTCGGGCAGGGCGGTGAGGGCGAGCCGGTCGTCGGCGCCGTCGAGCTCGGCGACCAGGGTGAGCGGTCCGTTGACCCCGGGGCCGAAGCCGTCCGCGAGCAGGTCGTACGCCTTGCGGGTGGTCGAGGTGGCCGGATGGTTGCCCTGGTCGGAGGTGCCGAGGTGCAGGCCGAAGGTGGGCAGGGCCAGGACCAGCATGACGACGGCGGCGAGGCCGCCGAGGAGCTTGGGGTGGCGTTCCACGAAGGCGGACCAGCGGGCGGCGAACCCGGTGGGCAGTTCGGGCTGCGGGCCGTGCTCGGCGAGCCGGCGGCGCTCGCGGCGGGACAGGGCGCGCATCCCGATGAAGGACAGCAGCGCGGGCAGCAGGGTGACGGACGCGGCGACGGTCAGGACGACGGTGAGCGACGCGGCGATGGCGACGCCGTTGAGGAAGCCGAGCCGCAGGATGAGCATGCCGAGCAGGGCGATGCAGACGGTGGCGCCGGCGAAGACGACCGCCCGGCCGGTGGTGGCGACGGCGTTCCGGGCGGCTTCGGCGACGGGCAGACCGCGTTTGAGGTTCTTGCGGTGCCGGGTAACGATGAAGAGCGCGTAGTCGATGCCGACGCCCAGTCCGACGAGCATGCCGAGCATGGGCGCGAAGTCGGCGACCGTCATGGCGTGGCCGAGCAGCACGATGCCCGCGTACGCGGTGCCGACGCCGACGAGTGCGGTGGCGATGGGCAGGAGGCTGGCGGCGAGCGAGCCGAACGCGAGGAAGAGGACGACGGCGGCGACGGCCACGCCGACGATCTCGGCGGTGTGGGAAGTGGGGGCCTCGGTGAGGGCGATGGCACTGCCCCCGAGCTCCACCTGGACGCCGTCGCCGGCGGCTTGGCGCGCGGTGTCGACGACGGCGCGGGCCTCACCCCCGGTTATGTCCTCGGCGGGCTTGTCGAAGGTCACGGTGGCGTAGGCGGTCCGGCCGTCCTCGCTGATCGCGCCGGTGCCCTCGTCGTCGTACGGGCTGATCACGGCGGCGATGCCGGGCAGCTCGGCGACCTCGTCGAGCATGCCGGTGACGCGCTCCTCGACGCCGGTGGCGCGGACGCTGCCGCGGTCGGTGTGCCAGACGATGGTGTCGCTGTCCCCGCCGGTGCCCCGGAAGCCTTCTTCGAGGAGGGAAGCGGCCCGGCCCGACTCGGTGCCGGAGACCCCGTAGTCGTTGGAGTACGCGGGGCCGGCGGTGCTCGCGGCCGCCGCGGCGCCGCCGAAGGCGAGGAGCCAGAGCAGGACGGCGACGAGGCGGTGATCGATGCACCACCGTGCGAGGGCTGCCAACGGGTTGCTCCCTGAGTGGTTCGTGCTCTTCCATCGGGGATTGCCCGTAAAGACCACCTGAACTTCGTACGGTCACTCTGGCAGCCCAAAGTGATCGTTTGTCCTTTTCGTGGGCTTACTCACAGCGATCCGTGCTGGTGGGGCGCTGTGAGAAGGCCCACGCGGGAATGTCCGCGCCGCCACCGTTCCGGTGTCCGGACCGGCCGTACGGCCGCATCGAGCCCGGCGGCATCCCCTGCCGCGGCCGGTCCGCGCCAGGCAGGCATGATCGACCGGGCCCGGGGCAGAAGCACCACACCCCCCACGGGACAGTCCGGTCCCGGTCATGGCCCTGCCGCCCCTTCCGAGGGGCGGCAGGGCCATGCACCAAGCGTCCGCGGGCGTCACGGTCCTTCGTGCGGATCAGGCTCGATCAGGGGCCGTGGTCGCGGGGTGCTCCCCCGGGCCGGTGATGTTGTCCGCCAGCGGGGTGGGCGACAGGACGCTGTCCTCCTCACCCGGCTCCAGCAGGGTCTGCGCGGCCCCGATGATCAGCGGGTCCGGCGTGCCGACCGCCTCGGGGTCCTTCCGGTCGTAGTCGATCCGCCAGAGCAGGTGCCGCATGGCCTCCAGACGGCCGCGGCGCTTGTCGTTGTTCTTCACGACCGTCCACGGCGCCTCCACCGTGTCGGTCGCGCGGAACATGGCCACCTTCGCGGTGGTGTACTCGTCCCACCGGTCGAGGGACGACAGATCGGTCGGGGAGAGCTTCCACTGCCGGACGGGGTCCACCTGCCGGATCGCGAACCGCGTGCGCTGTTCCGACCGGGAAACCGAGAACCAGAATTTGACCAGGACGATTCCGTCCTCGACCAGCATCCGCTCGAATTGCGGGCATTGCCGCAGGAACAGTTCGTACTCGTCCTGCGTGCAGAATCCCATGACCTTTTCCACGCCGGCCCGGTTGTACCAGGAACGGTCGAAGAAAACGATCTCACCGGGTCCGGGCAGGTGGGCGACGTAACGCTGGAAATACCACTGCCCGGATTCCCGCTCGGTGGGCTTGTCCAGCGCGACGACCCGGGCGCCGCGGGGATTCAGGCGTTCCATGAACCGTTGTATGGTTCCGCCCTTGCCCGCGGCGTCCCGGCCTTCGCAGACCACGACGAGCCGTCCACCGGTGTCCTTGATCCACCGCTGGAGCTTCAGCAGCTCGATCTGCAGCACGCGCTTGGTGCGCTCGTACTCACCGCGCCGCACCTTGCGGTCGTACGGGTAGTTCTCCTGCCAGGTGCGCAGGGGCCTGCCCTGCCCGTCCAGCAGGATCGGCTGCTCGGGCCGGCTGTCGTCAACGGTCAGCCCGCCCAGCAGCTCCTTGTCCGGGTCCACCGGGACTCGCCTACCAGCGATACCAGCGGCCACGGGTCCCGCTGGGACCGGCGGAGCGCATGACGAAGCCGAGCAGCCAGACCACCAGGACGATGACGGCGATCCACCACAGGGCCTTCAGTGCGAATCCCGCACCGAAGAGGATCAGGGCGAGCAGAAGAACGAGAAGCAAAGGGACCATTGTTTTCCACCTCCGATCCGCCGTATGCCCCGCCTTTCGGGTGACACACCTTCCGCGGCCGGTTCCGTTCGGGTGTGCGGTGCAGGCGTCCCATCGGGTGACGGATGCGTTTGCGGAACGAAGAGCCGGATACGCGGGAGGATGTCATTGTCCCAGTCGAAGGAGTGATCCTCGTGTCGGCAAGCGAAAAGGCCAAGGCGAAGACCGAGCAGGCCAAGGGCAAGCTGAAGGAAGCCGCAGGCCGGGCGTCGGGCAATGAGGAGATGGCGACGGAAGGCCGGGCCGAGCAGGCCCGCGGCGACGTCCGGCAGGCGAAGGAGAAGGGCAAGGACGCCTTCAAGCGGTAGGCGGAGCTCGCGCCCCTGGGGGCCGCCCCGGCATGGATGCCGGGGCGGCCCCTTCTCGCGCGTGGCCCCGCCCTTCTGGAATGGCCCCGCCCGCCCGGCCGCCCCCGCGGGCCGCCCGGACGCCACGCCTCGTCGGCGCCGCGGGCCGCCCGAGGCCGGCTTCCGCCCGGCCTTCGGCGACGACCGCGCCGGCGCTACCGCTCGTCGGCCTCCGCCAGCACCTTGATGCCCCGCAGCGACGCCTCGATGTTCGCGCGGAGCTCCTTCAGGCGGGAGGACACTATCTGCGCCTCCCGGTCCGGCATCCGGTCGATGGACAGGCTGACCCCCGAACGCGCCGGCCCCAGCCGGGCCGACTGGTGCAGCCGGGTGCCTCCGGCCTCGGGGCTGAGGGTGAAGCGCCAGGTGGCCATGGGCCGGGCAAAGTCCGGGGCGTCGTCCCCGAATCTGCCGTCCGGGTCCACCACGGCCCAGCCGAACACCCGCTGCTCCTGCAGCTCCACCACACGGGACATCGTCCGCCACTCGCCGACCAGGGGGTGGCGGTTGTACCCGACGAAGGTCTCCCCGAGCGCGGGCGCACGCGTCGCCGCGTCCGTCCACTCGGCACGCTGCAGTTCGGGGCTCAGCCGGGCCGGCAGCTGAATGTCGGTCACCAGCTCCCAGACCGCCTGCGGTGGCGCCTCCACGTGGACGTCGCACTCGACCAGGGGTCCATCGGCGTAACGCATGTGCCCTCCTCAGTGGTGTTCCCCCGGAGCAACGGCGGGTTCGGCGACTGATCATCGCGGACCGGCCCGCGCGCGGACAAGGGTCACGGTCGCCGCCTCCCGGACACGACGCGGCCCCCGTACTCCTCGGCGGAGCACGGGGGCCGGTGGAGGCCGGGTCAGCCCTCGACGCCGAGCTTCTCCAGGATCAGCTCGCGCACGCGGGCCGCGTCCGCCTGGCCGCGGGTGGCCTTCATGACGGCGCCCACCAGGGCGCCGGCCGCGGCCACCTTGCCGCCCCGGATCTTGTCCGCGATGGCGGCGTTGGCGGCGATCGCCTCGTCCACGGCCGCGCCGAGCGCGCCCTCGTCGGAGACGACCTTCAGACCGCGCTTCTCGACGACCGTGTCGGGGTCGCCCTCGCCCGCCAGCACGCCCTCGATGACCTGGCGGGCCAGCTTGTCGTTGAGGTCGCCGGAGGCGACGAGCTCGCTGACGCGGGCGACCTCGGCCGGGGTGATGGCCAGCTCGTCCAGCGGGGTGCCGGACTCGTTGGCGTTGCGGGCCAGCTCGCCCATCCACCACTTGCGGGCCTGGTCGGCCGGGGCGCCCGCCTCGGTCGTGGCGACGATCAGGTCGACCGCGCCCGCGTTGAGGATCGCCTGCATGTCGAGCTCGGAGATCCCCCACTCCTCGCGCAGCCGGTTGCGGCGCACGCGCGGCAGCTCCGGCAGCGTGGCGCGCAGTTCCTCGACCCACTCGCGGGACGGGGCGACCGGGACGAGGTCGGGCTCCGGGAAGTACCGGTAGTCCTCGGCCTCCTCCTTCACCCGGCCGGAGGTGGTGGAGCCGTCCTCCTCGTGGAAGTGGCGGGTCTCCTGGATGACCGTGCCGCCCGCGTTCAGCACGCCCGCGTGGCGGCTGATCTCGAAGCGGACGGCCCGCTCGACGGAGCGCAGCGAGTTGACGTTCTTCGTCTCGCTGCGGGTGCCGAACTTCTCGGTGCCCCGGGGGCGCAGCGACAGGTTCACGTCGCAGCGCATCTGGCCCATCTCCATGCGCGCCTCGGACACGCCGAGCGCCTTGATGAGCTCGCGCAGCTCGGCGACGTACGCCTTGGCGACCTCGGGGGCGCGCTCGCCGGCGCCGACGATCGGCTTGGTGACGATCTCGATCAGCGGGATGCCGGCGCGGTTGTAGTCGAGCAGGGAGTGGGACGCGCCGTGGATACGGCCCGTGGCCCCGCCGACGTGGGTCGACTTGCCGGTGTCCTCCTCCATGTGGGCGCGCTCGATCTCCACGCGGAAGACCTCGCCGTCCTCCAGCTGGACGTCCAGGTAGCCGTTGAAGGCGATCGGCTCGTCGTACTGGGAGGTCTGGAAGTTCTTCGGCATGTCCGGATAGAAGTAGTTCTTCCGGGCGAAGCGGCACCACTCGGCGATCTCGCAGTGGAGGGCCAGGCCGATCTTGATGGCCGACTCGACCGCGGTCGCGTTCACGACCGGGAGCGAGCCGGGCATGCCGAGGCAGGTGGGGCAGGTCTGGGCGTTGGGCTCGGCGCCCAGCTCGGTCGAGCAGCCGCAGAACATCTTGGTGCGGGTGCCGAGTTCGACGTGCACCTCGAGGCCCATGACGGGGTCGTAGGCGGCGAGGGCGTCGTCGTACGGCACCAGTTCGGTGATGACGGTCACGGTGAAACTTTCCCTCTCAGCCGAACAGGACGTCGTCGTCGCCGACGCGCTTCAGCTCGCGCATCAGGATGGCGAGGCCGGTCGCGATGGCGGCGGCGGACACGACGGCGTCCAGCAGCAGCAGCGTGTCGCTCTCGGTGCGGGCCTTGCGCAGCTGCTTGACCACGCTGAGGGCACCGAACGCGGTGGTGCCGATGGACAGATACGTACCGGTCTTGGACTTCTTGAAGCCCTTGGCCTTGGTCAGTGCGCTCACAGCGACGGAGCCTCCTCCAGCAGCGGGTGGCCCCAGCGTGCCACGAAGGCGGCCTCGACGGCCGCACCGACCGTGTAGAGGCGGTCGTCCTTCATGGCGGGGGCGATGATCTGCAGGCCGACCGGGAGGTTGTCCTCCGGGGCGAGGCCGCAGGGCAGCGACATGGCGGCGTTGCCGGCCAGGTTGGTCGGGATGGTGCACAGGTCGGCGAGGTACATCGCCATCGGGTCGTCGGCGCGCTCGCCGATCGGGAAGGCGGTGGTCGGCGTCGTCGGGGAGACGATCACGTCGACCTGCTCGAACGCATCCTCGAAGTCCCGCGTGATGAGGGTGCGGACCTTCTGCGCCGAGCCGTAGTACGCGTCGTAGTAGCCGGAGCTGAGCGCGTACGTGCCGAGCATGATGCGGCGCTTGACCTCGGCTCCGAAGCCGGCCTCACGGGTGAGGGCGGTGACCTCCTCGGCGGAGCGCGTGCCGTCGTCGCCGGTCCGCAGGCCGTAGCGCAGGCCGTCGAACCGGGCGAGGTTGGAGGAGCACTCGGACGGGGCGATCAGGTAGTACGCGGAGAGGGCGAGGTCGAAGGACGGGCAGTCCAGCTCGACGATCTCGGCGCCCAGCTCCTTGAGCAGCTCGACGGACTCGTCGAAGCGCTGCACGACGCCGGCCTGGTAGCCCTCGCCGCGGAACTGCTTGACGACGCCGACGCGCATGCCCTGCACGGAGCCGTTGCGGGCGGCCTCGACGACCGGCGGGACCGGGGCGTCGATGGAGGTGGAGTCGAGCGGGTCGTGGCCGCCGATGACCTCGTGGAGCAGCGCCGCGTCCAGGACCGTGCGGGCGCAGGGGCCGCCCTGGTCGAGGGAGCTGGAGAAGGCGACCATGCCGTAGCGGGAGACGCCGCCGTAGGTCGGCTTGACGCCGACCGTGCCGGTGACGGCGGCCGGCTGGCGGATGGAGCCGCCCGTGTCGGTGCCGATGGCGAGCGGCGCTTCGTACGACGCGAGGGCGGCGGAGGAGCCACCGCCGGAGCCGCCGGGGATGCGGGTGAGGTCCCACGGGTTGCCGGTCGGGCCGTACGCGCTGTTCTCGGTGGACGACCCCATGGCGAACTCGTCCATGTTGGTCTTGCCGAGGATGACGACGTCGGCCGCGCGCAGCTTCCGCACGAGCGTCGCGTCGTACGGCGGGATCCAGCCTTCGAGAATCTTGGAGCCGACGGTGGTCGGCATGTCCGCGGTGGTGAAGATGTCCTTCAGCGCGAGCGGCACGCCCGCGAGGGGGCCGAGCTTCTCGCCCCTGGCGCGCTTCTCGTCGACGGCGCGGGCCTGGGCGAGGGCACCCTCGCGGTCGACGTGCAGGAAGGCGTGGACCTTCTCGTCGACGGCCTCGATGCGGGCCAGGTGGGCCTCGGTGACCTCGACGGCGGTGAGCTCGCCGGACGCGATCCTTTCCGCGATCCCGGCAGCGGTGAGCTTGATGATGTCCGTCATGGCGGTCTTAGTCCTCCCCCAGGATCTGCGGCACCTTGAAACGCTGCTGCTCCTGGGCGGGCGCGCCGGAGAGCGCCTGCTCGGGGGTGAGCGAAGGACGGACCTCGTCCGCGCGCATGACGTTGGTCAGCGGCAGCGGGTGGGAGGTCGGCGGTACGTCTTGGTCGGCGACCTCGGAGACGCGGGCGACCGCGCCGATGATGTCGTCGAGCTGTCCGGCGAAGTGGTCGAGCTCTTCGCCCTTCAGCTCCAGACGCGCCAGCCGTGCGAGGTGGGCGACCTCCTCGCGCGTGATGCCAGGCATGCAGCGATCCTCAGGGGTGAGTGTGATGGTTTTGGCCCAATCCTATGGGGCGGGGCCCCATGCCCGTGAAACGGTTTCCCCGGGCGCCGGACGGTGCCTGCCGCGTGTACCCGGATCGGCCCTGTGCCGCCCCGCTGCGCCGTCCGTCCCCGGGTCCGCCGTCCCGTGACCCGCGGCGGCGGCGCCGGACCGCCCGGCCCGGCGGCGGGGCGTCCTGTCCGCGGCGGGTGCGGCGGTTACTGGACCACCTGGCCGGCGTCCTTCGGGGGCGGGAGCTCGGCGGTGGGCCGGGGCGCCGGGGCGTCGCGCGCGCGGAGCCAGGCGGTGGTCTCGGCCGGCGGCATGGCCGCGGCGACCAGCCAGCCCTGGACCGCGTCGCAGCCGAGGTCCCGCAGGCGCTCCCAGGTCTCGTCGTCCTCGACGCCCTCGGCGACGACGAGGAGGCCCAGCGAGTGGGCGAGGTCGACCGTGCAGCGGACGATTTCGGCGTCCTCGGTGTCGACGGCCAGGCGTGCCACGAAGGAGCGGTCGATCTTGAGCTCGCTGACCGGGAGGCGGCGCAGGTGGACCAGGGAGGAGTAGCCGGTACCGAAGTCGTCCAGGGACATCTTCACGCCGTGGCCGGTCAGGCCCGCGAGGGTGTCCGCGGCGCGCTGGGGGTCCTCCAGCAGGACGTGTTCGGTTATCTCCAGCTGCAGCGCCCCGGCCGGGACGCCGTGCCGGGCGAGCCGCGCGGCGACCGCGCCCGCGAAGCCGGGGCTGTGGACGTCCCGGGGGGAGACGTTCACCGCGACGGGGACCTCCAGTCCCTGGGCGCGCCACTTCGCGACCTGGCCCAGGGCCGTCTCCAGGACGTACTCCGTGAGGTGCGGCATCAGGCCGGAGGTCTCCGCGATGGCGATGAACTCGTCGGGAGGGACCCGTCCGCGCTCGGGGTGCACCCAGCGCACGAGGGCCTCCAGGCCGGCCACGTGCCCGTCGAACCCGACCTTGGGCTGGTAGTGCAGCTCGACGTCGCCGGCATCCAGGGCGCGCCGCAGGTCGCCGAGGAGCCCGAGCCGGTCGGGGGTGTTGGAGTCGCGCTTGGACTCGTACACCTCCACGCCCGTACGGTCCCGCTTGGCCTGGTACATGGCCACGTCGGCGCGCTGCAGGAGCCCTTCGGCGTCGGTCGCGTGGTCGGGGAAGACCGCGACGCCCGCGCTGGCCTCCAGCACGAGCGTCAGCCCGTCGAGGTCGAGCGGCGAGGAGAGCTCGGCGGCGAGCTGCCGGGCGACCCGCTGGGCGCTCGTCGTGGAGTCGGCGGTGGGGAGCAGGACGGCGAACTCGTCCCCGCCGAGCCGGGCCGCCTCGGCCCCGCGCGGCAGCGCCAGCCGCAGCCGGTCGGCTATCTGGAGGAGCAGCCGGTCGCCCGCCAGATGACCGAGCGTGTCATTGACCGACCGGAACCGATCGAGGTCGATCAGGACCAGGGCCGCCTTGAGGCCCTCGCCCTCCGCGTCCTCCAGCGCGGTCCAGGTGCGCTCCAGCAGCCACTGACGGTTCGGCAGCCCGGTGAGCGGGTCGCGCAGTTGCTCCTCCGCCCGGGCGCGGGCGATCCACAGGGTGGAGTCGAGCGCGATCAGCGGGACGGCGAACAGCGGCAGCAGCACGGGCAGGGAGACGGCCACGGCGCAGATCAGGGGGGCGATGCCGAGCAGCGCGACGGCGACCAGCCCCTGGCGCAGCAGGGCCGTGCGGGCGGCCGTCGGCAGGCCGCCGCCCTGCGGGGCGAGCGTGTACCACAGCAGGAGCCGGGTCACCACCAGGTAGCCCACCGCCGCCAGCACCACTTCCGGTACGGCTTCGATCCCCCATTCGAGGGGCTGCCACGGGCGTTCGACGCTCGGTACGTCCCCGAACGCGGCGAGCACGAGCGCGGCCACGCCGATGCCGAGGATGTCCGCGGCGCCGTGCAGCAGGCCCTGCCGCCAGCGGTGCCGCCGCGCCGCGCCGACCAGCACGACGACGGCGAGGCTGACCAGTCCGGCCGGCAGCCAGCCGTACAGCAGGAGGACCGCGAGCGTCAGCGCGGCGCCCGATCCCGTGCCGCCCCACCAGCGGTCGCGGCCGAGGGCCACGAGGTGGGCGACGATGATGCCGGTGAGCACGGCGAGCGACCAGCCGGGAGTACCGCCGGGGAAGAGCCCGTGGCCTTCGCGCACCGCGCTGGTGAAGCCGGTCGCGAGGAGGAGCGCGGACAGGGTCACCACCGTGGCGGGGAGCCGCTCCGCGATGCGCGTGCAGGCCGCACGGGCACGCGGCCGTGAGACCGGGGCGGCACTCTCGGTCGGTTTCATTCCGTCCCTCTCACAGCCGGCTGTGCCGTTGCCACGTGATGGCCCGTCGTCATGCCACCACGGCCGGACCCGGACCCCGCGGCCGTGCACGACAAACGCACGTCTCAACAGTAGGCCGCGGAAGGCTCCGACGGGCACCGCTCTACAGCTCTTGCCCGAATGCGACCCGGCCACCCTTATCCATCTGGTATGCGCTGAACGGGTGACGTTTTCCGGTCGTTCCGCGGCTTGTACCGGCCTACTGTTCGGCGAGGACCGCCGCCTCCTTCGCCGCGTCAGGCCCTTGTTCCAGCAGGACAGCGAAGCCGTCCTCGTCCAGAACCGGAACCTTCAGTTGCATCGCCTTGTCGTACTTCGAACCAGGGTTGTCGCCCACCACCACGAAGGCGGTTTTCTTCGAAACGGAACCGGTCACTTTCGCTCCACGGCTCTGGAGCGCCTCTTTTGCGCCATCCCTGGTGTAGTTCTGCAGGGTGCCGGTGACGACCACCGTCAGTCCCTCCAGCGGACGCGGGCCTTCGTCCTCCCCGGAGCTCTCCTCCTCCATGCGGACGCCCGCCGCCCGCCACTTGCGCAGGATCTCCCGGTGCCAGTCCACCTCGAACCACTGCTTGAGCGAGGCCGCGATGGTCGGCCCGACGCCCTCGACCGCCGCCAGCTCCTCCTCGGTGGCCTGTTCGATGCGGTCGATCGAGCGGAACTCCCGTGCCAGCGCCTCCGCCGCCACCGGACCGACATGACGGATCGACAGGCCCGTGATGATCCGGGCGAGCGGCCGCTGCTTGGCCGCCGCGATGTTCTCCAGCATCGCCAGGGCGTTCTTGCGGGGCTCGCCCTGCTGGTTGGCGAAGACCGTGACGACCTTCTCCTCGCCCGTTCTGGCGTCCCGCTTGGGCAGGCCGCTGTCCTGGTCCAGGACGTACGCCTTGATGGGCAGCAGCTGCTCGATGGTGAGGTCGAACAGGTCGCCCTCGTCCACCAGCGGCGGCTCCGCCGGCTCCAGGGGCTTGGTGAGCGCGGCCGCCGCCACGTAACCGAAGTTCTCGATGTCGAGGCACTTGCGGCTGCCCAGGTAGAACAGCCGCTCCCGCAGCTGCGCCGGGCACGTGCGCCCGTTGGGGCAGCGCAGGTCGACGTCGCCCTCCTTCATCGGCCGCAGCGGCGTACCGCACTCCGGGCACTCCGCCGGCATCACGAACTCCCGCTCGGTGCCGTCCCGCAGGTCCACGACCGGCCCGAGGATCTCCGGGATGACGTCACCGGCCTTGCGCAGCACCACCGTGTCACCGATGAGCACGCCCTTGGCCTTGACCACGTCCTGGTTGTGCAGGGTGGCGAACTCGACCTCCGAGCCCGCGACCGTGACCGGCTCCACCTGCGCGTACGGCGTCACGCGGCCCGTACGGCCCACGCCCACGCGGATGTTGACCAGCTTGGTGTTGACCTCCTCCGGCGCGTACTTCCAGGCGATCGCCCAGCGCGGTGCCCGCGAGGTCGATCCGAGGCGCCCCTGGAGCGGGATCTCGTCGAGCTTGACGACCACGCCGTCGATCTCGTGCTCCACGGAATGGCGGTGCTCACCGAAGTACGTGATGAACTCCCGGACGCCGTCGATGCCGTCGACGACCTTGTTGTGCCGCGCGGTCGGCAGGCCCCACTCGCGCAGCAGTTCGTACGCCTCCGACAGACGGCGGATCTCCAGGCCGTCGCGGGCACCGATGCCGTGCACCACCATGTGCAGCGGGCGCGTGGCCGTGACCTTCGGGTCCTTCTGGCGCAGCGAACCGGCCGCGGCGTTGCGGGGGTTGGCGAACGGCTTGTCACCGGCCTCCACCAGCCGGGCGTTGAGCTCCTCGAACTTCTCCATCGGGAAGTAGACCTCGCCGCGGATCTCGACGAGGGCCGGGATCCGGTCGCCCTTCAGCCGCTCGGGGACGTCGGCGATGGTGCGGATGTTCGGCGTGATGTCCTCGCCCGTCCGCCCGTCGCCGCGCGTCGCCGCGCGGGTGAGGCGCCCCTTCTCGTACGTCAGGTTCACGGCGAGGCCGTCGACCTTCAGCTCGCACAGGAAGTGGTGGTCCGAGGTCCCGACCTCCTTGGCGACCCGGTCCGCCCAGGAGGCCAGCTCCGTGTCCTCGAAGGCGTTGTCCAGCGAGAGCATCCGCTCGCGGTGCTGGACGGCGGTGAACTCCGTCTCGTACGCCCCGGCGACCTTCTGGGTCGGCGAGTCGGGCGTCCGCAGCCCGGGGTGCTCCTCCTCCAGGGCCTCCAGCGAGCGCAGCAGCTTGTCGAACTCCGCGTCGCTGATGACCGGCTGGTCCTTCACGTAGTAGCGGAAGCGGTGCTCCTCCACCTGCTCGGCCAGCTGCGCGTGCTTCTCCCGTGCCTCGGCCGGCACCGCGTCCTGCTGTTCGACAGCCACCGTGTTCCTCCCGTTACGACGTTACTCAGGGTTGTCCGCGAGCGATCTCGCCGCCTTGGCGCAGTGGGCGAGGGCCGCCCGGGCGTAGGCGGGCGAGGCGCCCGCCAGCCCGCACGTCGGGGTGATCACCAGCGACTCGGCGAGAGTCCCCGGATTCAGCCCCAGCCTGCGCCACAGCGTCCTGACACCCATGACGCTACCGGCAGGGTCGGACAATGGGCCGTCGGTGGACGCCACGACGCCCGCGAACAGCCGCGTCCCGCCCTCGACCGCCTCACCGATCTGCTCCTCGTCACGCTCCGTGAGGAGGTTGAAATCGAACGAAACGGCCGTGGCACCCGCCCGGCGCAGCAGCGCGAACGGCACGTCCGGGGCGCACGAGTGGACGACCACCGGCCCGTCGTGGACCGCGACGACGTCCCGCAGCGCGCCCTCGACCACCTGGCGGTCCACCGCCCGGTGGGTGCGGTACCCACTGGCGGTCCTGACCTGCCCGCGCAGCACGGCGGTGAGGGACGGCTCGTCGAGCTGGAGCGCCACCCGCGCGCCCGGCACCCGGCGCCGCACCTCCGCGAGATGGGCGCGCAGTCCTTCGGCGAGCGACGCGGCCAGGTCCCGGCACGCGCCCGGGTCGCCCAGCGCGGCCTCCCCGCCCCGCAGCTCCAGCGCGGCGGCCAGCGTCCACGGGCCCACGGCCTGGACCTTCACGACGCCTTCGTACCCCTGCGTGAACTCCTCCAGGGCGTCCAGGTCCTCGCCCATCCAGGACCTGGCCCGGCGGGTGTCGCGGCCGGGCCGGTCGCTGACGCGCCAGCCGCTCGGCTCGACGTGCGCGTACATCTCCACCAGCAGGCCGATGGTCCGCCCGATCATGTCGGCGCCGGGGCCGCGGGCGGGCAGCTCCGGGAGGTGGGGGAAGTCCTCGAAGGACCCCACGACCGTCTTGGCGGCCTCGCGCGCGTCGCCGCCCGGCATGGACCCGATCCCGGTGGCCGGGCCCCAGCTGAAGTCGTTGTTCTCGCTCACCGGGGAAGCGTACGTGCCAGCATCAGGCGGGTGGCCTCCGTCTCCCGGTGGCCGGCGCCGAGGACGCGGGTGCGGGCCTCCAGCACGGCTTCGTACTCGGCGACCGCGCGTTCCGTCTCCCCGCAGTCGGCGAGGGCGGTGGCCAGGTTGTGCCGGGTCGTCAGGGTGCTCGGGTGCTCGGCGCCCAGCGTCCGCGTCTCAGCGGCGAGGACGGCCTCGTACTCGGCGCGGGCGCCGGCCGGATCGCCGTCCAGGTGGTGGAGCATGGCGAGGTTGTGCCGGGTGGCCAGGGAGTGCCGGTCGGTGGGGCCGAGCAGCCGGACGTACACCTCCAGCACCTTCCCGTAGGCGTCCCGGGCCGCCGCGACGTCACCGGTCTGCTGGGCCGCCACCGCGTACAGGTGGCGGGTGCGCAGGGTCACCGGCCCGTCCGGGCCGAAGTGCTCCTCGCAGTCCCGCAGCAGTGCCTCGCACGCCGTCCGTGCCTCCGCCGCCCGCCCCGAGTCGAGCAGCGCGCTGACCTCCAGGGTGCGCGCCCAGTGGCTCAGCCGGTGCGCGGCGCCCAGCGCCCGAGGGGCCCGCGCCGCGAGCGGCCGTACCGCCGCCAGCCCCCGCTCCGGAGCACCGGCGCGCGTCAGGTGGTCGGCCGCGCACAGCGCCCCGACCCACAGGTGCTCGGGCGAGCCGTCCTCCGGTTCGAGCTCCAGCAGGTGCGGCAGCAGCAGCGACCAGAAGGGCCACCGGGCCGGGTCCTCCGGCCGGCGGTCGGCGTCGGCGGCGCGCGCCGCCAGGTCCTCGGCCAGGGCCCGGGCCGCGTCCGTCCGGTGGGCGTCCCGCACCAGGGGGTGCAGGGCGACGACCGGCTGCTCGCCGTCGCGGTCGCGCAGTTCGGCCAGGCCGAGCCGGTCCAGGGCCTGGAGGGCCCCCCACAGGCCCGCGGGGGTCACCTCGGGGATGCGGGCGGGGTCGAGGATCCGCAGCGGGACCGGCGCGTCCGCGAAGCCGGCCAGCAGCCGCAGCACCGGCCGGGCGCAGGTGTGCCCGCGGGCCTCCGCGAGGGTCAGCGACATGTCCCAGATGCGCGCCAGCGTCCCGTCGCCGTCGACGGTCAGGTCACCGCTGCCGACGGCCGCCAGGTACGCGGCGTACGAGGCGGGCTCGTCGGCGCCCCGGAGGAACGGGGGCCGTTCGTTGACGGAGGCCAGGTAGCGCCCGGCCGTGTCCAGGGCGAGCGGCAGCCCTCCGAGCCGTACGGCCACCCGGGCCGCCTCCTCGGGCCGGCCGGCGCTCTCCCCCGCCCGGTCGTGCAGCGCCTGTGCGCCCTCCGTGCGGGCCAGCGGCCCGACCGGGTGGAGCACGGGCAGCGGCCCCCAGCCGGCCGGGTCGCCGTCGCGCGTGGTCACCAGGACCAGGCCGTGCGGGGCGCTGTGGGGGCGCACCCAGCCGGTGCCGGAGGCGAGCCGCCCCGGGCCGTCCAGCAGGCCCAGGTCGTCCGCGTTGTCGACGACCAGCAGCCACGGGCCGCCGAGCCGGTCCAGGCGCTGCCACAGCAGGTCGGCGGTGACCCCGGCGGCGAGGTCGTCGTCGGTCGCCCCCAGGTGCCGGGCGACGGCCCGCATGCCGCCGGACAGCCGGGTGCCGTCCTGTGCGGCGACCCACCACACCGGCGCGCCCCGCTCACGGTGGCGGTGCGCGGCCTCCAGGGCGAGGCTGGTCTTGCCGACGCCGCCCAGCCCGTACAGGACGTGGACGCCGGGCGCGGCCATGAGCCGCTCCAGCAGCTCCTCGCGGCCGCGCAGCGGTGTGCCGCGGTCGCCCCACGGCGGCGCGACGGTGACCTCGTCGGGCGCCGTGCGGGCATCGCCCACCACGAGGTGCTCGATGTGGCCCGCCTGGATGAGCGTCTCCTGCCGGCCCCCGGAGACGACGTTGCGGACGGAATCCCCCACCCCTGTGCCCCTATCGTCCCGGTCGCACCGTCAGGTCGTTGATCTCGGCGTCGCGCGGCAGGTCCAGGGCGGTGAGGATCGCGGTGGCGACCGACTCCGGGTCGATCCACCGGGAGGCGTCGTACTCCTTGCCCTCCTGCTGGTGGACCTTGGCCTGCATGGGGCTGGCCGTACGGCCCGGGTAGACGGACGTGACCCGTACGCCTGCCGGGTGCTCCTCGTGGCGCAGTGCGTCGGCGAGCGCCTTCAGGCCGTGCTTGGAGGCGGCGTACGCGGCCCACTCGGCGTGGGCGTTGAGCCCGGCGCCCGAGTTGACGAACACGATGTGCCCCTGGGAGAGCCGCAGTTGCGGCAGCAGCAGCCGGGTCAGCTCGGCGGGGGCGACCAGGTTCACGTCGAGCTGGTGGCGCCACGTCCTGGGCGTCAGGTCCCCGACCCGGCCGAGGTCGACGACGCCCGCGATGTGCAGCAGCGAGTCGAGGCGGTCCGGGAGGGACTGGTGGGAGAAGGCCCAGGAGAGCCGGTCGGGGGTGGCGAGGTCGCCGACGAGCGTACGGGCGCCGGGATAGGCACCGGCCAGTTCCTTGGCGCGTCCGGCGTCGCGTGCCAGCAGCACGAGGTCGTCGCCCCGCTCGTGCAGCCGGCGCGCGACGGCCGCGCCGATGCCGGATCCTGCTCCGGTGATCAGATGTGTAGCCATAGGGGCCATGCTCGCACTGCCGGCCCGCTACCGGATCCCGGCGGTCTCCTCCAGGTACGCGAGGGCGGCGACGCCGTCCTCCGCGAAGAACACCAGGTCCGTCAGGGGCACGGGGAGGAAGCCCTCGGCGTCCATCCGCCGGAACTGCTCCTTCAGGCCGTCGTAGAACCCGGCGGTGTTGAGCAGCACGACCGGCTTGCCGTGCAGGCCGTGCTTCTTCAGCTCCAGGATCTCGGTGGCCTCGTCGAGGGTGCCCGTACCGCCGACCATGATCACGATCGCGTCGGCCCTGGCCAGCAGGAGCGCCTTGCGCTCGGCGAGGTCCTTGGCGACGACCATCTCGTCGACGCCGGGGCGGGCCTTGTGGGACAGGAACTCCACGGAGACGCCGACCAGCCGGCCGCCGGCGTCCTGGACGCCGTCCGCGACGACCTTCATGAGGCCGGCGTCGGAGCCGCCCCACACCAGGGTGTGGCCGGCCTTGCCCAGCAGTTCGGCGAACTCGCGGGCCGGGACCGTGTAGCGCTCGTCGAGGTCGGCGGCGGAGAGGAAGACACAGATGTTCACGACGCAACCCTACGGGCCCGCGCGGGAACAGGGCCGGGGGAGTCGGCGGCCGGTCACCGCCGGTGCACCGGTCCCGGAGCGGACCCCGCCGACGGGGCCGCGGCCGCCCCGGCCCCTCACCGCGCACCTCCCCGCGGCCCGGACCCGCGGGCCGGGTCAGGCCGTGGCCGCCGCCGCGCCGCGCCGCGTGGTCGTCGCGATGGTCGCCGAGCCGACCACGCGGGTGCCGTCGTACAGGACGATCGCCTGGCCGGGGGCCACGCCGCGGACCGGCTCGTCGAAGGTGACCCGCAGCTCGCCGCCCTCCAGGGAGGCCGTCACCGGGGTCTCGCCGCCGTGCGCGCGGAGCTGGGCGGTGTACGTGCCGGTGCCGGAGGGCGCCGTGCCGCACCAGCGGGGCTTGATCGCGGTCAGCGCGGTGACGTCCAGGGCCTCGGCGGGGCCGACGGTCACCCGGTTGTCCACGGGCGAGATGTCCAGCACGTAGCGCGGCTTGCCGTCGGGCGCCGGGTGGCCGATGCGCAGGCCCTTGCGCTGGCCGATGGTGAAGCCGTACGCGCCCTCGTGCGTACCGACCTTGGCGCCGGACTCGTCGACGATGTCGCCCTCCGCCCTGCCCAGCCGGGAGGCGAGGAAGCCCTGGGTGTCGCCGTCGGCGATGAAGCAGATGTCGTGGCTGTCGGGCTTCTTCGCGACGGCCAGGCCGCGCCGCTCGGCCTCCGTGCGGATCTCGTCCTTGGTGGTGAGGGTGTCGCCCAGCGGGAACATGGCGTGGGCGAGCTGGCGCTCGTCGAGCACGCCGAGGACGTACGACTGGTCCTTGGCCATGTCGGAGGCGCGGTGGAGCTCGCGGCTGCCGTCCTCGCGGGTCACGACCGTGGCGTAGTGGCCGGTGCAGACCGCGTCGAAGCCGAGCGCGAGCGCCTTGTCGAGCAGCGCCGCGAACTTGATCTTCTCGTTGCAGCGCAGGCACGGGTTGGGGGTGCGGCCGGCTTCGTACTCGGCGACGAAGTCCTCGACCACGTCCTCGCGGAACCGCTCGGCCAGGTCCCACACGTAGAACGGGATGCCGATGACGTCGGCCGCGCGGCGCGCGTCGCGCGAGTCCTCGATGGTGCAGCAGCCGCGGGCGCCGGTGCGGAAGGACTGCGGGTTGGCGGACAGGGCCAGGTGCACCCCGGTGACGTCGTGCCCGGCTTCGGCGGCACGGGCGGCGGCGACGGCGGAGTCCACGCCGCCCGACATGGCGGCGAGGACGCGGAGGGGGCGCGGGGAAGTCTCAGTCATAGCCCCACCAGGGTACGGGGCGGGCGGGAGGACCCGGGAACCGAATACGCATGCGCATGCGTTGACGATCACATGGGGAGTGCTCACAGGCGGGGAGTCGGCCGGCGCGCGGTGCTGATCGGCGGCGGCGCGGCCGTCGTCGGTACGGCCGTGCTGGCCCGGGACGAACTGAGACGTGCCTGGTGGCGGCTGCCCGGCATGGAGAAGAAGCGCGTCGAGGGCGAGCTGGACCACCAGGGCGCGCAGTGGACGGCGGCGGCGCGGGCGAACTGGCGGCGGGCGGACCGGCCGGACGACTACACGATCGACCGGGTGGTGATCCATGTCGTCCAGGGCAGCTTCCCCACGGCCCTGAAGGTGTTCAAGAACCCCGGGCACGGCGCGGCGACCCACTACGTCGTCCGCAAGGACGGCCACGTCGCCCAGATGATCCGCGAGCTGGACGTGGCCTTCCACGCCGGGAACCGCGACATGAACGAACGCAGCATCGGCATCGAGCACGAGGGTTTCGTGCACCGCCCGCAGGACTTCACGGCGGCGATGTACGAGGCGTCGGCGCGGCTGACGGCGGGGATCTGCGCCCGGTACGGGATACCGGTCGACCGGGAGCACATCATCGGCCACGTGGAGGTGGAGGGCACCGACCACACCGACCCGGGCCCGCACTGGGACTGGGACCGGTACATGCGCCTGGTACGGGCCGCGGCGGCGGGGCTCCCTAGCTGAGGCCGGCCGTGCGGGCCCGCTCCACCGCCGGGCCGATGGCCTTCGCGACGGCGTCGACGTCCGCGTCCGTGGAGGTGTGGCCGAGCGTGAAGCGCAGGGTGCCGCGGGCCAGGCCGGGATCGGTACCGGTGGCCAGCAGCACATGGCTGGGCTGGGCGATGCCCGCCGTGCAGGCGGAGCCGGTGGAGCACTCGATGCCCTGGGCGTCCAGGAGCAGCAGCAGCGAGTCGCCCTCGCAGCCGGGGAAGGCGAAGTGGGCGTTGGCGGGCAGGCGGCCGGCCGCGTCCGGGTCCCCGCCGAGGACGGCGTCCGGGACGGCCGCGCGGACGGCCTCGATCAGCCGGTCGCGCAGGGCGCCGACGTCCCGGGCGTGCTGCTCGCGGCGCTCGGCGGCCAGGCGCGCGGCCACCGCGAAGGCGGCGACGGCCGGGACGTCGAGGGTGCCGGAGCGGACGTGCCGCTCCTGGCCGCCGCCGTGCAGCACCGGCACGGGGCTGTGCTCGCGGCCCAGCAGCAGGGCGCCGATGCCGTACGGGCCGCCGATCTTGTGGCTGGACACGGTCAGGGCGGCGAGGCCCGAGGCGGCGAAGCCGACCGGGACCTGACCGAACGCCTGGACCGCGTCGGAGTGCAGGGGGATGCCGAACTCCCGGGCCACCGCCGCGAGTTCGGCGACCGGCATGACGGTGCCGATCTCGTTGTTGGCCCACATCACGGTGATGAGCGCGACGCTCTCCGGGTCCCGCTCGACGGCCTCGCGCAGCGCGTCGGGGTGGACGCGTCCGTACGCGTCGACGGGCAGGTACTCGACGGTCGCGCCCTCGTGCTCGCCGAGCCAGTGCACGGCGTCGAGGACGGCGTGGTGCTCGACGGGGCTGGCCAGCACCCGCACGCGGCGCGGATCGGCATCGCGCCGGGCCCAGTACAGACCCTTGACGGCGAGATTGTCCGATTCCGTACCCCCCGAGGTGAGGACGACCTCGCTGGGGCGTGCCCCCAGCGCCTCGGCGAGGATCTCGCGGGCCTCCTCGACGGTACGGCGGGCCCGGCGGCCGGCGGCGTGCAGCGAGGACGCGTTGCCGGTGACGGCGAGCTGGGCGGTCATCGCCTCGATCGCCTCCGGGAGCATCGGAGTGGTCGCGGCGTGGTCGAGGTAGGCCATGGTGCCTCGATTCTACGAGGCTCCCCGGGGCCGGAGGCCGCCCGGTGCGGTCAGGACGCGGTCAGCACGCGGTCCGCGTGGCGGGGGGCCGCGGCCGGGCCCGGTCCGTCAGCCGAAGTTCCAGGAGAGCGTGCCGTCGGCCGAGGCCAGCACGGCGAGGACCACCAGGTCCGCGATGCCGAGGCCGAGACCGAGCAGCGCGCGCCCGCGGCGTGCGGTACCGCGGCGCAGGGCCAGCAGCGCGAGTCCGATGGCGATGGGCCCGAGGATGATGTTGAGGACCAGCAGCCCCAGCAGTCCCAGGACGAACGCGGCGACGGCCATGCCGTCGGCATCCCGGATGCCGGTGCGGCTCCGGGGCGGTGCGGTGAGTTCCATGACGACGCTCCTCTCGGTGAAGACGGTGGCGTCAGCCACCGCGGTGACGTGCCGTGGTGTGCGTCCGTGGCGAACGCCGGTGGTGGTGGTGCGTCAGTGGTGGCGGTGCCGCCGCCGCTCGCGTGCGGCGAAGACCAGCAGCCAGGCGCCGATGACGGCGGCCGCCACGACGGTGACCGGCAGGGGCACATGGGCCACGGACCCCATGAGCACCCCCAGCAGGAGCAGGGCTGCCACGAGGAAGAGCATCGGAAACAACCTCCTGGATCGGAAACAGTTGTTCACTGACTACCCAGTCTAACGACTCCGATGACTGTCGCGCCGGGGAGAACGGTTGTTTACTCATGGAATGAGTCACACCGCCGGGACGGGGACCGGGATCCGCCGGGCCCAGAAGCAGAAGACCCGTCAGGCCCTGCTGGACGCCGCCCTGCTGCTCCTGGAGGAGCAGAGCCTGAGCAGCCTCGGCCTGCGCGAGGTCACCCGCGCCGTCGGCGTCGCCCCGGCGGCCTTCTACCGCCACTTCCGCGACACCGCCGACCTGGGCGTCGCGCTGGTCGACGAGGCCCTCGGCAGTCTGCACGAGACGCTCCGTACGACACTGGCGACGACCGGGGACAGCGGCGAACGGATCGCCGCGGCAGTCGAGTTGATCGCCGACCTGGTCCACGGGTACCCCGCTCACGTCCGGTTCATCGTCCGCGAGCGGCACGGCGGCGTACGGCGCGTGCGGGAGGCGATCGGCGGACAACTCGACCTGTTCGTCCGGGAGGTGGCCGACGAGCTGGCACGGCAGCCGGAGTCACGCGGCTGGGACCGGGACGATCTCCTGATGCTCGCGGGGCTCTATGTGGACCACATGGTGATGACCGCCTCGGCGTTCCTGGCCGTCGGCCCCGACCGCGAGCCCCGGGACGGCGAGCTCGGGGAGCGCGCGGCGCAGGAGCGTGCGGCACAGGACCGCGGGGAGTACGAGCGGGTGGCGCGCACCGCGCGGCGGCAGCTGCGGCTGGTCGCCCTGGGGCGCCGCCACTGGCTGGACTGACCTGTCCGCGCCCGGCCGCCCCGACGCGAGGAGCGCCCCGGCGTCCCGGTGGCTGGTGCGCACGGGGGCGGCGAGGCGCTCGACGAATGGGACCAGGGGGGACCCTCTCTAGCGCGGCGCGCGGGCCAGTTGGCGGGACTGGGCGACCAGACGGTCGGCGGTGTCCCAGACCTCGGCGTCCTCCTCCAGGAAGCCGCCGGCGAGGTTGCGGGTGGTGATGAAGACGCGCAGCGGGCCGGGGGCCGGGCGGCAGCGTATGTGCGTGGTGAGCTCGACGGTCGGGGTCCAGCCGGTCAGGCCGAGCTCGAACGAGGTCGGGGGCAGCGCGTCGACGGTCAGGAGCAGCGACAGCGGATCGGGGTCGCGGCCGTCCGCCAGCCCGAACCAGCCGCGCATCTTGCCCTTCCCGGAGGGCGCGCCGAGGGCCCAGCCCAGGGTGGCGGGGTCGAGCTTGATGTCGAGGCGCTCGGTGATGGCCGAGGAACCGGGGATGGGCGCGGGGCCGTCCGCGGGGCCGAGGCAGTGCTCGCGGGGCGGGATGGCGGGCGGCTTGGCCGAGGTGCGCACGTCGTCGGGGAGCGCGTCGAGGTCGCCGTAGGAGGCGAGGACCCGGATGCGCTCGACCTCGGCGCCGTCCGGCCCGTACTGGAAGAGGGACGCCTGGCCCGTGGAGAGCGTCCGGCCGGTGCGGACGGTCTCGGTCCGGATGACGGCCGGGCCGGGCACGGAGGGCGTCAGGTAGTACGCCGAGACGGTGAACGGGTCCGGGTGCGGCAGGGCCTCCCCGAGGGCGCGGCCCAGCAGGGCGAGCAGGTAGCCGCCGTTGACGGCGGAGATGATCGTCCAGCCGGCGGAGAGCTCTGCGTCGTAGACGCCCGGCTCGCGCAGGGTCACCGCGGTGTCGCGGTCGAACTCGCTGTCCATGGCTCGGAACCGTACAGCAGGAAACTACTAAGCGGTAGCTTTTCCCGGCAGCTCTTCCTCGGAGCGGGCGGAACGGCGGTTCCAGGCGCGCGGCGCCCGCCAGTGGAAGCGCATGGCGAGAAGCCGGAGCACGAACGTGGTCAGGGCCGCGAGGCCGCTGGTGAAGGGGTTCAGCATCTCGAAGCGGATGCAGAGCGCCACCATCGTGGCGCCGACGATGGCGGGCACGGCGTACAGGTCCCGGTCCCAGCGGAGCAGCGAGGGGACCTCGTTGGCGAGGACGTCGCGCAGCACGCCGCCGCCCACCCCGGTGGCGAGCCCGAGCACGGCGGAGAAGGTCAGCCCGAGCCCGTGCTCGTACGCCTTGGTCGTGCCGGAGACGCAGAAGAGGCCGAGGCCCGCGGCGTCGAAGACGTTGACGGCGTTCTGGGTGCGCTCGACCTGGGGGTGCAGGAAGAAAACGAGGACGGTCGCGACCAGGGGCATGACGAAGTAGCCGAGGTCGGTGAAGGCGGCGGGCGGCACCGCGCCGATCACGAGGTCCCGGAACAGCCCGCCGCCGAGCGCCGTGACCTCGGCGAGGACGGCGATGCCGAACACGTCGAAGTTCTTGCGGACCGCAAGGAGCGCGCCGGAGATCGCGAAGACGAAGATGCCGGCGAGGTCGAGCGCGTGTTGGACGGACGGCGTGAACAATTCCTGGAGCACCGCACAATTGTGCCGCCTCCGGCGGAGGGCTCCGCTCCGCCGGACGACCGGCCCGCCGGGAGCTCACCCGGCGGGCGCCCCCGGCTTCCGGGCGAACCCGGCCCCGGCGGCCGGCGCTCCGCGGGCGGACCCGCGGCGGGGGGCGGGCCCCCGCGCCGCGTCCGCACGGGTCAGGGCTTCTCCGGAGCCTCGTCCTTCGACGCCGCCTCGGTAGCCGCGGCCTCGTCCGGCGCCGGAGCCCCGGAAGCCGTGGCCTCGCCCTTCGACGACTCCCCGGAGGCCGGCGCCCCGGAAGCCGCTGCCTCGTCCGGCGCCGGAGCCCCGGAAGCCGTGGCCTCGTCCTGCGATGCCACCTCGGGAGCCGGAGCCTCGCCCTTCGACGACGACTCCCCGGAGGCCGGCGCCCCGGAAGCCGTGGCCTCGCCCTGCTCCGCCGCCACCTCGGGAGCCGGAGCCCCGGCTTCGGCCGCCACCGGCGGCACCTCCGCCACGGCCGCCGCCTCGGCGTCCGCCGCCTCGGCCTCGGCCGCCTCCGCCACCGCCTTCGTCGCCGGGACGATCTCGATCGCCTCGCCCGCCGAGGCCAGCAGCGCGTCGCCCGGGACCTGGTCGGGGGCGTTCTCCGGGTGGTGGCAGGCGACCCGCCGGCCCGGGGCCAGCTCCAGCAGCGGGGGCTCCTGGACCGTGCAGACCTCCGTCGCCTTCCAGCACCGCGTGTGGAAGCGGCAGCCGCTCGGCGGGGAGATCGGCGACGGCACGTCGCCCTTGAGCAGGATGCGCTCGCTCTTGGCGTGCCGGCGCCTGGGGTCCGGGACCGGCACCGCCGACATCAGGGCCTTGGTGTACGGGTGCATCGGCGCCTCGTACAGCGAGGTCCGGTCCGCCAGCTCCACGATCTTGCCGAGGTACATCACCGCGATCCGGTCCGAGACGTGCCGGACGACCGACAGGTCGTGCGCGATGATCACGTACGTGAGGCCGAGGTCCTGCTGGAGGTCGTCCAGCAGGTTCACGACCTGCGCCTGGATGGAGACGTCCAGCGCCGAGACCGGCTCGTCCGCGACGACGAGCCGCGGCTTCAGCGCCAGCGCGCGGGCGATGCCGATGCGCTGGCGCTGGCCGCCGGAGAACTCGTGCGGGTAGCGGTTGTAGTGCTCGGGGCTCAGGCCGACGCGCTCCAGCAGACCCTGGACCTCCTTCTTCACGCCGCCCTCGGGCTCCACGCCCTGCAGCCGGAAGGGCGCGGAGACGATGGTCCCGATGGTGTGGCGCGGGTTCAGGGAGCCGTACGGGTCCTGGAAGATCATCTGGATGTCGCGCCGCAGCGGCCGCATCCCGGCCGTGTTGAGGTGCGTGATGTCCGTGCCGTCGAACTCGATCCTGCCGCCGCTGGGCTCCAGCAGGCGCGTGATCAGCCGGCCCATCGTGGACTTGCCGCAGCCCGACTCGCCGACCACGCCCAGGGTCTCCCCGCGGCGCACCTCGAAGTCGATGCCGTCGACCGCCTTGACCGCGCCGGCCTGCCGCCGCAGCACGCCCTTCTTGATGGGGAAGTGTTTGACCAGGCCCTCGACCTTCAGCAGGGTGTCGGAGGAGGAGCCGGTCGTGTGGGTCGGTTCGTTGGTCACAGCTTCGGCGCAATCTCTTCGGTCCAGATCCGCGTGCGCTCCTCCTGCGGCATGTGGCAGGCGGAGAAGTGGCCGGAGCCCACCTCACGCAGGTCCGGACGCTCGGTGCGGGTGATCCCGCCCTTCGGCACGTCCGCGTACGGGCAGCGCGGGTTGAACGCGCAGCCGCTCGGCACGTTGATCAGGGACGGCGGCTGGCCCTTGACCGGGATGAGCCGGTCGGTCTGCTCCCGGTCGATGCGGGGCATCGAGCCGAGCAGGCCCCAGGTGTAGGGGTGCTGCGGCGCGGAGAAGATCGTGTCGACCGGCCCGCGCTCCACGCACCGGCCGCCGTACATCACCAGGATGTCGTCGGCGATCTCGGCGACCACGCCCAGGTCGTGGGTGATGATGATGACCGCCGAGCCGAACTCCTTCTGCAGGTCCCGGATCAGGTCGAGGATCTGCGCCTGGACGGTCACGTCCAGTGCGGTCGTCGGCTCGTCCGCGATGAGCAGTTCGGGGTTGTTGACGAGCGCCATCGCGATCATCGCGCGCTGGCGCATGCCGCCCGAGAACTCGTGCGGGTAGGAGTCCACGCGCTTGCCGGGCTCGGGGATGCCGACGCGATCCAGCAGCTCGACGGCCCGGGCGCGGGCGACCTTCTTCGGCACCTTGTGGTGGACGCGGTAGGCCTCCACGATCTGGCTGCCCACCGTGTAGTACGGGTGCATCGCGGACAGCGGGTCCTGGAAGATCATCGCCATCTCGCGGCCGCGGAGCCGCCGCACCTCGTCGGGGTCGGCGTTCACCAGCTCCTTGCCGTCGAGCCAGATCTCACCGCTCATCCGTACGTTCTTGCCGCGCGCCCCGAGCCGGTGCAGGCCCATGATCGCGAGCGAGGTGACGGACTTGCCGGAGCCGGACTCGCCGACGACGCCCAGCGTGCGGCCCTTCTCCAGCTGGAAGGAGAGGCCGTCGACGGACTTGACCAGGCCGTCGTCGGTGGGGAAGTGGACCTTGAGGTCGCGTACGTCGAGGAAGGCCTGCGACGGCGGGCTGTGCACCGGCTCCCCCACCGCGGCGCCGCTCTTGGACAGTTCGGTCATGACACCCTCACGCGCGGGTCGACGACGGCGTACAGAAGGTCAACCACGAGGTTGAGGAAGACGACGAAGAACGCGGCGAGCAGGGTGACGCCGAGGATCGGCGGCAGGTCGTTGGCGACGATCGACTGCACCGCGTACTCGCCGATGCCGTGCAGCGAGTACACGGACTCGGTGATGACCGCACCGCCGAGCAGCAGGCCGATGTCCATGCCGAAGACGGTGACGATCGGGGTGAGCGCGGCCCGCAGGCCGTGCTTGGCGACCACCCGGCGCTCGCGCAGGCCCTTGGCGCGCGCGGTGCGGATGAAGTCCTCGCTCATCGCCTCCAGCATCCCGGAGCGGGTGAGGCGGGCGTAGATCGCCGCGTAGAGCAGGGCCAGCGAACACCACGGCAGGAAGAGGGTGTTCGCCCATTGCGAGGGGTTCTCGGTGAACGGCACGTAGGTCCGTCCGAAGATCTCCAGCTTGTAGCTGAAGAGCAGCAGGAACAGCTGGGCGGTGAAGAAGATGGGCAGCGAGACGCCGGCGAGCGCACCGCCCATGGCGGCCCGGTCGAAGAACGAGCCGGGCTTGAGCGCCGAGACCACGCCGACCAGGACGCCGGAGACCAGCCACAGCAGGGCGGCACCGATGGCGAGCGAGATGGTGATCGGCAGCCGGTCGACCAGCTCCGGCCAGACCTCCATGTGGGTCTTGAAGGAGTACCCGAAGCAGGGTGCGTCGCACCGTACGGAGGTCGGCCCCTGGTCGTAGGTGGCGCCGCCGACGAGTCCCCTGACGAAGTCCCAGTACTGCACGTAGACCGGTTCGTCGAGGCCAAGGTTCCGCTTGACCGCCGCGATGTCCTCGGGCGTGGGGTTCTTGCCGATGTACTGCTGGGCCAGCTGATCGGCGGTCTGTCCGGCCAGCTTCGGCAGGACGAAGAAGATGCCGAAGGTGACCGCCGTGACGACCAGCAGCAGGATCACCGCTGCTATCAGCCGGCGGATGATGTACGAGATCACGGGGACCGGCGCCGGTGCCCGCGGGCCGCGCGTCGGGGGACGCGGGGAACCGCGGGCACCAATGCCTTCACCTGCCTTCCGGGGCTACTTCTTCGTGGTGCCGATGTTGAGGTAGTCGTACTGACCGCTCCACGCCGAGGAGGCCGTCATGTTGGTGCCGTACGGCGAGCGGTAGTGCAGGACCTTGAAGTAGGTCAGCGGGACGATGACCGCCTGCTCCATGGCCTTCTTGTCGATCTCCGCGTAGGCCGCGTCACGCGCCGCCTTGTCGGTGTTCGCGATGGCCTGGTCGAACAGCTTGTTGATCGCCGGGTCGTCCAGCTCGGAGAGGTTGGTGTTGCCGGACTGGCTGATGGCCTTGCCGTGCAGGATCTGCTTCAGGTAGCCGTAGCCGGTCGGCCAGTCGGAGCCCCACTGCATCATCATCAGACCGATGTTCTCCTTCTTGGTGAAGGAGGGGACACCCGCGTAGTCCGTGAAGTACTTGCTGCCCGGGTACTGCTTGATCTTGGCGTCGATGCCGACCTTCTTCAGCGACGCGACGACGGCGGTGGCGGCGTCGACCTCGCTCTGGCGCTCGCTGCGCGCGGAGATGAAGGTGGAGATCTTCTCCTGGCCGCAGGCCTTCAGGTGCTGCTTGGCCTTGGCCGCGTCACCCTTGTTGCCCTCGGTGGTGTACAGGTCGAACTTCTGGTAGCCGGGAAGGTCGTTCGGCATGATCGTCGAGGCGATCTCGCCGCGGATCGGCCCGCCCATCGAAGTCTGCACGGAGACCTTGTCGATGGCGTACTGCACGGCCTTGCGGCACTCGACGTTGTCGAACGGCTTCACCTTGGTGTTGATCGCCGTGTAGACGAGGCGGCCGCCGTAGGCGTTGTCGGTGTTGGCCTTGAGGTCCTCCTTGGCCATCACCTGCGCCTGGGTCTGGGCGTCGACGCCCGCGCCCTTCAGGTCGGCGATGATCTCGCCGGCCATCAGGTCCTTGTCGATGGTCGCCTGGTTGACCTTCATGTTCAGGACGATCTTGTCCGGGTACTGCTTGCGCAGCGGGTCGGTCTTGGCGTCCCAGTGCTCGTTGCGGGTCAGGACGACCTGCTTGCCCTCCTGGTAGGTCTCGAACTTGTACGAGCCCGAGGAGACCACGGAGGAGGTGTACTGCGCGCCCTTGTCCTTGGCCTTCGGCACCGGAGCGGTCTGCGGGGCGCTGACCAGGTAGTCGAAGTCCGCGAACGGCTGGTTGAGCTTGAAGACGATGGTGTGGTCGTCCGGGGTCTGGATGGACGCCAGGCCCTTGTCGCTCTTGTCCTTGTACGGGCCCTTGTACTTGTCCCCGCCGTCGAGCAGCGTCTGGAAGTAGTTGGGGCCGTTGGAGAGCACGTCACGCGCGAAGTTGGAACGCTCGACCGCGTACTTCACGTCCTTGGCGGTGACCGGCGTGCCGTCGTCGTACTTGACGCCCTTGCGGAGCTTGTACGTCCACGTCTTGCCGCCGTCGGTCGGGACGCCCATCGACTCGGCGAGGTCCGGCACGAGCTCGTTGCCCTTCTCGCCGGGGGCCGGCTTGAAGGTCGTCAACGGACGCGCGTAGAGGCGGCTGAAGTTGTAGAGGAAGGCGTAGTACGTGTTGCCCGGGTCGAAGGACTCGGGGGCGTCGGCCATCGCGTAGGTGACCGTGCCGCCCGTCTTGTCCGAGACGTTGACGACCCCGGTCGTCGCCGCGTTCGCCTTGGCATTGCCCTTGGCGCCGTCCTCGCCGCTGCCGTCGTCCGCCTTGCTGCAGCCCGCGAGGAGCAGGCTCGCACTGCTGACGACCGCGAGTGCGGCCACTGCTGACCTTCGCATTTTCGTCGAACTCCCCTTTTTGTTCCGACAATTGGTCGGGCACGGTCCCGGTGGTGCGCGGCCTTCAGCGGCTGCGCGGATCGAGAGCGTCCCGAAGGCCATCACCGAGCAGGTTGAAGGCCAGTACGGTGATGAAGATCGCGAGGCCGGGGACGAGCATGAACTGCGGGTCGACCTCGAAGAACGTGACCGCCTCCCTGAGCATGCCTCCCCATGAGGCCTGCGGCGGCTGGATACCGACCCCGAGGAAGCTGAGCGACGCCTCGAAGATGATGTTGGTCGGGATGAGCAGCGTGGCGTAGACGGTGATGGGTCCTACGAGGTTCGGCAGCAGCTCGCGGAAGAGGATGTACGGGCCGCGGGCCCCCATTCCGCGCGAGGCGTCGATGAACTCGCGTTCCCGCAGCGCCAGCGTCTGACCGCGGACGATACGGGCCATGTAGGGCCAGTTGAAGAAGCCGATGACGAAGATGAGCACGCTGATGTGGAGGGGCAGGCCCTCCAGACCGAAGGCACCTCCCTGGAGGGTCGCCGAGATGGCGATGGCGAACAGCAGCAGCGGGAACGCGAGGAACGTGTCCATGAGCCGGCTGATGACGGTGTCCACACGGCCGCCGTAGTAGCCGGCCATCAGGCCGAGCACCACGCCGATGACGTTGGACAGGACCGTGGCGCCGAAGGCGACGACCAGCGAGACCCAGGACCCCTCGAGGATGCGGGCGAGGATGTCGCGGCCGAACTTCGGGTCGACGCCCAGCGGGTGGTCCAGGCTCATGCCGCCGAACGACCCCTTGGGCAGCGAGGTGTTCGGGTCGATGAGGTCCTGCTGGAGGGCGTTCGGGTCGAGGCCGAGGAGCGCCTGGAGCGGTCGGGACAGCACCGCGATCAGGATGAGGAGGATGACGACGACTCCGCCGGTGACGGCCAGCTTGTCCCGCTTGAAGCGGGTCCAGGCGATCTGTCCGAGTGAACGTCCCTCGATCTGGTCGGACTTGACGCCTGCGAGTACGGCCTCAGGCGCTGCCTCGGCCTGTGCTCCGGTGGTCTCCATGGGTGCGGTCATCGTCCCTCGTGCTCGCCCGTGCCGACGGTCGCCGGCAGCGCCTCTACGGGCCGCCCGGGTCTGCGATGCGGTCCGTGGTGCAGGTGCTCAGGAGGGGTGCGTTGCGCTGCACGAATGTGCGACACCCCCTGGTTGGGGGGAGTCTTCAATGGGTTCGCGATCACCCGCCAGACCTGGCGGGGAATGTTTGCGCAACCGTGATGCGGTCCGGTGGCTTCCGTTATGCGGACGGGATGATCGCCTCAGCGGACCAACTCGGGCGGTAGTTCGGCAGAACGGACACGCGTCACGGCGTGCGGGGCGCGCCCGGGGGATAGCCGTACCCGCCCGCGACGGGCGCGGTCACGTGGGCCTCGCGGTCGTAGAAGGGCCGGGCGTTGGCCCGCAGCCACATCGTCACCGGGTCGTACTCGTCGGACATGGCGACCGTCGAGACGGGCAGCCCGTCGGGGACGGCCGCGATCGACTGGCTCATCATGGTGCGCACCGCGTCGACGGACGTCTGCGTCGTGTCGTACAGGTCCAGGCCGATGGCGAGGTACGGGGAGCCGAGCGCGGGCTGCACCCAGGCGCGGCGCAGCGAGCGGACGGCCGGGGTGCGGTGGGCGTTCTGCGTGAGCAGGGCGTAGAACTGCGGGATCTGGATGGCGGGTTCGGAGAGCTTCAGCGGCCCCGCGGGCATCCGGTCCAATCCGGTGGCGATCCGGCGCAGGTCGGGCCAGGGGATGCCGACACCGCCGCCGGGGGCGTGCGGGTTGAGCCAGACGCCCCAGCGGTCGGGGTACAGGGCGCGGGCGATGTCACGGCCGGTGATGACCTCGTGGGCGCGGTTCCAGCCGGAGACGGCGAGCTCCTGGGCGGAGGTGACGCACGGCGCGTAGCCGAGGCCGTCGACCTCCATGTTCCCGTACTGGGCGTCGGGCGAGCCGGCCCGGCCGTGCCAGAGCAGCATCCACAGCGGGGCGTCGGCGAGGGCCGCCAGCAGCGCCTCGTACGCGTCGTAGCGTCCGGGCGTGACCTGGCTCAGCAGCTGCTCGATCCGCCCGGCTGCCTGTCCGGCCGCCGCGGTGCCTTGCGCGCTCACCCTGGGTCCCGCCCCTCGTCGATCCACCGCACCAGCTTATGTGCGTCTACCGCTGCTCGTGCTGGTAGAAGGGGCGCACCTTCTCCAGCATCCAGTCGCCGACCGGGTCCTGCGCGATGTCGAGCAGGACGAGGTTGACCGGCCAGGGCACCTGGACGCGGCCCAGCGCCCGGCCGAGCGCGTCCATGGGTACGTTACGGTCGGCGCCCTCCCAGGAGGAGAGCTGCACACCGATGAAGAGCGACGGGGGGTCCCCCTCGACGCAGGCGAGGGCGCGGCGGGCGGTGAGCACGATGCCGGCGGACCGGAACTCGTCGGCCGCGGCGGCCAGGAAGTCGACCGGGTCCTCCTGCCAGTACGGCTCGTACAGGCGCACCCGGCCGCCGCTCGCGGGGCCGTCCAGGGGGGTGCGGCCGATCCGGCACAGCTCGGCGACCGCGGGCGGCGGGAGGGGCGCGCCGACGGCACCGCCGGGGTTCACCGCGATGCCCACCTGCGGGGGCAGGCCGCGGGCGAACTCGACGGCGGGTGCGACGGTGTACGCCATGTGGGGGCCCACGCAGTGCAGGAACTGCTGCTCGGAGCTGAAGACGGGGACGTACGCCTGGCCCTCGAGCTCCAGCATCGGCAGGTCGAGGTCGGGGCTGTCGGGGCCGCCGCCCTTGGGCAGGGGCACCCAGACGGGACTGCGGCCCAGCACCTCTACGAGGCGGCCTCCGGCCGCCGGGTTGCCGAGAGAGGCGGTGAGCACCTCTTCGAGCTCGTTGACCGGCCAGGCAGTGTCCACTGGTGTCCCCTCGTCCCCGTCCCGCGCGTCCCACCGCGCGGGGCCTGCGCCAGCACCCTAGCGCCCGGGTCGCGGCTCAGCCGAACGTGATGCGGGTCAGCGCCGCCGCGGCCGGGCGGTCCAGCAGGACCGCGGAGGCGCAGCCGGCGGGCAGGATCCCCTTCTCGGCGTCCCGCACCAGCCGCCCGACCGCCCTGCGGTGGCGCGCGAAGGCGTACCCGGACACACCGCGCCCCCGGTGGCGCTGGCCCTCGCGGGCCTCCCCGGGGGAGACGTCGAGCAGGACCAGGTGCAGGGCCCTGCCGCGCCGGCGGGCCTCGCGGGCGAGCCAGCGCCGCACCCAGGCCTGGGTGCCGCAGTCGTGGACGACCACACCGGAGCCGGAGCGCAGCGTGCGGTGGAGCCCGGCGTAGTGGGCGATCCGGACGAGCGGGCGGTACACGGCGTACGGCAGGAAGCGGGGCATCCGCTCCTCCCAGCGCTCGCGGGTGTCCTGCGAGTCGATGCCGCGTCCGCCGGCCGCGCGGGCGATGAGGGTGGACTTGCCGCTGCCGGGCAGGCCGGAGACGACCACCAGGTCGCCGTCGGCGAAGCCGAGCGTGCGCGGGCAGCGCCCCGCGCGGTCCCGCAGGTCGCGCAGGACGGGCGCGGCCGGTGCCGGGCGGCGGCGCGCGGGGACGGCACCGGTCACCACGCCGGATACGGCCGTCCGGGTCGCGGCGCCGGGCATGGCACCCGCGGGCGCGCCGGTCGCCGCGCAGGCATGCTCCACCGGACCGCGCCGGGTGGAACCCCACCGCTGCAACGTCATCGCTCACTCCCCCTGCTCGGGCTCGGCCTTCCCCGACCCTTGCCCAAGAAGTGTAAAGAACGGGTAATAAGGCACAAGCGATTTGCCGATCAGACCCCGCGTGCAATGATGTGCGCGCCGGCGCACACACAGGTGTGCGACCGCCACAACCGCATACCGGCCGCTTGAATCCGCGCGGGAGAGTTCCGGGTCAGCCCGGGCGCCGAAGGAGCAAGTTCCTCCCTTGAATCTCTCAGGCCCCGTACCGCGTGGATGAGGCAGATCTGAAAAGCGGGCCGCCGTGGCGGCTCCACCCAAGGTGCAAGCCGAAGACCGCACGCGTCTCCACACCTCCGTACGGTCACGGTGAACCTCTCAGGTTCCGATGACAGATGGGGAGGACCGTCTTCGAGCCATGCCCGTTCCGGGACCCGGGAGCCACATCCATGAGCACTGCCCCACGCCTCACCGCCCTCGATGCCGTGCATCGGGCGCTCGGCGCGACCATGACCGACTTCGCGGGCTGGGACATGCCGCTGCGGTACGGGAGCGAGCGCGACGAGCACACCGCCGTCCGGACCAGGGCCGGCCTCTTCGACCTCTCCCACATGGGTGAGATCACCGTGACGGGTCCGCAGGCCGCCGCCCTGCTCGACCACGCGCTGGTCGGCAACATCGGCGGCGTCGCCGTCGGCCGCGCCCGGTACACGATGATCTGCCGGGAGGACGGCGGGATCCTCGACGACCTGATCGTCTACCGCCTCGCCGAGGCCACGTACATGGTCGTCGCCAACGCCTCCAACGCGCAGGTCGTGCTCGACGCGCTCACCGAGCGGGCCGCGGGCTTCGACGCCGCCGTGCGCGACGACCGGGACGCGTACGCGCTGATCGCGATCCAGGGCCCGGAGTCGCCCGGCATCCTGAAGTCGGTCACGGACGCGGACCTGGACGGGCTGAAGTACTACGCCGGGCTGCCGGGCACCGTGGCGGGCGTGCCCGCGCTGATCGCCCGGACGGGCTACACCGGCGAGGACGGTTTCGAGCTGTTCGTGGAGCCGCAGCACGCCGAGAAGCTGTGGCAGGCGCTGACGGAGGCGGGCCGGGACGCGGGCCTGATCCCGTGCGGGCTGTCCTGCCGCGACACGCTGCGCCTGGAGGCGGGCATGCCGCTGTACGGGCACGAGCTGACCACGTCCCTGACCCCGTTCGACGCGGGGCTGGGCCGGGTGGTCAAGTTCGAGAAGGAGGGCGACTTCGTGGGCCGCGAGGCCCTGGCGGCCGCCGCCGAGCGGGCGCGGACCGCCCCGCCGCGCAAGCTCGTGGGCCTGGTCGCCGAGGGCCGCCGGGTCCCGCGCGCCGGGATGCAGGTGGTGGCGGACGGCACGGTGATCGGCGAGGTCACCTCGGGCGCGCCGTCCCCGACGCTGGGCAGGCCGATCGCCATGGCCTACGTGGACGCGGCGCACGCCGCGCCGGGGACGCCGGGCGTCGGCGTCGACATCCGCGGTACCCATGAGCCGTACGAGGTCGTGGCGCTCCCCTTCTACAAGCGCCAGAAGTGACGCCCCGCACCACTCCCCCGTTCACCAGCACTCCCCCGCGTACAGGAGAATCCCAGTCATGAGCAACCCCCAGCAGCTGCGCTTCAGCAAGGAGCACGAGTGGCTGTCGGCCGCCGAGGACGGCGTGTCGACGGTCGGCATCACGGAGCACGCGGCGAACGCCCTCGGCGACGTCGTGTACGTCCAGCTCCCGGAGGTCGGCGAGACGGTGACCGCGGGCGAGACCTGTGGTGAGCTGGAGTCGACCAAGTCCGTCAGCGACCTGTACTCGCCGGTGACCGGCGAGGTCACCGAGGTCAACCAGGAGGTCGTGGACGACCCGTCGCTGGTGAACACCGCTCCCTTCGAGGGCGGCTGGCTCTTCAAGGTGCGCGTCAGCGAGGAGCCGAAGGACCTGCTCTCCGCCGACGAGTACACCGAGTTCTCCGGCTCTTAAGGCTTAAGGACCTTCCCGATGTCGCTTCTGAACACCCCTCTCCACGAGCTGGACCCGGACGTCGCCGCCGCCGTCGACGCCGAGCTCCACCGCCAGCAGTCCACCCTGGAAATGATCGCCTCGGAGAACTTCGCCCCGGTCGCGGTCATGGAGGCCCAGGGCTCGGTCCTCACCAACAAGTACGCCGAGGGCTACCCCGGCCGCCGGTACTACGGCGGCTGCGAGCACGTCGACGTGGTCGAGCAGATCGCCATCGACCGCATCAAGGCCCTGTTCGGCGCCGAGCACGCCAACGTGCAGCCGCACTCCGGCGCCCAGGCGAACGCCGCCGCGATGTTCGCGCTGCTCAAGCCGGGCGACACCATCATGGGTCTGAACCTCGCCCACGGCGGGCACCTGACCCACGGCATGAAGATCAACTTCTCCGGCAAGCTCTACAACGTGGTCGCGTACCACGTCGACGACGCCACCGGCCAGGTCGACATGGCCGAGGTCGAGAAGCTCGCCAAGGAGCACAAGCCGAAGCTGATCGTCGCCGGCTGGTCCGCCTACCCGCGCCAGCTCGACTTCGCCGCCTTCCGCCGCGTCGCGGACGAGGTGGGCGCGTACCTCATGGTCGACATGGCGCACTTCGCGGGCCTGGTCGCGGCCGGTCTGCACCCCTCCCCCGTCCCGCACGCCCACGTGGTCACCACCACGACGCACAAGACGCTGGGCGGCCCGCGCGGCGGTGTGATCCTGTCGACGGCCGAGCTCGCCAAGAAGATCAACTCCGCGGTCTTCCCGGGCCAGCAGGGCGGTCCGCTGGAGCACGTGATCGCCGCGAAGGCCGTGGCCTTCAAGGTCGCCGCGAGCGAGGAGTTCAAGGAGCGCCAGCAGCGCACCCTGGACGGCGCCCGCATCCTGGCCGAGCGCCTGGTCCGGCCGGACGTCACCGAGCACGGCGTGTCGGTCCTCACCGGCGGCACGGACGTCCACCTGGTCCTGGTCGACCTGCGCCACAGCGAGCTCGACGGCCAGCAGGCGGAGGACCGGCTCCACGAGGTCGGCATCACCGTCAACCGCAACGCCATCCCGAACGACCCGCGGCCCCCGATGGTCACCTCGGGTCTGCGGATCGGCACCCCGGCCCTGGCCACCCGCGGCTTCCAGGCCGAGGACTTCACCGAGGTCGCCGACATCATCGCCGAGGCGCTGAAGCCGTCCTACGACGCCGACGCGCTCAAGGCCCGGGTCTCCGCCCTCGCCGCGAAGCACCCGCTTTACCCTGGTCTGTAGCCCATACGGCGTTACGTACGTAACAGACTGATCTGCGGGGCACCGCGCACACTGGACAGTGAGTGCGGTGCCCCGTCCCTTGCCCCGCATGCCCGCCCCATCCCGTTGTCCCTGCACCACCCCGGCAGACAGCGACGTCTTCCAACCAAGGAGTCCCCCGTGGCCATCTCGGTCTTCGACCTGTTCTCGATCGGCATCGGCCCGTCCAGCTCCCACACGGTCGGCCCCATGCGGGCGGCCCGGATGTTCGCCCGCCGGCTCAAGAACGAGGGCCTGCTGGCCCACACCGCCTCGATACGGGCCGAGCTGTACGGCTCGCTGGGCGCGACCGGCCACGGCCACGGCACCCCCAAGGCCGTCCTCCTCGGCCTGGAGGGCAACTCGCCCCGCACGGTCGACGTGGAGACCGCCGACGAGCAGGTCGAGCGGATCAAGGGCGAGGCGCGCATCAGCCTGCTCGGCGTGCACGAGATCGCCTTCGACTTCGACCGGGACCTGGTCCTGCACCGCCGCAAGGCGCTGCCCTACCACGCCAACGGCATGACCCTGTGGGCGTACGACGCCGACGGCGGCACGCTGCTGGAGAAGACGTACTACTCGGTCGGCGGCGGGTTCGTCGTCGACGAGGACGCGGTCGGCGAGGACCGGATCAAGCTCGACGACACCGTGCTGAAGCACCCCTTCCGCACCGGTGACGAGCTGCTGCGCCTGACCAAGGAGACCGGCCTGTCGATCTCCGCCCTGATGCTGGAGAACGAGAAGGCCTGGCGCACGGAGACCGAGATCCGCGAGGGCCTGCTGGAGATCTGGCGCGTGATGCAGGCGTGCGTGGACCGCGGCATGTCCCGCGAGGGCATCCTGCCGGGCGGGCTGAAGGTCCGCCGCCGCGCCGCCACCACCGCGCGCAAGCTGCGCTCGGAGGGCGACGCCCAGGCCCTGGCCATGGAGTGGATCACGCTGTACGCCATGGCCGTGAACGAGGAGAACGCCGCGGGCGGCCGCGTCGTGACGGCCCCGACCAACGGCGCCGCGGGCATCATCCCCGCGGTCCTGCACTACTACATGAACTTCGTGCCCGGCGCGGACGAGGACGGCGTGGTCCGCTTCCTGCTCGCCGCGGGCGCGATCGGCATGCTCTTCAAGGAGAACGCCTCGATCTCCGGCGCCGAGGTCGGCTGCCAGGGCGAGGTCGGCTCGGCCTGCTCGATGGCGGCCGGCGCCCTCGCCGAGGTGCTGGGCGGCTCCCCGGAGCAGGTGGAGAACGCCGCCGAGATCGGCATGGAGCACAATCTGGGCCTGACCTGCGACCCGGTCGGCGGCCTGGTGCAGATCCCCTGCATCGAGCGCAACGGCATGGCGGCGGTCAAGGCCGTCACGGCGGCGCGGATGGCGATGCGCGGCGACGGCAGCCACAAGGTCTCCCTGGACAAGGTCATCAAGACCATGAAGGAGACCGGCGCCGACATGTCGGTGAAGTACAAGGAGACCGCGCGCGGCGGTCTCGCGGTGAACATCATCGAGTGCTGATCAGCGCAGCGACAGGCGCGTACCGACCCAGTGCGGGTCGGGTACGACCGTCAGCAGCGCCGAGACCACGACGACCCCCGCCAGCACCGCCAGCTCGGTGCGGGCGGGGGTCGCCGCGTCCCCGCCCCGGTGCCCCAGCCGGCGGCGCGCGACCACGGCGAGGACGCTCGCCACGGCCATCAGCGCCAGCTTGGCCAGCAGGACCCGGCCGTAGGCGGAGCCGAGCACGACGTCGGCCGGGAGCCGGCGCAGCGCCGAGCACGTGCCGGTGACGGCGAGCGCCGCGTAGAGCCAGCCGGCGAGACGGGCGTAGCGCAGCAGCACCTCCCGCGCCCCGCCGCCCCGCAGCCGCACCACGCGCAGCACGTACAGCAGACCCCCGGTCCACAAGGACGCGGCGATCAGGTGCACGACGGTCAGGGCCGTGCCGATCTCCGGGGTGTACGGCTCGGGGTGCGCGCGCAGCGCCTCCGCGCCGATCACCAGCGCGAGCGGGGCCACGGCGTACCCGGGCCGCTTCAGCGCCACGCAGCCGGCCGCGAGGGCGAAACCGTTCGCCATGGCCAGCAGCAGCCCGCCGTCCCGCGTGCCGTAGACCGCGGTGATGTCCAGGTCGCTCACCCGGGCGAGCACCACGATCTGGCCCGCCGACGCGGCGGCGCCCCCGAGGGCGGCACCCAGGGCGTACGGGGACGGCCGGGGTCCGGCGCCCGCGAGCCGGGCCCCGGCGAGTTCGCCGAGGTGCAGCGCGAGGGCGGCGAAGACGGCGACGCGCAGCAGGGTGGTGGTCCCGGCCGCGGGGATGTGCAGCTCTCCCGTGCCGTGCGCGGCGATCCCCGGGCCGAGCAGGGCGGCCCCGAGGGCGGCGAGCACGCCGGCGGCCACGGCGAGCCGGGTGCGGGCATGCGCACGGCGCCGCCCGGACCGCCGGACGGCGCCGTTCTCCGTGCCTGTGATCACGCCTTGCTGAGGTGTGCCCAGAACTCGTCGAAGGTGAGCAGGCCGTCGCCGTTGCCGTCCTGGGAGTTGATGACGGCCTGGGCCACGGTCTCGGTGACGTTGAAGTCGCCGAGCTGCGCCATGACGCTCTTGTACTCGGCGGCCGAGATCAGCCCGTCCCCGTTCACGTCGAACCGCTCGAATGCCTTGCGCGCCGACTCGATGTCCGCCACTGGTCCACCCCTTCTTGGTGCATAACTGACGGCGGTCAGATTATCGGCAGGCCCCTCGGTTCCGGTCCGGGGGCCGTGGTGGACCATGGAGGCATGAGCGATGCGGTGGCGGACATCCTGGCGGCGGCGGCGCGCGGTGTCTTCCCGCCGCCCGACGGCTCGGTTCGGGTGGTGCCGCAGCCGAGCCCGCGGGACGCCGGTGTGCTGGCCTTCACCGCGCACTCGGTGGTCTTCCTGGACGAGGACCCGCAGTGGGTCCGCCGGGAACTGGCGGCCACGGCGAGCGACGCCCTTGCCGCCGCGATGAACCCGGCCTTCCTCGCGGCCGTCATGGCGCGCACGGGCCGCCCCATGAACACCATCGACCTGCTGACGGCCGCGCCCGCCCTCCCCGGCGCCCCGGAGCTCGCGCTCCGTGAGATCGCCGACCCGGACCACCCCCGGGTCGCCCGCGCGTGGAAGTTCCGGGACGACGTACGGGTCTGGGCGGCCGACGGCGGTGTGGTGGTGCTCGGGCGGGGCGTCGCGGGCCGCTGGGAGGCCGCCGTCGAGGTGGACGAGGACGCCCGTGGCGGGGGTCTGGGCCGGGCCCTCGCGGTCGCCGCCCGGCACCTGGTGCCGGACGCGGTGGTGTGGGCGCAGCAGTCGCCGGGCAACGCGCGCAGTGTGCGGGCGTTCCAGGCGGCGGGCTACCGGCCGGTGGGCTCGGAGGCGCTGTTCATCGCCGGATGAGCCGCTGCGAGCCGGGCCGGGACCGGACCCCCGGGGCTGTGCCGCAGCCGGTCGGGGCGGGACCGGGGCCCGGGCCGGTGCCGGGCGCCGGTCAGCGGAAGACGCCGGTGTGGCCGAGGGAGTAGCGGCCGGGCTGGGGGTAGACCGCGAGGCCGTGCGGGCCGCCGCCGACCGGGATGCGGGCCAGCTGCCGGCCGGTCCTCGTGTCGATCGCGTACACCTCGGCGTCGTACCGCCCGGACAGCCACAGCACCTTGCCGTCGGCGGAGACGCCGCCCATGTCCGGGGAGCCGCCGTCCGGCAGGTGCCACTTCTTGGTGAGGACGCCGCGCGCGAAGTCGAAGACGGAGACGGACCCCTCGCCGCGGTTGGAGACGTACATCTCCTTGGAGTCCCGGGACACGTACAGGCCGTGGCAGCCCTTGCCGGTCGGCAGCAGCCGCGGTGCGGTGAACGCCTCGCCGTCCAGCACCCACATGCCGTGCGCCATCATGTCGGCGATGTAGAAGGTCCTGCCGTCCGGCGACAGCTTGACGTCCTGCGGCATCGCGCCCCGGAAGGGCAGTCTCTGCTGGCCGACCACCTTCATCCGCTCCGTGTCGACCTTCAGCAGTTCGCCCGAGAACTCGCAGGAGACGATGAAGTACCGGCCGTCGGCGGAGAAGTCGGCGTGGTTGACGCCGTAGCAGGAGACCGGCTCGGTATGGACGCGCTCCATGGTGTGGGGGTCGCGGAAGACCAGCTCGCGGTCGAGGGAGGCCATGACGACGGCGTACTTGCCGTGGGGCGTGAAGTAGAGGTTGTACGGGTCGTGGACCTCGACCGGTGGCCCGGCGGTGCCCGTGCGCGGGTCGATCGGGGTGAGGGTGTGGCCGCGGTTGTTGTTGACCCACAGCGTCTTGAGGTCCCAGGACGGGACCACGTGCTGGGGCTGGACGCCCACCTTGATGGTGTCGACGACCTTGTAGCTGGCGGGGTCGATGACGGAGACGGTGTTGGAGGTGGTGTTGGGCACGTAGACGCGGGAGGGGAAGTTCCTGACCACCGGGGAGAGCATGTGGGGGCGGTCCGCGGCGTAGACGTCCCGGGGGTCCAGGAGGGGCGGCATGCCGGGGAGCCCGGCGGGGGCCTTCTTCGGTACCGGGGCGGGCACGGCGGCCTTCGTCGACCGCGCCTCGGTGCCGTCGTGGCCGGCGCCGCCGCAGCCGGCGAGGGCCGCGAGCACGGCGGCGGCGAGGAGGCTCTTCGATCGCTTCGAGAGGGTCACGCGAGATGTATGGCGCGACAGGCCCGGACAGTAACGATTCCGAAATTTCGGACTCACTGGCGAAGCCGAAGAATCTACGACGCAACCCATAATTATTCATGGTTTACGAGGTCAGTGGTCCATCTCACCTGGCATTCCAACCACCGCTAGCCCGATTTGCATATTTTTGAGCCGGTAGGGCCTTTTGAGGCAAGGCCCCCCGTCTGCCATAGTCGGTGCACGGCCCCCATTGACCCGGGCGAGGTCGCGTTCGCGCCGTGGACACACCCCACTTCCCGTCCACGGCGCCCACAGGAAAGCCCCCGCGGCGCCGCACCACGGCGCGAGGGGGCTTTCGTGCGTCCGGCGCCCCGGCGGCCGGGGTGCCCGTGGCCGCCGGTCCGGCGGCCGGGGCCTCAGCGGTCGGAGACGCGCATCTCGAACCAGGTGGTCTTGCCGCGCGGCTGGAGGTCGACGCCCCAGCGGTCGGAGAGCTTGTCCACCAGGAAGAGGCCGCGGCCGCTGGTGTCCATCTCCTGCACCGGCATCAGGCACGGCAGGCCGCGCGAGGGGTCGCGCACCTCGATCCGGATCCAGCCGCGGCGGCGCAGCATGCGCAGCCCGAAGACCCGCGCGCCGGTGTGCCGCACGGCGTTGCCGACGAGTTCGGAGACGAGCAGGATCGCGTGCTCGGCGATCTGTGGACCGAGCGCCCACTGGCGCAGCACCACGCACTGGGTCAGCCGGCGGGCCGTCGCGGCGGACTCGGGGCGGGACGGCAGTCTCACCTCGTCCTCCGTGGGATTGCCGAAGATCTCCAGCGCCTCCAGCGCCCGCTCGTCGTCCGCTGCCGGCACCCACCGGGCGGCCGTAGCACTGCCGCGCTGCCGCGGTTGTTCCACACCTTCCAGCCCCGCCATGCCCACCATGATGGCGGTCCGGGGGCGTCCGCGGGGCGGTTCCCCCGGATTCGGCCACTCGGAGCGAGCCGCTCCGGGAAGACGCCGACATATGCCCGCGGCAGCGCCGCAGACCGGCCCCGGGGGATGACCTGCGGTGACACAGGTCACACGCACCACCCGCCGGGGGCCGGCGGCGACGGCGGCCGGGTCTCCCCCGGCTCCGCCGAACCACCCGCACGGCTGACACGGCGGCCGGCGGTGCCCAAGAAGGCGTCGATCAGAGGAACTTGGCCTTGCCCGGGCCCTCCTCGACGAAGCTGCGCATGCCCCGCTCCCGGTCCTCGGTCGCGAACAGTCCGGCGAACCAGTTGCGTTCCACGGTCAGGCCCGTGTCGATGTCCGTCTCCAGCCCCGCGTCGACGGACTCCTTGGCGGCGCGCAGCGCGAGCGCCGGGCCCTGGGCGAGCTTCGCGGCCCAGGCGTGCGCCTGCTCGTAGACCTCGGCCGCGGGCACGACACGGTCGACCAGCCCGATGGTGAGGGCCTCCTCGGCCTTCACATGACGGCCCGTGAAGATCAGGTCCTTGGCCTTCGACGGTCCGACGAGCCGCGCCAGGCGCTGCGTGCCGCCGGCCCCCGGGATGAGCCCCAGCAGGATCTCGGGCTGGCCCAGCCTGGCGTTGTCGCCCGCGATCCGGAAGTCGGCGCACAGGGCCAGCTCGCAGCCCCCGCCCAGCGCGTAGCCGGTGACGGCGGCGACGACCGGCTTGGGGATCCGGGCGACGGCGGTGAACGAGTCCTGCAGGGCCTTGGAGCGCAGCACCATGGCCGCGTGGTCCATCGCCTGCATCTCCTTGATGTCCGCGCCGGCCGCGAACACCTTCTCGCCGCCGTACAGCACCACCGCGCGGACGTCGTCGCGACGGCTCGCCTCTTCGGCGAGTTCGCGCAGCCGGTCCTGGGTGGCGATGTCCAGCGCGTTCATCGGCGGGCGGTCCAGACGGAGGGTGCCGACGCCTTCGGAGACTTCGAGAGTGACTGTCATACGGGGCAGGTTAGCCGCCGTTAACGACGACGGGCCCGGTGCCGTCCGTCACAGTGACGGCACCGGGCCCGTACGCGCCGGGGACCTACTTGATCCACTCCGACCACGGCATGTTCCAGCCGTTCAGGCCGTTGTCCGGCTGGATCTGCTTGTCCTTGGAGTTCTTCACGACCACCACGTCGCCGATGAGCGAGTTGTCGTAGAACCAGGCCGCCGGGGTCGAGCCGTCGTAGGCACCGCGCACGTCCCGCAGGCCCACGCAGCCGTGGCTGACGTTGGCCGAGCCGAAGGTACCGGCGGAGGCCCAGTAGTTGCCGTGCACGAAGGTGCCCGAGGTGGACAGGCGCATGGCGTGCGGCACGTCCTTGATGTCGTACTCGCCGCCGAAGCCGACCGTGGCGCCGTTCATGCGGGTCACCTTGTACTTCTCGCTGATGACCATCTGGCCGTTGTACGTCGTCGTGGACGGCGCGCCCGCGGTGATCGGGACGGTCTTGATCAGCTTTCCGTCGCGGACGACCTTCATGGTGTGGGCGCTCGCGTCGACGGTGGAGACCTGGCTGCGGCCGATGGTGAACTTCACCGTCTTGGACTGCTTGCCGTACACACCCGGCCGGCCCTCGACGCCGTCCAGGTTCAGCTGCACGGTCACCTTGGTGCCCGCCGCCCAGTACTTCTCCGGGCGGAAGTCGAGGCGGTCGTTGCCGAACCAGTGGCCCTCGATCGGGACGGACGGCTCGGCGGTCACCTTGATGGCCTTCTCGACGGCCTCCGGGTCGGTGATGCCCCGGGTGAAGTTGATGGAGACCGGCATGCCGACGCCGACGGTCGAGCCGTCCTCGGGCGTGTAGTGGCCGATGAAGGTGTTCTTGGGGACCAGCGTGGTGAACGTGGTGTCCTTGGCGGACTCACGCCCCTCGGCGTCCTTGGCGACCGCGTGCACCTTGTACTTGGTGCCCGACGCGAGGTGCCGGACCGGCTCCCAGCGGGTGCCCCCCGCGGCCAGCTTGCCCTCGACCGGGTTGCCCTTGGAGTCGGCGACGGTGACCGTGGACAGCGTGCCCTTCTCCGCGGTGACCTTGAGGGCGCCACTGGTGGCGACCGACTCGGCACCGTCCTTCGGAGCGATGGTGACGACGGCCTGCGACGCCGCGTTCTCCACCTTCCCGCCGTCCTTGGTGCCCCCGCCCCTGCCGCTGCCGCTGCCGGAGTCACCGCCCCCGCACGCCGTCACCAGCAGCAGCAGAACCCCGAGGACCAGGGCCGGCAGGCCCCTGCCGGTTCCGCCCCCGTTCCGACCCCCGCGCCGCGTACCGCCCGCCCCGGCCGATGCCCCCGATATCGGCTGCCCGTTCACGATGCTGTCTCCCCTCGCACCGGCCCGGCATCGCCGAGCCCGCACCCCCGCGCGCTCCAACCGCGCGCACCGCGATAGATAATCACATTGCGGGCACTGCGCAGCGCCCGCGCATGTCACCGTTCAGTCCCAACATGTCCAGGACGTGAGCGGTTCACGCGGGTCAGCCGTATGCGGCGGGGGTATGAGGGGCGGTTCAGGACAGCGCGGACCCGGCCTTCCAGCGCTTCCAGTCCATGTTCCAGCCCCCCAGCCCGTTGTGGGCGTCGACGGTGCGGTCCTGGGAGTTGACCACCTCCACCACGTCGCCGATCAGCGTGCGGTCGAAGAACCAGCCCGCCGGGGCGTCCGCGCTGCCGCCCTTCACGTCACGCAGCCCCACGCACCCGTGGCTCACGTTCGCCGTGCCGAAGGTCGACGGGGGCGCCCAGTAGTTGCCGTGCAGGAAGGTCCCGGAGTCGGTCAGCCGCATCGCGTGCGGCACGTCCTTGATGTCGTACTCGCCCTTTCCGGTCTTCTTGTCCGTGAACCCGACCGTGGCGCCGTTCATCCGCGTCACGTCGAACAGCTCGGTGACCACCATCTTGCCGTTGTACGTCGTCGTCTTCGGTGCCCCGGCCGTGATGGGCAGCGTGGTGACGAGCTTCCCGTCGCGCCGCACCTCCATGGTGTGCTCCTCCGCGTCCACCACGGAGACCTGGGAACGGCCGACGGTGAAGCCCACCGTCTTGTCCTGGATGCCGTACACCCCGCGCGCCGCCTCGACGTCGCGCAGCCGCAGGTCGACGGTGACCCGGGTGCCCGGTTTCCAGTACTTCTGCGGACGGAAGTCGAGGCGGTCCTTGCCGAACCAGTGCCCGGCCACCTCGACGGGCGGGCGGGAGGTGACGCGGATGGCCCGCTCGACGGCGGCGCGGTTCTCGATCGGCCGGTTGAAGGAGAACGAGACGATCATGCCGGTGCCCACGACGGAGCGGTTCTCCGGTTTGAAGTAGCCGATGAACCGGTGCTCGGGGACCTCGGTGGTGAAGGTGGAGTGCCGGGCCGAGCGGCGGCCGTGCCCGTCGAGCGCGACGGCGTCGACGCTGTACTTGGCGGCCAGCGCCAGCCGCGTACCCGGGGCCGGCCGCCACCGCAGCCCGTCGTCGGACAGGGCCCCGGGCACCTCGGCCGGCTGGGCGTCCTCCACCTTCATCACCCGCACGCGCTCCAGCCGCCCGCTGGGGATCCGCACCTCCAGCCGGCCGTCCGCTGGGACGCCCTTGGCGCCGTCCTCCGGGATCACCCGGATGGTGTCACCGGGCGCCCGGGCCTTGTCGCCCGCGCCGATGCCGCCGAGGAGCGGGCCGCTGCCCCCCGTGCACCCGGCCAACCCCGCCATCAGTCCTGCCCATGCCACGGCCGCGACCGTGCCGAGCCCTGCCCGTCTCAGTACGTGTTTCACGATCCGCCCAACGACTGCCCCCCTCCAGGGGAAACGTCGGCGCGGGGCATGTTGGGAGCCGGGCCCTGCGGGCAGAACAGGTGGAGGACCACATGCGCGAGCCGCGGCCGGGACGCCGCGGCTCGCGTGCGAAGAGTGAGCCGACGGGGCCCGGGCGAGTGAGCCGAAGGGGCGCGGCGGTGCCGGGAGGGAAAGCGCGCGCGGGTTCCGGGGAACCGGGAACCGGGCACGGCCGACCGCCGGCACCCCCACAGGCGCCGTGGAGGAGAACCGGGCCCTCACGAAAAAGGGGAGCCGGCAGGTGTCGAGTGCGGCGGAACGGGAGGCGGTGCGGCGTGCTCAGCAGAGCACACAGGGCGCACTGCGGGTGGTACGCGAGCTGAACGGGCGCCCGAGGACGGCTCCCGGACCGCCGGTGTGGCCGGGGGCGCCGACGCCGCTGGGCGCGCGGTTCCGGGTCGGGCCGGACGGGGTGGCGGGGACGAACTTCGCGCTGTGGGCGGGCGGCGCCGAGGCGGTGGAGCTGTGCCTGTTCGACGCGGACGGCACGGAGAGCCGCGTACCGCTGACCGAGCTGACGCACCAGATCTGGCACGGCTTCGTGCCGGGCGTCGGGCCCGGGCAGCGCTACGGCTACCGGGTGCACGGCCGCTGGGACCCCTGGACGGGCGCCCGGTGGAACCCGGCGAAGCTGCTGCTCGACCCGTACGCGCGGGCGGTGGACGGCGACTTCACGCTGCCGCCGGAGGTGTACGGGCACGTCCGGGACTGGCCGGAGCAGCACGTCGCCGACACCGTGCGCGACGACCGGGACTCCGCGCCGTACGTGCCCAAGGGCGTCGTCGTGCACGACGACGCACCGGGCGACGAGTGGGAGGACGACCGCCGGCCCAAGACCCCGTGGGCGGACTCCGTCATCTACGAGATGCACGTGCGGGGCTTCACCAAGCGCCACCCCGGCATCCCCGAGGAGCTGCGCGGCACGTACGCCGGCCTCGCCCACCCGGCGGCGGTGGAGCACCTCGTACGGCTCGGGGTGACGGCGGTGGAGCTGCTGCCGGTGCACCAGTTCGCGCACGAGGACCACCTGCTGCGGCGGGGCCTGCGGAACTACTGGGGCTACAACTCCATCGGCTACTTCGCGCCGCACGCCGCGTACAGCTCGTCGGGCACGGCGGGGCAGCAGGTCGGCGAGTTCAAGCGGATGGTCCGGGCGCTGCACGCGGCGGGCATCGAGGTCATCCTCGACGTGGTCTACAACCACACCGCCGAGGCGAGCGAGCTGGGCCCGATGCTGTCGCTGCGCGGCATCGACAACCGCGGTTACTACCGGCTGGCCGCCGACGCCCGCCGGTACGCCGACTACACGGGCTGCGGGAACACCCTCCACGTCGTGCAGCCGCACGTGCTGCGACTGATCACCGATTCGCTGCGCTACTGGGTGACCGAGATGGGCGTCGACGGGTTCCGCTTCGACCTGGCGGCGGCGCTGGCCCGCTCCATGCACGACGTCGACATGCTGTCGCCGTTCCTCGCGGTCATCGCCCAGGACCCGGTGCTGCGGCGGGTGAAGCTGATCGCCGAGCCATGGGACGTGGGCAACGGCGGGTACCAGGTCGGCGCCTTCCCGCCGCTGTGGACCGAGTGGAACGACCGCTACCGGGACGCCGTGCGCGACTTCTGGCGCGGCGCCCTGCCCGATGTGCGGGAGATGGGGTACCGGCTGTCCGGGTCCAGCGACCTGTACGCGTGGGGCGGGCGCCGCCCGTACGCCTCGGTCAACTTCGTCACCGCCCACGACGGCTTCACCCTGCGCGACCTCGTCAGCTACGAGCACAAGCACAACGAGGCCAACGGCGAGGGCAACCGGGACGGCACGAACGACAACCGGTCCTGGAACTGCGGCACCGAGGGGGAGACCGACGACCCGGCCGTCGGCGCGCTGCGGCGGCGGCAGGTGCGCAACCTGCTCACCACGCTGCTGCTCTCCACGGGCGTGCCGATGCTCGTCGCGGGCGACGAGATGGGCCGTACGCAGGGCGGCAACAACAACGCGTACTGCCAGGACAACGAGATCGGCTGGGTCGACTGGTCGCTGCCGGAGCAGCCGGGCCCGCGCGGGCTGCTCGCGCTGACGTCCCGGCTGCTGGCGCTGCGGCACGCCCACCCGGTGCTGCGGCGCCGGGCGTTCTTCTCGGGCCGCCCGCAGGGCGCGGACGGGCTGCGGGACCTGGCGTGGTTCACCGCGCGGGGCGAGGAGATGACGGAGGCGGACTGGTACGCGCGGACGGCGACGATCGGGCTGTACCTGTCCGGGCGGGACATCCCTGGACGGGACGCGCGCGGCGAACCGGTCACGGACGACAGTTTCCTGGCGGTTCTGCACGCGGCCGCCGAGCCGCTGGACTTCCTGCTCCCCGGGCCGCCCTGGGCCGCCGCGTACGAGCTGGTGGTGGACACCTCGCGGGAGGAGCAGGCCGAGGCACCGGGCACGGTCCACGCGGGGGGCGAGGTGCTGAGGGTGCCGGCGAGGTCGGTCCTGCTGCTGCGGGTGCGGGAGTAGCGGCGCCCCCGCCGGCGGCGGGGTACGGCCTGCCGCCGGTCGGCCGAAAACCGCGTGAGCGATGTCAGTGGTGAACCGTACGCTCGGTACTGATGACTGACCGTTCAAGCATTCGCTCGCTGATGCGCTTGTGGCCGTACGTCCGTCCGGTGCGCGCGCGGTGGTTCACCGCGGCGGTGATCGCCGTCGTGGCGTCCTGCCTGGGGCTCGTCATTCCTCTGGTACTGAAGTGGCTGGTGGACGGCCCGGTGACCGACCGCGACCCGGGCGGTGTGGGGCTCGGGGCGCTGGTGGTGCTGCTGCTCGGGCTCGCGGAGGCGGGGCTGTTCGGGCTGCGGCGGTGGCTGGTGGCGCGCCCGCTGGCCGGGGTCGAGGCCGCGATGCGCGCCGACCTGTACCGGCACGTGCAGCGGCTGCCGATCGCGTTCCACGACCGGTGGGCGTCGGGGCAGCTGCTGTCCCGGGCGACGACGGACCTGTCGCTGCTGCGGATGTTCCTGGCGTTCCCGCTGACGTTCCTGTTCGTGAACGGTGTGACGGTGCTGGCGGGCTGTGCGGTGCTGCTGGTGCAGGACCGGGTGCTGGGACTGGTGCTGCTGGTGCCGGTCGTCCCGCTGATCGTGGTGTGCGCGCTGTTCGAGACCCGGTACTCGGTGGTCGCGCGGCGCGCGCAGGACCAGGTGGGCGATCTGACGACGGTCGTCGAGGAGAGCGTGCTGGGCATCCGCGTCATCAAGGGCTTCGGGAAGCACCGCAGCCAGGCGCGGGCCTCCCGCGCGCTGGCGGAGCGGGTGCGGGGCACCGAGCTCGGCAAGGCGCGGCTGCTGGCGGGCATCTGGGCGGTCATCACGATCGTGCCGGAGCTGGCGATCGGCGCGGCGCTGGTGCTGGGGACGGTGCGGGTCGCGGACGGCGACCTGTCGGCGGGCACGCTGGTGGCGTTCCTGACGACGGCGCTGGCGCTGCGGTGGCCGGTGGAGTCGATCGGGTTCCTGCTGGCGATGAGCCAGGAGGCGGCGACGGCGGCGGACCGGTACTTCGAGGTGATGGCCGAGCCGGAGGAGGACGACGGCGGCGCGTCCCGGACCGGGGCGCCGGCCGTTCCGCTCTCCGGGGGCCTGCGCTTCGAGGACGTCACCTTCCGCTATCCGGACGCGCCGCCCGGCGCGCCGCCGGTGCTGGCCGGGATCGACCTGCACGTGCGCCCCGGCGAGACGATGGCGCTGGTCGGCGCCACGGGCTCCGGCAAGACCACGCTGACGGCGCTGGTGCCGCGGCTGCACGAGGTGACGGGCGGCCGGATCCTGCTGGACGGGGTCGACGTGGCGGACCTGCCGCGGGAGCGGCTGCGGGAACTGGTGGCGGTGGCCTTCGAGGAGCCGACGCTGTTCTCGGCGAGCGTCGGCGAGAACGTGCTGATGGGCGCCGGCCCGGCGGGCGCGGGCGAGACGGAGCTGCGGCGGGCGCTGGACGTGGCCCAGGCCGACTTCGTGCGGAACCTCCCGCAGGGCACCGAGACCCAGGTCGGCGAGCAGGGCCTGAGCCTCTCGGGCGGCCAGCGCCAGCGCCTCGCCCTGGCGCGGGCGGTGGTGGGCCGCCCGCGGTTCCTGGTCCTGGACGACCCGCTGTCGGCGCTGGACGTCCACACGGAGGGCCGGGTCGAGGCGGCGCTGCGCGAGGTGCTGCGGGACACGACGGCCCTGGTGGTGGCGCACCGGCCCTCCACGGTGCTGCTGGCCGACCGCGTGGCGCTGCTGTCGGAGGGGCGCATCACGGCGGTGGGCACGCACCAGGAGCTGCTGCGGGAGAGCGCGCAGTACGCGTGGCTGATGTCGGGAGCGGACGGAGCGGCGGGCGGTACGCGATGACGGACGGCACGATGACGGACGACCCGGCGCCCCACGGCGCGGAGCCGGAGCCCTGGGCCGGGCAGGGCTCGGGGACGAAGCAGGGCCCGGAGCCGCAGCCGGGCACGGGAACCAAGCAGGGTGCGGGCGGTCCGGCGGGCGGCGCGGAGGAGGAGCTGTTCGACCGGGACGCGTTGCCGGCCGGGCGGGGGGCGACCGGGGCGCTGCTGCGGTCGCTGCTGCGCCCGCGCCGCCTGCGCGTCGCCGTCAGCGCGCTGCTCCTGCTGGTGCAGCAGGCGGCGGTGCAGGCGGGCCCGCTGCTCGTCGCGTACGCCATCGACACCGCCGTACCGGCGCTGCGCCGCGGGGAGCACGGGCCGCTGGTGGCCGTCGCCGCCGGGTACGGGGTGTGCGCGGTGGGCGCCGGGCTGCTGCAGTACGCGTTCATCCGCACCTCCGCGCGCGTCAACCAGGACGTCCTGCTGGACCTGCGCGGCCGCATCTTCCGGCACGCGCAGGCGCTCAGCGTGGACTTCCACGAGCGGTACACCTCGGGCCGGCTGATCTCCCGCTCCACCACCGATGTGGAGGCGCTGCGCGAACTGCTCAGCGAGGGCCTGCAGGAGCTGGTCGGCGTCGTCCTGTCGTTCGTCTCCATCTCGCTGCTGCTGCTCTGGCTGGACCTGGGCATCGGTGCGGTGGCGGTCGCCTCCTTCCTCCCGCTGTACCTGCTCGTACGCCTCTACCGGCGGCGCGCCGCGCTGGCGTTCGGCGAGCGCTCGACCGCGATCTCGGCGGTGATCGTGCAGTTCGCGGAGACGATGAACGGCATCCGGCCGGTGCGCGCCTTCCGGCGCGAGCGGGCGAACGACGTCCGGTTCCAGGAGCTGAACCACCGCCACGAGCGCCGCAACGGCGACGCGATACTGGAGATGGCCCGCTACGTCGTCGGTTCGCGTCTGATCGCCAACACCGCGGTCGCGGGCATGGTGCTGTGGGGCGCCCACCGGGTGGCGAGCGGCACGCTGGCGCTCGGCGTGCTGGCGGCGGCCGTGCTGTACGTGCGGCGGCTGTACGACCCGATCGACCGGCTCGCGATGTTCCTCAACTCCTACCAGTCGGCGGCCGCGTCGCTGGAGAAGATCGCGGGGCTGCTGGGCCGGACGCCCGCGGTACCGGAACCGGCCGCCCCGAAGGCTCTGCCGCCCGCGCGCGCGGACAGCCCGGGCCGCGAGGTGGTCTTCGAGGACGTGCGGTTCGCCTACCGCACCGGCGGCGAGGTGCTGCCGCGCTTCGGGCTGACGATCCCGGCGGGGCAGACGGTCGCGGTGGTGGGCGCGACGGGCGCGGGCAAGTCGACGCTGGCGAAGCTGCTGGCCCGCTTCTACGACCCGACCGGGGGCCGCGTGCTGCTCGACGGCGTGGACCTGCGCGACCTGGCGGTGGCGGAGCTGCGGCGCGGGGTGGTGATGGTGACGCAGGAGGCGTTCCTGTTCTCCGGGACGGTCGCGGAGAACATCGCGCTGGGGCGCCCGGAGGCGACCCGGGAGGAGATCGAGCGGGCCGCGAAGGCCATCGGCGCCCATGACTTCATCGCCGCCCTCCCGGACGGTTACGACACCGACGTGCGCAAGCGGGGCGGCCGCATCTCGGCGGGCCAGCGCCAGCTGGTGTCCTTCGCCCGCGCCCTGCTGGCCGATCCGGCGGTGCTGATCCTGGACGAGGCGACGAGTTCGCTCGACGTCCCGGGCGAGCGGGCGGTGCAGCGCGCGATGGACACGGTGCTGAAGGGCCGCACGGCGGTGGTGATCGCCCACCGCCTGTCGACGGTGGAGATCGCGGACCGTGTCCTGGTGATGGAGGCGGGCCGCATCGTGGAGGACGGCCCGCCGGCCGAGCTGATCGGCGGGACGGGCCGTTTCGCGGAGCTGCACCGCGCGTGGCGCGACAGCCTGGTGGGGTGAGCCGCCTCCGGCTCACCCCGGTGCGGGGCCACAGCGGTCGCGGGGGTTACAGGCGGGAGAGGTCGATGGCCGACATGTGGGTGCTCGGGGCGGCGTCGACCATGCCGCCGGGGGCGTAGAGGCAGGTGCGGGAGCGGTCCTCGGAGCAGGGGGCCGCCGTGGCGGTGAAGCCGAAGCGGGCCTCGGGCAGCGGGGGCAGGGCCGACCAGGCGTTGGTGCGCGGGGCGAACACCTCGGTGGTGGCGACGGCGGTCAGCTGCGCGGTGGGCGAGCCGCCGATGCCGTACACGCAGCTGGTGCCGGCGAGCGTGGAGGTGCCCGGGCAGGGGCCGGAGACGACGCCCATGCCGCGGCGGGCGGTGGGGGCCGAGGGCAGCTTCACCCAGGCGCGGGACTCGGGGTCGAAGACCTCGACGGTGCTCACGGGTTCGGCCGTGTCGTTGCCGCCGACGGCGTACACGCAGGTGGGCGCGTGGGACACCATGGCGCGGGGGCAGGACGCGGCGGCGACGCCGAGGCTGCGGCGCGGGGTGGGGAGCGAGGGCAGGGTCGCCCAGGTGTCGGTGGCGGGGCTGTAGGCCTCGACGGTGGCGAGCGTCTTCGTCTCGCTCCCGGAACCGGTGCCGTGGCCGGTCCCCGAGCCGGTGCCCGTTCCGCTACCGTGACCTGTCCCGGTCTCGGTGCCGGTCCCGGTGCCGGTGCCGTGGCCCGCGCCGGTGCCGGTACCCGTGCCGGGGGCCGGTGTGCGCGCGGCGCCCGCGACGGCGTAGACGCACAGGCCGCGCAGCCCCTCGACGCCCTGCGGGCACGGCGCGGTCGCGGCGCCGAGGAACGCGCGGGCGGTGGTCATCGGGGCCACCTTCGCCCAGGTGTTGGTGGCCGGGCTGTAGGCCTCGACGGTGGTGAGGGAGCCGCCGCCGTTGGTCCCGCCGACGGCGTACACGCAGATGCCGCGCAGCGCCTCGGTGTTCCGCGGGCACGGCGCGGTGACGGCCGAGAGCCCCGAGCGGCCGACGGACATCGACGGCAGCTTGGCCCACGTCCTGGTCCCGGGGCTGTACGCGTGCGCCGACAGGGCCGCTTCGAGCGGATGGCCGCCGATGACGTAGACGCAGCGGCCGTCACCGAGGCCGTCGACCTCCTCGGGGCACGGCGCCGTGGTGGTGCCGTGCCCGGTGCGGGCCATGGTCATGTCCGGGGCGGGCACCCAGCCCGGGTCGGCCGCGGCGTGCGCCGGGGCGGCCGGGGCCGCCAGCGCCGAGGTCAGCGCGGCGGCGGCGAGCCACCGGCGCCGCCGGTGGCCGCGCGGGGTGATCGGGTGGCGTCCGTCGGGTCTGGAGAAGATCCGCACCTGTGGTCCCTGCCTTTCAGTGATCTCGGCATTCGGGACCATTAAGACATCACACCCCCCGACACGCGGGCCGGTGGCGACCGTACGACTGACGTGGCGCCGCCGGACGGCGGCGCGTCCGACCGGGATCGGACGGGCCCGGAACGAGCCACAGTTCCGGGCGGCCGCGCGAGGCGCGCCCGCGGGGTGCTCAACACGCCGTTCACACCGGCGACATGGGGCCGGGCGCCGGGCGCCGGGCGCGCCGGGGCCTTCCGCGAACACTCCGCGGCAGGGGGGCGGCGTCCGGCGAAACGTCCGCTTAACGAACATGGCTTTTCGGGCACCGGACGATTTCCGGCCAACTTGTTGACGCGCTCCTGACAGCAAGCCTTCGCTGCTGCCACTCTTCCAGCGTTCTCCGCACATCTGTTCCACCAGCTCTTGTTTGCTCCGCCGAGCGGCCCACCCAGCCGCCCGTAACCCCCCTCGCAAAAGGAGTCTGCGTGAGATCCACGCCTAGCCGTCGCGCCACCGCGACGGGTGCTCTGATCGCCGCCGCCGCCATGCTCACCGTGGGTGTGCAGACCGGTGCCGCCACCGCCGCCGACGACCCGTGGACGGCCGCGCCGAAGGCGCAGTCGGCCGGCCAGGCCGACCCCGGCGCCCTGCCCGCCGACCTCTCCCCCGCCCAGCGCACCGCGCTGATACGCGCCGCCGACGCGGACAAGGCCGCCAAGGCCAAGGAGCTCGGCCTGGGCAGCCAGGAGAAGCTCGTCGTCCGCGACGTCGCCCAGGACCGCGACGGCACCACCCACACGCGCTACGAGCGCACCTACGCCGGCCTTCCCGTCCTCGGCGGCGACCTCGTCGTCACGGAGAACAAGGCGGGCCGGACCGAGGGCGTCGTCAAGGCCTCCCGGGCGGCGCTCAAGGGCGTGGACACCAGCGCGGACGTCGCCCCGGCCGCCGCGGAGAAGCAGGCGCTGAGCGCCGCCCGCGCCGAGGGCTCCAAGGCGACCGACGCCGAGCGCGCGCCGCGCAAGGTGGTCTGGATGGGCCAGGGCACCCCGGTCCTCGCGTACGAGACCGTCGTCGGCGGGCTCCAGCACGACGGCACGCCGAACGAGCTGCACGTCGTCACCGACGCCACCACCGGCAAGAAGCTCTTCGAGTGGCAGGCCGTCCACACCGGCACCGGCAACACGCAGTACAGCGGGCAGGTCACCCTCGGCACCGCCCCCTCGTACACGCTGACCGACACCACCCGCGGCAACCACAAGACGTACAACCTCAACCGCGGCACCTCCGGCACCGGGACGCTCTTCTCCGGCTCCGACGACGTCTGGGGCGACGGCACCCCGTCCAACCTGGAGACCGCGGGCGCCGACGCCCACTACGGCGCGGCGCTCACCTGGGACTACTACAAGAACGTCCACGGCCGCAGCGGCATCCGCGGTGACGGCGTCGGCGCGTACTCCCGCGTCCACTACGGCAACAACTACGTCAACGCCTTCTGGCAGGACAGCTGCTTCTGCATGACGTACGGCGACGGCTCCGGCAACGCCAAGCCGCTCACGTCCATCGACGTCGCCGCCCACGAGATGACCCACGGCCTGACCTCCGTCACCGCCAAGCTGGTCTACAGCGGCGAGTCCGGCGGCCTCAACGAGGCGACCTCCGACATCTTCGCCGCCGCGGTCGAGTTCCACGCCAACAACACCCAGGACAAGGGCGACTACCTGGTCGGCGAGAAGATCGACATCCGGGGCAACGGCACCCCGCTGCGCTACATGGACAAGCCGAGCAAGGACGGCTCCTCCAAGGACTTCTGGTACTCGGGCATCGGCAGCATCGACGTCCACTACTCCTCCGGGCCGGCGAACCACTGGTTCTACCTGCTCTCCGAGGGCAGCGGGACCAAGACCATCAACGGCGTCACCTACGACTCGCCGACCTCCGACGGCCTGGCGGTCACCGGCATCGGCCGTGACAAGGCCGCGCTGATCTGGTTCAAGGCGCTCACCACCAAGTTCACCAGCACCACGAACTACGCGGGCGCGCGCACCGGCACGGTCGCCGTCGCCACCGAGCTGTACGGCGCCGGCAGCGCCGAGGTCAAGGCCGTCGAGCACGCCTGGGCCGGCATCAACGTCGGCTCCCGCCCCGGCGGCGGCGACCCCGGCACCGGCAAGATCTTCGAGAACACCGCGGACGTCTCCATCCCGGACAACGGCGCGGCAGTGACCTCGACGGTCAACGTCACCGGCATCACCGGCAACGCCCCGTCGGCCCTCAAGGTCGACGTGGACATCGTCCACACCTGGCGCGGCGACCTGGTCGTCGACCTGGTGGCCCCGGACGGCTCGGTCTACAACCTCAAGCCGTACAGCTCCTCCGACTCGGCGGACAACGTGAAGGCCACGTACACGGTCAACGCGTCGAGCGAGGTCGCCAACGGCGCCTGGAAGCTGCGGGTCCAGGACAAGGCCGCGCAGGACACCGGCTACATCAACAGCTTCAAGCTGACCTTCCCGTAGACCGCACGACAGGGGACGGGCCGCCCGGGGACACCTCCCCGGGCGGCCCGTCCGCTTGCGTGCGCCCGCGCCGGCTAGCGCATCAGGACGCCCGCGCCCTCGCCCGTCGCCTCCGTGGGCAGCGCCACCAGGCCCAGGTCCGCGCCCGTCGCCAGCAGCCGGTGCGCCGGCAGTATCCGCACGGTGTAGCCGAACGGACCGGTGCGCTCCAGGGTGAGCGGCCCCTCGTAAGTCCACCGCCCCTGCTGGTCGGGGCCGCCCGCCGGCTTCAGCGGCACCGTCTGGGGGTCGCGCAGCCGGTCGGCGGGGTCGACCCGGCCCGCGACCGCCTGCACCTCGACGTCGTCGGGCGACAGGTCCCCGAGGGTCACCCGCACCCGCAGGCCCAGGGTGGCGCCGAGCTCGGCGATGCCGTTGGCCTCGTCCACCTCGACGTGGTCGACGGTGACGTGCGGCCAGGCGGCGCGCACCCGGTTCTTCCAGGCGGCGAGTTCCCGGGCCGTCCGGCCGTCGAGGGACCGGTGGGCGAGCGCCGCCGGGGTGTACAGCCGCTCGACGTACTCGCGCACCATCCGCCCCGCGAGCACCTTCGGCCCCAGGTTGGCGAGCGTACGGCGGACCATCTCGATCCACCGCTCGGGCAGGCCGCTCGCGCCCCGGTCGTAGAAGCGCGGCGCGACCCGCTGCTCGATCAGTTCGTACAGCGCGGCCGCCTCCAGGTCGTCGCGCCGGTCCTCGTCCGTCGTCGGGCCGTCGGCGGTCGGGATGGCCCAGCCGAAGTCCGGCTCGTACCACTCGTCCCACCAGCCGTCCAGCACGGACAGGTTCAGGCAGCCGTTGAGCGCGGCCTTCATCCCGCTCGTCCCGCACGCCTCCAGGGGCCGCAGCGGGTTGTTCAGCCAGACGTCGCAGCCGGGGTAGAGCTTCTGCGCCATGCCCATGCCGTAGTCGGGCAGGAAGACGATGCGGTGGCGCACCCGCGGGTCGTCGGCGAACCGCACCAGCTCCCGCACCAGCCGCTTGCCGCCGTCGTCCGCCGGGTGGGCCTTGCCCGCGACGACGATCTGCACCGGCCGGGTGGGGTGCAGCAGCATCTCCATCAGCCGGTCCCGGTCGCGCAGCATCAGGGTGAGCCGCTTGTACGAGGGGACCCGGCGGGCGAACCCGATGGTGAGGATGTCGGGGTCGAACACCCCGTCGATCCAGCCGAGCTCGGCGGACCCGGCGCCGCGCTGCCGCCAGGAGGCGCGCAGCCGGGTGCGGACCTCCGTGACCAGCTGCTCGCGCAGCTCGCGCCGCAGCTCCCAGATCTCGGAGTCGGCGATGTCGGCGACCGAGTCCCAGCGCTGCGAGCCGCCGACGCTCAGGGCGTCCTCGGCGCGCTGGGCGCCGATCTTGCGCGCGCCGAGCCGGAACACCTCGGGCGCCACCCAGGTGGGGGCGTGGACGCCGTTGGTGATGGAGGTGATCGGCACCTCCTCCGGGTCGAAGCCGGGCCACAGGCCGGCGAACATCCCGCGGCTGACGGCGCCGTGCAGGGTCGACACGCCGTTGGCGCGCTGGGCGAGCCGCAGGCCCATGACGGCCATGTTGAAGAGGCTGGGCTCGCCGCCGGGGTAGGTCTCCATGCCGAGCTGGAGGACGCGTTCGACGTCGACGCCCGGGAGCTCCGCGCCGTCGCCGAAGTGGCGGGCGACGAGCTCGCGGTCGAAGCGGTCGATGCCGGCCGGGACGGGCGTGTGGGTGGTGAAGACCGTGCCGGCGCGGACGGCCTCCAGCGCGGCGTCGAACTCCAGCCCTTCCTCGCTCAGTTCGCGGATGCGTTCGAGGCCGAGGAAGCCGGCGTGGCCCTCGTTGGTGTGGAAGACCTCGGGGTCCGGGTGGCCGGTCAGCGCGCAGTACGCGCGCACCGCCCGCACCCCTCCTATCCCGAGCAGCATCTCCTGGAGCAGCCGGTGCTCGCTGCCCCCGCCGTACAGCCGGTCGGTGACGTCCCGCTCGCAGGGGCCGTTGTCCTCGACGTCGGAGTCGAGCATCAGCAGCGGGACGCGGCCGACCCGGGCCACCCACACGTGGGCGTGGAGCCGGCGGCCGCCGGGGAGGGCGAGGGACACCCGGACGGGTGAACCGTTCTCCTGGCGCAGCAGACCGAGCGGCATCTCGTTGGGGTCCAGCAGCGGGTAGTGCTCCTGCTGCCAGCCGTCGCGGGAGAGGGACTGCCGGAAGTAGCCGTGCCGGTAGAGCAGCCCCACGCCGATCAGCGGGACGCCGAGGTCGGAGGCGGCCTTGAGGTGGTCGCCGGCGAGGATGCCGAGGCCGCCGGAGTACTGCGGCAGGGCGGCGGTGATGCCGAACTCGGGTGAGAAGTAGGCGACGGCGGCGGGCAGTTCGCCGTCCGAGGCGCCCTGGTGCTGCTGGTACCAGCGGCGGCCGTGCAGATAGTCGTCGAGGTCGTCGGCGACGGCGGAGAGGCGGCGCAGGAACCGCCTGTCCTTGGCGAGCTCGGCGAGCCGCGCGGCGGGCACCGAGCCCAGCAGCCGCACGGGGTCGCAGCCGGCCGCCCGCCAGCCGTCGGGGTCGACGCTCTGGAACAGGTCCCGGGTCTCGGCGTGCCAGGACCAGCGCAGGTTGCGCGCGAGATCGCTGAGTGGTCGAAGGGGTTCGGGGAGGACGGGGCGCACGGTGAATCGACGGATTGCCTTCACGTGTTCCACCTTCGCAGGGCAGGTACGTATCGGGGCGGACGCACGGGCCTCGTGCGTCCGCCTTCACCCTCCGACGGTAGTGGCACGACGGCCCCGTCAACCACGGCGCACTCAGGGGAGCGCGCTCAGCGGCACCTCCCAGGGCGAGCCCGCGTTGACCGTCTCCGGGTCGAACGCCCCGGTCAGGGCGTAGCGCGCGGCGATCTCCGCGCGCTCCCGGGGCGGGATCACCTCGTCGATGTCGGTGAAGCCGTCCGGCGCGCGCTCATGGGCCAGGTTGATGACGACCTCGGGTCCGAGGCGCCGGTTGGCGCGCTGCAGCTCCGTCATGGCGGGGCGCCGTTCCCGTTCGTACGCGGCGAGTGCCTCGGCGGGGTCGCGGTGCAGGGCCATGGCGTGGGCCAGGGCCCGGGCGTCGGCGATGGACTGCGTGGCGCCGTTGGAGCCGATGGGGTACATGGCGTGGGCGGCGTCGCCGATGAGCGTGGTGCGGCCGTGGCTCCAGCGGGTGAGCGGCTCGCGGTCGACCATGGGGTACTCGTAGGCGCCGTCGCCGGCCCGCAGGATGCCGGGGACGCTGACGCCGTCGAACTCCCAGCCTTCGTAGTGGCGGAGGAAGGTGTCGAGGGGGACGGGCCGGTTCCAGTCGCCGCGGGCGTCGGTGTACGAGGCCCCCGGGCGGGTGGCGGCGATGCGGTCGGCGGGCATCGCCAGCGCCCAGTTGACGAGGACCTCGGGCCGGCCGGGGGCCGGGTCGGTCATCGGGTAGACCACGGCCTTCTGCCGGTCGTCGCCCGCGATGAACATGAAGGCGGGGGCGTGCCGGGCCGCCACGCGGGAGACCCCGCGCCATATGAGCATGCCGTTCCACGGCGGCTCGCCCTCGCCCGGGTTGAGGGCGGCGCGGACCGCGGAGCGGATGCCGTCGGCGCCGATGAGCACGTCCGGTTCGAGGGAGGCGCGCCCGCGCGTGGCGCCGCAGTGGTGGGCGAGGCGGACCCGGGGGCGGCCGTCGGGGAGGAGGTCCAGGCCGGCGACGCGGACGCCGGCGACGATCGCGGACGGGCCGAGCCGTTCCCGGACGGCCTCGGCGAGGGCGAGCTGGAGCCGGCCGCGGTGGATGGACAGCTGGGGCCAGAGGTAGCCGGCGCCCAGGCCGCGGGGCTCGCGGGAGACGAGCCCGCCGGAGCGGTGGTAGTAGCGCAGTTCGCGGGTGCGTACGGCGTCGGGCTCCAGCCGGTCGAGGACGCCGAGCGCGTCGAGCTCGCGGACGGCGTTGGGCATGACGTTCAGCCCCGCGCCGACGGGGCGGATCTCGCGGGCGGCCTCGACGACGGTGACGCGCGCGAAGCCGGCGGCGTGCAGCGAGAGCGCGGCGGTCAGGCCGGCGATGCCGCCGCCGGCGATGAGGACGTGCGGGGTCATGGGGGCGCTCCTGTCAGGCGGCCGGGGCCGGCGTGCCGGCTTCCGGGAGGCGGACCGCGGCGGCGGGGGCGGGCTGTGTCCGGACGGCCGCGGGGCGGGGGCGCTCGACGGAGCGGCGCACCAGCGTCTCGTTGTCCCGCGTCAGGTCGAGCACCTCGCGCAGCAGCGTCACCGGGGCGCCGCCGCTGCCCTCGTCGTACAGGCGCAGGTCGTCGCTGTAGGCCTTGCGGGCGATGCCGATGTGCCGGGCCCGGAAGGTCTTCAGGATGCGCAGCACCCGCGCGAGCGAGCGGGCGGAGGCGATCAGCTCGGGCGGCAGCCGGTGCACGGTCTCCCAGCTGAGCGCGGCGGACAGCTTGCTGACGGCGGAGACGCCGCCCCGGTGGGCCGCGTGGAAGGCGCGCCACGACGGCAGGCTGTACGCGACGGACTCGTCGAGGAAGGCGTCGTACGCCGGGTTGGAGCGGTCGCACTGCCAGAGGGTCAGGTCGACCAGCCACAGCGGGACCTGCGCGGCGGCCGGGCCGAGGTAGTCGCGGCCCGCCACGTCGATCTCCTCGAAGTAGGGGCGCAGCGTCTGCGCGAAGTACGCGGGCGTGACGTTGGCGACCGTGAAGTCGATGGAGTCGACCATCGCCTGGACGTGCTGTGCGGTGCGGTCCAGCGCGAGGGCGAAGCCCGGGTCGTACGGTTCGAGGCGGGCGAGGCAGGTACAGGTGTCGAGGGCGGCGACCAGGCTGGGGAAGACCATCCGGACGGCCTCCTGGAGGTGGGCCTCCATCTCGTGCCCGGTGTACATCCGCCGGCGCCGGCCGGGCGGGTTCCAGGTGGTGTAGTGGTGCACGGTGTCGCGGGGCACCATGTCGGTGCGGCGGGCCAGCTCCTCCAGGACCGGCAGGACCTCGGGGACGACCGCGAGGGGTTCGGTGCCGTGCCGTTTCAGTGAGCCGAGCAGCATGCCGATGTCCCGCATGCCGGCGAGGGCTTCGACGATGCTCCATTCGGCGACCCGGTCGAGGTCGGGCACGATCGTGCGCAGGGCGACGGTGAGCGCGGGGACGTCGGCGTCGCGGTTCATCGCGGGGAGCGCGGTGAGCAGCGGATCGGCGCCGAGCGGGTCGGCGGCCCGTATCTCGGCGATGCGGTAGCGCGGTTCGGTGGTGGTATCCAGACCGGGCGCGACAAGGTCGTACAGGGTCAAGGCAGGCCCCCTCGGGCAGTCTCGGGTCGGTCGGTGGCGACGGGCCGCTGGGTCAGGGCGGTCACGAGTCCGCTCGGTCGGGCGGGCACGCGGTCGCGGGACCACGCGATCGCGGGGTCACGCGATGACGGGTCCGGGTCACGCGGTCACGGGATCACCGCGGGTCGCCCACCCGGTCCTGGCGTGGCGGCGCCGGTACGGGCGCGGGCGGGTTCAGCCGTACGGAGAGCAGTGCGGCCACCGCCGCGAAGGCGGCGCCGGCGAGCAGGGCGGCCTGGAAGCCGGCCGTCGCCGCGCCGGCCGTCGCGGTGGCGGGGTCCGCCGAGTCCGTACGGGAGGTGGCGACGGCCACCAGGACGGCGAGCCCCAGGACGGAGCCGAACTGCTGGCTGGTGTTGATCAGGCCGGAGGCCAGGCCCGTCTCCTCGGGCGAGGCCCCGGCGGTGGCGGCCACGTTGGTGGTGACCATGACCAGCGGCAGGGCGGCACCCAGCAGGAGGCTGGGTGCGAACACGGTGGTGAAGAAGGTGCCGTCGGCGCTGAGGGCCAGGGCGAGCCAGACCATGCCGGCGAGGAGCAGCCCGAAGCCGAGGGTCGTGGTGGCGCGCAGGCCGAGGCGGGCGATGACGCGCCCGGTCTGCGGGGCGGTGGCCACGACGACGGCGGACAGCGGCAGCAGTCCCAGGCCGCCGGCCAGCGGCGAGTGGTCGAGCACGCTCTGGAGGTAGAGGCTGACGAGGAAGAACATCGGGAACAGCGCCATCTGGGCGAGAGCGCCCAGGCAGTTGGCGAGCCGCAGCGCGGGCCGCCGGAGCACGGCGGGCGGCACCAGCGGCCGTGCGACGCGGGTCTCCAGCACCGCGAAGGCCGCCAGCAGGGCCGCGCCGGCCGCGCCGGCGGCGAGGCTGCGGCCGACGAGGGCGTACGCGACCAGGCCGAGGCCGCCGGTGACGGTGAGCGCGCCGAGGAGGTCGAAGCCGCGACCGGCGCCGGGCGCGGCCGACGGGCCGCGGGTGGGGCCCCCGCCGTCGAGGAGCCGCAGCGCCAGGGCGCCGAGCAGCGCGGCGACGGCGACGTTGAGCCAGAAGGTGGAGCGCCAGCCGAGCAGATCGGTGAGGACACCGCCGAGGACGGTGCCGAGCACCCCGCCGAGGCCGCCCATCGCGGCGAACGCGCCGAGCGCCTTGTGCCGGGCGGGCCCGTCCGGGAACAGGAGCAGCAGCAGCGCGAAGGCGGCGGCCGCGGCGAAGGCCGCCCCGACACCCTGCGCGGCGCGTGCGGCGACCAGTGCGCCGGCGGACCGCGCGACCCCGCCTGCGGCGGACGCGGCGGCGAGGAGCACGAGCCCGGCGACGAACAGCCGCCGGTGCCCGACCAGGTCGGCGGTGCGCCCGCCGAGCAGCAGCAGCCCGCCGAAGGTGATGAGGTAGGCGTTGGCCACCCAGGACAGCCCGGCGGACCCGGAGCCCAGGTCGGCCCCGATCGACGGCAGGGCGACGTTGATGATCGCCGTGTCCATGATCAGCAGCAGCTGGGTGGCCGCGAGCAGCGCGAGCGCACCCCGCAGGGAGCGGTTCACCGCGGGCGCTCCAGGTCGTAGCCGTCGAGGCAGGCGCGGGCCAGGGACTCGCAGCTGTCCGTGTCGCCCTCCCACGCCTGCTGCATCAGGTAGACGTGCGGGGCGCCGTGGTAGAAGCGCTCGTACTGCTCGTGGCGGGCGGCGAACTCCGAGCCGAGGGCGTCCCACGCCAGCTTCAGCAGCTTGACCCGCTCCTCGGCGGGGGTGCCGGGCGAGCGGATGTACTTGCGGACCAGCGGGCCGAGCTCCGGGTGCAGCAGGTCCTCGCCGGAGGCGGGCAGCTGGATGACGCCGCCGCCCGCGAGCAGCTTGATCTCCTGGACGGCCTGCGGATACAGCTCGCCGGCCATGATGCGCTGCGCGAAGGAGATGTCCTTGCCGGGCATCACCCCGCCGCGGCCCCCGTCGACCTCCTGGTACGACGCCTCGGCGGCCAGGACGAACGCCTTGGCCTGGGCGACCTTGCCCATCAGCCGGCCGATGGCCTGCGTCACGGGCGGCAGCCGGTGGGTGTTGTTGGCCTTGGTGAGCAGGATCGCGATGCCGGTGAGGAACTCCAGCTTGGTCCAGAAGCGGGTGGCCGCCTGGTGCACGAAGTTCAGGTAGGCGGGGGTCCGCCACCACATCCCGAACGCCACGTCGACGTTCCGGTAGGCGAGGACGCGCTCCCAGGGCACGAACACGTCGTCGCAGACGAGGAGGGCGTCGTTCTCGTCGAAGCGCGAGGAGAGCGGGTTGTCGAAGACGCTGCGCGCCTGCGCCTCGTAGGAGGTGCGGGAGAGGAACTTCAGGCCCGGGGTGCCGACGGGAAGGGAGAAGCAGACCGCGTGCTCGACGTCCTGCGGGGCGAGCGGCTCGATGGTGCCGACGATGACCTCGTTGCCGAAGACCGCCGCGGTGCCGATCATCTTGGCGCCGCGCACCACGATCCCGCCGTCCTTCTCGGCGACGACCTTCACCACGAGGTCGTCCTCCTCCTGTTCGGAGGCGGGCACGGTGCGGTCGATCTGCGGGTTGGTGATGGTGAAGGTGGGGTAAAGGTCGCCCTCGGCGAGCCGCCGGTGGTAGGCGAGGGCGGCGCCGGAACCGTCGTACGCCTCGGTCGTGAACACCTGCGGCAGGGCGGCGAACCCGGCGGCGCCGCCCGCCATGTAGTCGGGCGTACGGCCCAGGAAGCCGAAGCTCGCCTCCGACCACACCTTGTACGCCCGGCGGCGGGCGACGAGGTCCTCGTACGAGCGGGGAACGGCGTACGCGCGGTGCACCCCGCCCTGGGTGAGGACCGGGGTGTGCTCGGAATCGTGGGCCAGGTCGTACAGCCGCGCGAGGGAGGCGGCGGTGTTGCGGAAGGCGGGGTGCGCGGTGACGTCCGCCACGCGCTCGCCGTCGAGCCATATCTCGCGCCCGTCGCGCAGCGACGCCAGATACTCCTGACCGGACCTGGTCACCTGTTCTCCTCTTGCGGTTCGGCATTGCCGCAGCAGAGCCTGTCTGGCCGTGCCCGGCCGGGGCAATGAACGACCGTCCAGCGGTCCTTAAGAACCGGCCAGTGCGGTTTTGGCCATACCGGCCGGTATCGGGCCGGGATCCGGCCGTTTTCCCCGCGGCCGCCGCCTGAGCCCCACCGGTCCCGGGCCGGGGCCGGTGGGGCTCAGGCGGCGGCCGTGCTCGTGCGGTACTCCCCCGGAGTCACCCCGAACCACTTGCGGAAGGCCAGGTGGAAGCCGACCGCGCTCTGGTAGCCCACCCGCCGCGGCACCGCCGACTGCGGCAGTGACGTTTCGCCCAGCAGCCGCGCCGCCTCCTGCATGCGCCGCCCGGTCAGATGGCGGGCCGGGGCCTCGCCGACCAGTTCGCGGAAGGCGGCGGTGAAGGCCGAACGGGACATGCCGACCTCCTTGGCGAGCGATTCGATGGTCCACGGCTCGGCGAACCTGGTCGCGATCATGACCATGGCCCGGCTGATCCCGGGGTGGCGCAGCACCGGCAGGGACGCCGGGTTCTCGGTGAACTCGCGCAGCAGCGGCCGCAGCGCCAGCACCAGTGCCATCTCGAACGCGCGCAGCGTGATCAGCCGGTCGCCGGGCCCTACGGGCCGGTCCGGCGCGGCCAGCAGCCGCAGGGTGTCCCGCAGCAGCGGTTCCCGGCCGACCTGCGAGCCGTCCAGGACGAGCACCCACGGCAGCGCCTTGTACAGGCCGGTGGCGGCGCTGGCGTCGTAGTGCAGCCCGGCGCACAGCAGCCGGCTCTCCGGTCCGGGCCCGGCGATGCGGATCGCGCCCGAGGTGCCGGGCTGCCGCTCGGGCAGCACCGCCTTGAGCGGCACGCCCTGCCGCTCGGGCCGGTCGGACAGCCGGTGCGCGGTGCCCGTGGGGAAGACGGCGAGGTCCCCCGTGTGCAGCTCCAGCGGGGCCTGCCCCTCGGCGGTGATCCAGCAGCCGCCCTCGACGATGTAGTGCAGTACGGCGCAGCCCTGCTCGGCGTCGCCCTCGATGGCCCACGGGGCGCTGACGTGCCAGCGGCTGTCGAAGACCCCGGTCAGGCGCAGCGGCTGCAGCAGCTCGCTGAGGAGGTCGTCGCCGTCGGTGCGTTCCTGCTCGGTGCGTACGGTGTCCATGGACGATCCTTCAACCCCCGCCCCGGTTTGTTAATTGATCGGCCAAAGCCGTCGCCGCCAGCCTGTGGAGTGCCGTTTCGGCAGCAGACACACCCTATCGAAGGGCCCTTCAGGCACATGTCGGATCACCTTTCCCAGCCCCCGCAGGCACCCCGGACGCCCTCGCAGATGCGGGTCGCGGTCGTCGGCGCGACCGGCTTCCAGGGCGGCGCGGTCGCCCGCCTCCTGGCCGAGCGCCACCACCGGGTCCGTACGCTCACCCGCCGCCCCGACGGCGACCGGCCGCCGCTGCCGGGCGTCTCCTTCGCCTCCGGCGACCTCGGCAACGCCGAGGACGTCCGTCAGCTGTTCGACGGAGCGACGCACGCGGCGGTGGTGCTGCCGCTGGTGTACGAGCCGGAGCGGGTGCGCCGGTACGCGCGGAACGTCGCGGACGCCGCCCTGGACGCCGGGGTGCGCCGTCTGGTGTACAACGCCAACACCCGGATCCCCTCGGTCACCACCGGTGTGGCGGCGTTCGAGACGCGCCGGATCGCCGAGGAGGTGCTGCGCGACAGCGGCGTCCCGCTGGTGGTGCTGCGCCCGCCGGTCTACCTGGACAACCTCTTCAGCCCGTGGAACGGTCCCGCGCTGGTGAACGACGGCGTGCTCGCCTATCCGCTGCCCGCGCACACGCCGGTCGCGTGGCTGTCCCACCGGGACCTGGCGGAGGCGGTGCTGGGGGCGCTCACCGCGGACGGCGTGGAGGGACGGACGTTCGACATCGGCGGTGCGCGCTCCCTGACGGGCGAGCAGCTGGCGGAGGCGTTCGGACAGGGGCTCGGCCGCACCGTGCGCTACCGGGCGCTGGACCCGGACGTCTTCGAGCAGGGCCTGGCCGCGGTCCTGGGCCCGGTGGCGGCGGCCGGGGTGGCGGGCATCTACCACTACATGGCGTCGGGCGAGGACCCGCTGCTGATGGCGGGGGACGACGGTGCCTGGGCCGGGACGCTGTCGGTGCGCCCGGCGCCGGTCGACGAGTGGGTGACCCGGCAGCCGTGGCAGGTCTGGGCGAACGACCCGGAGGAGCAGGACGCCCAGTCCCCGGCGTGACCACGGGTCCGATCGGCGGCGTGATCACGGGCCGGATCACCGGTCCGGTCTCCCGCGCGTTCACCCGTTCGGCGGTAACCGGCCAACCGGTCCCGGAATCAACCATACGGGGCCGGTTTCCCGTTTCCCGGCTACGCCGGAGTAGTTAACATCGCGCCGGATTGCCCACCCGAAGGGTGGGGGAAGGCTGTTGCGGTACCCGCCCACCCGAGTGAACCCGGACAGGAGCGGTGATGCCTGCGCCCCGCCACTCGTCAACGGAGCAGCTACAAAGAGCGATACCCCATAAGCAACCCTCAGGTGATGCCGTGAATTCGCTGATTGGTCGCATTCCCGTCCTCGATGTCCGCCCCCTGGTCGACTGCGGTAGAAGGCCCGCCAAGGCGGTGACCGGCGAGACCTTTCAGGTTACGGCCACCGTGTTCCGTGAAGGCCACGACGCCGTGGCCGCCAATGTGGTGCTGACGGACCCGGCCGGTCACGAGGGCCCGTTCACGCCGATGCGGGAACTGGCCCCCGGCACCGACCGCTGGGGGGCCGAGGTCACTCCGACGGCCGAAGGCCGGTGGTCGTACCGGGTCGAGGCATGGAGCGATCCGGTCACCACCTGGCGCCACCACGCCGGGATCAAGATTCCGGCGGGCATCGACACCGAGCTGGTGCTGGAGGAGGGTGCGGCGCTGCACGAGCGGGCCGCCGAGGGCGTGCCGAAGGGTGAGGGCCGCGAGGCCGTGCTGGCGGTGGTGGACGCGCTGCGCGACGTACGGCGCCCGCCGGCGGACCGGCTGGCCGCGGCGCTGGCACCGGAGGCCGCGGAGGCGTTGTCCCGGCACCCGCTGCGCGAACTGGTCACCTCCTCGCGCCCGTTGCCCCTCCTGGTGGAGCGGGAGCGGGCGCTTTTCGGTTCCTGGTACGAGATGTTCCCGCGCTCGGAAGGGGCCCGCTTCGAGAACGGCCGGCTGGTCCCGGGCACGTTCCGCACCGCCGCCGAGCGGCTGCCGGCGATCGCCGCGATGGGTTTCGACGTGGTGTACCTGCCGCCCATCCACCCCATCGGCACCACCCACCGCAAGGGCCCCAACAACTCCCTCACGGCCGGCCCGGACGACGTGGGCGTGCCGTGGGCCATCGGCTCCCACGAGGGCGGCCACGACGCGATCCACCCGGACCTCGGCACCATGGAGGACTTCGACGCCTTCGTGGCGCGCGCCCGCGAGCTGCGGCTGGAGGTGGCGCTGGACTTCGCGCTGCAGTGCTCGCCGGACCACCCGTGGGTGACCAAGCGCCCGCAGTGGTTCCACCACCGCGCCGACGGCACCATCGCGTACGCCGAGAACCCGCCGAAGAAGTACCAGGACATCTATCCCGTGGCCTTCGACCAGGACATGCGGGGCATCGTCCGCGAGACGCTGCGGGTGCTGCGGCACTGGATGGCCCACGGGGTGCGCATCTTCCGCGTGGACAACCCGCACACCAAGCCGGTGATCTTCTGGGAGAAGGTCATCGCGTCCATCCGGAAGACCGACCCGGACGTGATCTTCCTGGCGGAGGCCTTCACCCGCCCGGCCATGATGCACACGCTGGCCGCGGTCGGCTTCCAGCAGTCGTACACGTACTTCACCTGGCGCAACGGCAAGCAGGAGCTGACCGAGTACCTGACGGAGCTGTCGGGCGAGGCGGCCGCCTACATGCGGCCGAACTTCTTCGTGAACACCCCCGACATCCTGCACGCCTACCTCCAGCACGGCGGCCGGCCGGCCTTCGAGGCGCGGGCGGTGCTCGCCGCGACGATGTCGCCCGCGTGGGGCGTGTACGCCGGCTACGAGCTCTGCGAGAACACGCCGCTGCGCGAGGGGAGCGAGGAGTACCTCGACTCGGAGAAGTACCAACTCAAGCCGCGCGACTGGGAGTCGGCGGAGCGCGAAGGCCGCACGATCACCCCGCTGATCACCTCGCTGAACCGGATCCGGCGGCGCAACGCCGCACTGCGGCAGCTCCGCTCCATCCACTTCCACCACGTGGACGACGACGCGGTGATCGCCTACAGCAAGCGGTCGGGTTCGAACATTGTTCTGACGGTCGTCAACCTCGACCCGCACCATACCCACGAGGCGACGGTCTCGTTGGACATGCCGGAGCTCGGCCTCGACTGGCACGAGACCGTACCGGTGCGCGACGAGCTCACCGGCGAGACCTATCACTGGGGCAGGGCCAACTATGTGCGCCTCGAGCCGGGCGTCACGCCCGCGCACATCCTCGTCCTGCGACCGTCCCCGCCGATCGGAGGGTCACCCACATCATGATCGTCAACGAGCCCGTCCACGACACCTTCGAGGACACCCCCGCCAAGGACCGCGACCCCGACTGGTTCAAACGGGCCGTCTTCTACGAGGTGCTGGTCCGCTCCTTCCAGGACAGCAACGGCGACGGTGTCGGCGACCTCAAGGGCATCACGGCCAAGCTGGACTACCTGCAGTGGCTCGGGGTGGACTGCCTGTGGCTCCCGCCGTTCTTCAAGTCCCCGCTGCGGGACGGCGGTTACGACGTGTCGGACTACACCTCCGTCCTGCCGGAGTTCGGTGACCTCGCCGACTTCGTCGAGTTCGTCGACGCCGCCCACCAGCGCGGCATGCGGGTGATCATCGACTTCGTGATGAACCACACCAGCGACCAGCACCCGTGGTTCCAGGAGTCCCGCGCCCACCCCGACGGCCCCTACGGCGACTACTACGTCTGGGCCGACGACGACAAGCAGTTCCAGGACGCCCGGATCATCTTCGTCGACACCGAGACCTCGAACTGGACCTTCGACCCGGTCCGCAAGCAGTACTACTGGCACCGGTTCTTCTCCCACCAGCCCGACCTGAACTACGAGAACCCCGCCGTGCAGCAGGAGATCCTGTCGGCGCTGCGCTTCTGGCTGGACCTGGGCATCGACGGCTTCCGCCTCGACGCCGTGCCGTACCTGTACCAGCAGGAGGGCACCAACTGCGAGAACCTCCCCGCCACCCACGCCTTCCTCAAGCGGGTCCGCAAGGAGATCGACGCCGCCTACCCCGACACGGTGCTGCTCGCCGAGGCCAACCAGTGGCCGGAGGACGTCGTCGACTACTTCGGCGACTACGCGGCCGGCGGCGACGAGTGCCACATGGCGTTCCACTTCCCGGTGATGCCGCGCATCTTCATGGCGGTGCGCCGGGAGTCCCGCTACCCCGTCTCCGAAGTCCTGGCCAAGACCCCGGCGATCCCGGTGAACTGCCAGTGGGGCATCTTCCTGCGCAACCACGACGAGCTGACCCTGGAAATGGTCACCGACGAGGAGCGCGACTACATGTACGCGGAGTACGCCAAGGACCCGCGGATGCGCGCCAACATCGGCATCCGGCGGCGCCTCGCCCCGCTGCTCGACAACGACCGCAACCAGATCGAGCTGTTCACCGCGCTGCTGCTGTCCCTGCCCGGCTCGCCGATCCTCTACTACGGCGACGAGATCGGCATGGGCGACAACATCTGGCTCGGCGACCGCGACGGCGTCCGCACCCCCATGCAGTGGACGCCCGACCGCAACGCGGGCTTCTCGTCCTGCGACCCGGGACGGCTCTACCTGCCGACGATCATGGACCCGGTCTACGGCTACCAGGTCACGAACGTCGAGGCGTCGATGGCCTCGCCGTCCTCCCTGCTGCACTGGACCAAGCGGATGATCGAGATCCGCAAGCAGAACCCGGCCTTCGGCCTCGGCTCCTACACCGAGCTGCCGTCGTCGAACCCGGCGGTCCTGGCGTTCCTGCGGGAGTACGGGGACGACCTGGTGATGTGCGTCCACAACTTCTCGCGCTTCCCTCAGCCGACGGAGCTGGACCTGCGCCGGTTCAACGGCATGCACCCGGTGGAGCTGATCGGCGGGGTGCGCTTCCCGGCGATCGGCGAATGGCCGTACCTGCTCACCCTCGCGGGGCACGGCTTCTACTGGTTCCGGCTGCGCGAGGACGCCGTCAAGAAGCCGGCGAAGTCCATCAAGCCGGGCACCCAGGCGGCCCCCGAGCCCCCGGCGCCGAAGCCCGCACCCCGGGGCTGACCTCCACGGCGGCCGGCGACACCCCTCCCCGGCCGCCGGCCCGTCGCGGCGCGCCCGGAGCGGCGTCACCGCAACGGCGTAACGGCCTTCCGCCGTGCCGCTCCCCGGATGCCGCGGGAACCGGCATACCGGAGCGGCATATACACCGCGGCCGAAGGCCCCGCCAGGCGGGGAGAGTTCTCCGGAACCGGGCGTTTCCGGTGCCGCGCCCTGGGAACTCTCCCCCTCATACGTCGATTCGGGTCTATACGGACCATCCCCGCCCGACACGTCCCGCACAGCCGGACAGCAATCGCCGCATTCCGGGACACTCTGCACGTTCTGTGCATTCTGTAGTGCCCGGGGAAAGGACGCGCTGCCATGTCGGAGACCGCATCCACCGCCCGGGCACCGGTCGCCCTGCTCCCCTCCTTGGTGCCCCTGCTCCACGAATGGCTGCCGCGACAGCGCTGGTTCGCCGGCAAGGGCCGGCCCGTCACGGGCTTCACCCTCGTCTCGGCGACCGAACTGCTGCCCGTCGTCGACTCGGCCGGCCCCGGCCTGCTGCACCTGCTCGTCCGCGTCCAGCAGCCCGGCCTCGCGCCGTCCGCCCAGGCCGACTGCTACCAGCTGCTGCTCGGCGTGCGCGCGACCCTGCCGCCGGCGCTCGCCCACGCCCTCATCGGCCGCGTGCCGGACGGACCGCTCGCCGGGCGCACGGTCTACGAGGGGCTGCGGGACCCGCGCCTCGCCTCGCTCCTGCTGGAACGGTTGCGCACCCCCGGCCCCATGGGTCCGCTGCGGTTCTCGCGGACGGTCGCGATCCCGGAGGGGCTCGCCCCCCGCGTCCTGGACGCCGAGCAGTCCAACTCCTCGCTGGTGTACGGCGATGCGTACATCCTCAAGGTGTTCCGGCGGATCTGGTCGGGCGCCAACCCGGACCTGGAGCTGCCCCTCGCGCTCGCCCGCGCCGGGTGCAGCCGGGTCCCCGCGCCCGTCGCCTGGTACGAGACCGTCAACAACCACCCCGAGGCCAGCACGCTCGGCGTCCTCCAGCCCTATCTGCGCGGCTCCCAGGACGGCTGGCAGCTCGCCCTGGACGCGCTCGCGGACGGCCGGGACTTCACCGACGAGGCGCGGGCGCTCGGCCGCACCACCGCGGAGGTGCACACCGCGCTCGCCGAAGCCCTGCCGACCGTCGCGCTCGGCCGCCCGCAGACCGAGAACCTGGCCATCCAGATGACCCGCCGCCTGGACGCCGCCGCCCAGGCCGTGCCCGCGCTCCTGCCGTACGCGCCCGGGCTGCGCACCGCCTTCGACGCGGTCGGCAAGCTGGCCGCCGAGGACGTCACCTGGCGGGCGCAGCGGGTGCACGGCGACCTCCACCTCGGCCAGACCCTGCGCACGGAGGACGGCGACTGGTCGGTGATCGACTTCGAGGGGGAACCCGCGAAGCCGCTCGCCGAGCGCCGCCGCCCGCAGCCGCCCGTCCGCGACGTGGCCGGGATACTGCGCTCCTTCGACTACGCGGCCCGCTCCTTCCGCCCCTGGAACGCGGACTGGGCGGAGCGCTGCCGCGACGCGTACTGCACCGGCTACGCCGAGGCATCCGGCACCGATCCGCGCGATACGCCCGCTCTGCTGCGGGCGTACGAGACGGACAAAGCCGTGTACGAGGTCCTGTACGAGGCCCGGCACCGACCCGACTGGCTACCGGTCCCGATGGCGGCCGTCCGCCGCCTGGCCGCACAGCCGACCCCCTGACGCCTTGAGGAGGCCTTTCCCCGTGACCCCCCGTCGCCCGACCCGCAATCCGGCAGCCCGGCCCGAGACCAGGAACGTCAAGACCACAGCCGTCGGGGACGCCACCGCCCTCCCCACGCCGCCGCCCGGCGCGACCCCGCGTCCGCGCACCGGCGCCGGCGCCGTCCCGGCCGCGCCGCTGGACCCCGCCGACCGGGGGCGGCTGCTCGCCGGGGAGCACCACGACCCGCACGCGCTGCTCGGCGCGCACCCGGTCGAGAGCGGCGGCGTCGCGATCCGGGCGCTGCGCCCGTACGCGGTGGGCGTCACCGTCCTCGCGGACGGGTCGCGCACCGAGCTGCACGACGACGGCGACGGGCTCTTCTCGGGGGTGCTGCCGCTCGCCGGGGTGCCTGACTACCGGCTCCTAATCGCCTACGACTCCGGTGTCGTCGAAGTGGACGACCCGTACCACCACCTGCCCGCGCTCGGGGGGCTGGACCTGCACCTGATCGGTGAGGGCCGCCACGAACAGCTGTGGACGGCGCTCGGCGCCCACCCGATGACCCACCAGGGCACCGAGGGCACCCGCTTCACGGTGTGGGCGCCGAACGCGCGCGGGGTGCGGCTGGTCGGCGAGTTCAACTACTGGGACGAGGCCACCGGCCTGCCGATGCGCTCACTCGGCGGCACCGGCGTGTGGGAGCTGTTCGTGCCGGGCATCGGCGAGGGCGCGCTGTACAAGTTCGCGGTCACCGGGCCCGACGGCAGCCGGTCGCTGCGCGCCGACCCGATGGCGCGCCGCACCCAGTGCCCGCCGGAGACCGCGTCGATCGTCACCGCCTCCCACTACGAGTGGCAGGACGGGGAGTGGATGGCGCACCGCGGCGACCGGCCGGTGCACGAGGCGCCGTTCTCCGTCTACGAGGTGCACCTGCCCTCCTGGCGGCCGGGCCTGACCTACCGGGAGCTGGCCGAACAGCTCCCCGCGTACGCCAAGGAGCTCGGCTTCACCCATGTGGAGCTGATGCCGGTCGCCGAGCACCCCTACAGCCCGTCGTGGGGCTACCAGGTCACCGGTTTCTACGCGCCCACGGCCCGGCTCGGCACCCCCGACGACTTCAAGTACTTCGTGGACGCGTGCCACCGGGCCGGGATCGGCGTGATCGTGGACTGGGTGCCGGCGCACTTCCCGAAGGACGACTGGGCGCTGGCCCGCTTCGACGGCACCCCGCTGTACGAGCACCCGGACCCGCGGCGCGCCGAGCACCCCGACTGGGGGACCCTCGAATTCGACTACGGCCGCACCGAGGTCCGCAACTTCCTCGTCGCGAACGCGGTCTACTGGTGCGAGGAGTTCCACATCGACGGGCTGCGCGTCGACGCCGTCGCCTCGATGCTGTACCTGGACTACTCGCGCGAGGGGGGCGAGTGGGCGCCCAACGAGTTCGGCGGCAGGGAAAACTTCGACGCCGTGTCCTTCCTCCAGGAGATGAACGCCACCGTCTACCGCCGCTGCCCCGGCGTGGTGACGATCGCGGAGGAATCCACCGCCTGGGAGGGCGTCACCCGCCCGACCGACCACGGCGGGCTCGGCTTCGGCCTGAAGTGGAACATGGGCTGGATGCACGACTCGCTGGTGTACGTCTCCAAGGAACCGGTGCACCGCAAGTACCACCACAACGAGATGACGTTCTCGATGGTGTACGCGTACAGCGAGAACTACGTCCTGCCGATCTCGCACGACGAGGTGGTGCACGGCAAGCAGGCGCTGGTGACCAAGATGCCGGGCGACTGGTGGCAGCGGCGCGCCAACCACCGCGCGTACCTCGGCTTCATGTGGGCGCACCCCGGCAAACAACTGCTCTTCATGGGCCAGGAGTTCGCGCAGGGCGCGGAGTGGTCCGAGGCGCACGGACCGGAGTGGTGGCTGCTGGCGGACGACTACCACTCGGCCGGCGACCACCGGGGCGTGCGCGACCTGGTGCGCGACCTGAACCGGGTCTACACCGCGACGCCCGCGCTGTGGGAGCGCGACACCGTCCCGGAGGGTTTCCAGTGGGTGCTGGGCGACGCGGCCGACGACAACGTCTTCGCGTTCCTGCGGTACGACGCCCGGCGCAACCCGCTGCTGGCGGTGACCAACTTCTCCCCGGTGGTGCGCCAGGACTACCGGCTGTGGGCGCCGGAGGGCGTCTCGGCGTGGGCGGAGGTCCTCAACACGGACGCCGCGGTGTACGGCGGCGGTGACGTGCGCAACGCCGAGCCGGTGAAGCGGGAGGCGGACGGCATCCGGCTGACCCTGCCGCCGCTGGCGACGGTGTACCTGAAGCCCGCGTGACCGCCTGACCGCATGACTCCGCGACCCCGGAGCGGGGGTGCGGGGCCGCCGGCCGGCGGGCGAGGATGGCCCGCATGGACGACCGCCCCGCACTCCCCCCGCAGGCCCTGCTGCTATTCGACCGCGACGCGGGCGTCTGCGTCGTGCCGTCGTACGCCGCCGCCGCGAACTCGCTGGAGGCCGCCGACGTCGCCGCCGGGGAGTACGAGGCGTACGCCCCCGACGGCCACGTGGTGCGGCTGGCCGCGCCCGCAGGGCCGTACGGGCCGGTGACCGTCACGGCGACCGGGGAGTCCGACCCCGCGGGGCTCACGGCGCGGATCGCGCGCGTGTGGCGGGAGGCGTTCCCCGGCGAGACCCCGCCCGGCGCGGCCGAGCTGACGCGCAGGCACCTGGAGCGCGAGCCGAGGGCTCCCCGGCGCCTGTTCAGCTTCCGGTTCCGGCGGCGGCCCTGATGACGCCGAGGCGCTGGGTCGCGCGGGTCAGCGCCACGTAGAGGTCGTTGACGCCGTGCGGCCCGGCGGCGCGGATGGCGTCCGGGTCCACGACGATCACCGTGTCGAACTCCAGGCCCTTCGCCTGGCGCGGCTCCAGCAGCACGACCGTGCGGGTGAGGTCGGGGACCGGGCCGTGCGCGGCGCCGGGCAGCGCCTCGCCGATGGCGGTGAGCCGGCCCGCCGGGGCGATGACCGCGAGCCGTCCTTCGGCGGGCGTCTCGCGCCGTACGGCCTCGGCGACCGCGCCGGGCAGGTCGTCCGCGGTCACCTCCCAGGGCGGGACGCCGGTGGACCGGACCGACCGCGGCGGCTCGAACCGCGGGTCCTCGGCGCGGCGCACCGCGGCCGCGACCTCCATGATCTCGGCGGGGGTGCGGTAGTTGACCCCGAGCCGAACGTGCTCGAACCGGTCGCCCACGTACGGCGCGAGGATCTCCTCCCAGGAGCCGCAGCCGGCCGCGTCACCGGTCTGGGCGGGGTCGCCGACCAGGGTCATGGAGCGGGTGGGGATGCGGCGCATCAGCAGCCGCCACGCCATCGCGGACAGCTCCTGCGCCTCGTCGACGATGACGTGCCCGAACGCCCACGTGCGGTCGGCGGCGGCGCGCTCGGCGGCGCTGCGGTGGTCGGCCTCCTCGTGGCGCTCGGCGAACCGTTCGGCGTCGATGATGTCGTGCGCGCCGAGCACCTCGGACTCCTCGTCCTCGAACTCGTACGTGCGTGAGGCGTAGCTGACGTCGAGGACGCCCTGTGCGTAGGCGATGCGCGCGCCGCGCTCCCGCTCGGCGGCGGCGCGCTCGGCGGTGTCGTCGTGGCCGAGGAGCTCGGCGGCCTCGTCCAGCAGCGGTACGTCGGCCTCGGTCCACGGCCCGTGGTCCCGGCGGACGAACTCGGCCTCGCCGTCGGCCAGGTAGCCGTCCGGTGCGGCGAGGAAGCCGGCGACGAGCTGCTGCGGGGTGAGGACGGGCCACAGCTCGTCGACGGCGGCGTGCACGTGCCGGCTGGCGGCGATCTCCTTGCGCATCTGCGTGATGTCGGACGGGTCGAGGAGGTTGGGGCCGCCGAACGGGTCGGCGCCGAGCCGCTCGGCGAGCTGCTCGGTGAGGGCGTCGATGATGCGGAAGGTGAAGCGCGGCCGGGCGAGGTTGTGCGGCAGTCCGGTACCCCGGGCGTCCCAGCGGGCGTCCTCGGCCATGTTCCGGTCCAGGAGCAGGGTGCCGTAGTCGTCGTGGTCGATCTCGATCGGCGCGTCGGTGGGCGGCACGGTCTGCTGGTCGCGCAGGTACCGGGCGAGGACGTCCGCCATGCCGGCGCGGCCCTTTATCTCGGCGGCCTCGGGGGTGTCGGTGCCGGTGGCCCGGACGCCGGGGAAGAGCTCCGCCATGGTGGCGAGGAGTACGCCGGTCTCGCCGAGCGCGGGCAGGACTTCGCCGATGTACCCGAGGAAGGCGGGGTTGGGCCCGACGATGAGGACCGCGCGGCGGGCGAGGTGCTCGCGGTGCGCGTAGAGGAGGAACGCGGCGCGGTGCAGCGCGACGGCGGTCTTGCCGGTGCCGGGGCCGCCCTCGACGACGAGGACGCCCTGGTGCGGCGCGCGGATGATGCGGTCCTGCTCGGCCTGGATGGTCTGCACGATGTCGCCCATCCGGCCGGTGCGGGCGGCGTCGAGCGCGGCGAGCAGCACGGCGTCGGCGTCCGGGTTCTCCAGCCCGGTGCGGGTGGTGTCGGTCAGGTCGAGGATCTCGTCGTGCAGCGCGGTGACCTCCCGGCCGCGGGTGGTGATGTGCCGGCGGCGCCTGAGGCCCATGGGCTCGTACCCGGTGGCGAGGTAGAACGGCCGCGCCACCTCGGCGCGCCAGTCCACGACGAGCGGGGTGCGCTCCTCGTCGTCGTCGCGGATCCCGATGCGCCCGATGTGGTGGTCGCGGCCGTCCCGGAACTCCAGCCGCCCGAAACACAGACCGTTCTCGCCGGCGTCGAACGCCGCGAGCAGCCCGGACTGCTCGGCGACCAGCACATCCCGCTCCAGCCGCGCCTGGAATCCGCTGCCGGCGTCCTTGAGCGCCTCCCGGACGGCACGTTCGGCCTGGTCGCGCAGGTGGTCGAGTCGCGCGTAGAGCTCATCGATGAATTGCTGCTCAGTCCGATATTCCTCGGTTGACAATTCGACTCCTGACGCGATACAGTGCGCTTATTCGACTTCCGTGTGCGTATTCTTATGCCCGCACGCGAACCATCAAATATACGCGAGAAAAGACCCCGGCCGTCAATGCGACCGGGGTCTTTTCCGTCCGCCCTGCGGGCGGTGCGGCCCGTCAGCGCGCCGGCGTGGGACGGGGTTCCAGGACGTCCTCCAGTTCCTGGAGCAGACGGCGCTTGGGGCGGGCCCCGACCATCGACCTCACGGGCTCGCCGGAGCGGAACAGCAGCAGCGTCGGCATCGACAGCACGCCGTAGCGGATCACCGTCTCCGGGTTGGTGTCGGCGTCGATCCGCACCACCTCCAGCCGGTCCGCCTCCTCCTCGGCCACCGCGGCGAGGACCGGGGCAAGCTGGCGGCAGGGGCCGCACCAGTCGGCGGTGAACTCGACGAGGACGGGACGGGCGGCCGCCAGGACCTCGGTGTCGAAGTCGGCGTCGGTCACGAGCTTCATGGGGTGCCTCCGAAGGCGCATCGCGGTGCGGGGGTGTCGGTCGCCAGCGCCAGCCGGGCGGCGACCTCGGCGCGGACCGACTCCAGCCGGCCGATCAGGGCGTCGAGTTCGGCGAGCTTGCGGCGGTAGACGTCGAGCGACGCCGGGCACGCGTCGCCGGCCGGGTGGCCGGCGCGCAGGCAGTCGACGAAGGGCCGGGTCTCCTCCAGGCCGAACCCGAAGTCCTGGAGCGTGCGGATCTGCCGGAGCAGCCGCAGGTCGTCCTCGTCGTAGGTGCGGTGTCCGTTCTCCGCCCGCCGGGCGGGGAGCAGGCCGCGGGACTCGTAGTAGCGCAGGGTGCGCGTGGTCGTTCCCGCGCGCTGCGCAAGCTCGCCGATTCGCATGCCGTGAACGTACGCCCTGACGTCGGCGTCAAGGCAACAGCGGTTTGCGCGGCACCGGCGACGACAGCACGATCGACGTCGTCGTGCGCCCCAGCGCCGACGTCTGCTCCAGGACGTCCTCCAGGTGAGCGGTGTCCTTCACCGCCACCTTGAGGATCCAGCAGTCCTCCCCCACCACGTGATGGGCCTCCAGGACCTCGGGGCGCGCCAGCAGCTCCAGGGTCCTGGGGTGTTTGAAGGTGTAGCCGCCGTGCGGGTTGACGCGGATGAACGCCTGGATGCCGTACCCGAGGCGGGCGGCGGAGACATGCGCCCCGTAGCCGGTGATGGCGCCGCACGCCTCCAGGCGGCGGACGCGTTCGGCCACGGCCGCCGGGCTGAGCCGGACGCGCCGGCCGAGCTCGCTCAGCTTGATGCGCCCGTCGGTCTGGACGAGCTCCAGGATCTGCCGGTCCACCTGGTCGATCCCCGCCGCCGTCGTTTCATGGGCGGCGGGGCGCACCTGCCGTGGTTCTTTCGGTGCGGCGGCCGCATCTCCCATGGTTCCCCCTTCAGACGGCGACCCGTCAACGTAACACTGGTGCGCATGCTGCACATATGCGTGATCGGCGGGAGCCGGTACATCGGAAAGCGCCTCATCCAGCGGTTGCTGACGTCCGGTCATGAGGTGACCGTCCTCAACCGCGGGTCCTCCGCGCCGCCCGCCGGGGCCCGTTCCGTCATCGCCGACCGCGACGACGAGGAGGCGCTCGGAGCGGCGCTCGGCCCGCTGGCCTTCGACGTCGTCATCGACCAGGTCTGCTACACCCCGCGCCAGGCCGCCGTCGCCCGGCGCGTCCTCGGGCCCCGGACGCGGCGGTACGTCATGACGTCGACGGTCGAGGTGTACGAGCACCAGGACTCCGCCTCGCCCGTCCGCGAGGACGCCGTCGACCCGCGCTCGGTCGCCGTGGACCTGGACCTGCCGTGGGACGACCCGGACTTCAGGGAGGCCCACTACGGCGAGGGCAAGCGGCAGGCGGAGGCGGTCTTCGCGCAGGACCCGGCGTTCCCGTACGTCGCGGTGCGGGTGGCGCACGTCCTCGGCGGCGCCGACGACTTCACCGGGCGGGTCGCGCACTACGCGGACCGTATCCGGGCGGGCGTTCCCATCGCCGTGCCGGTGACGAACCACCCGGCCACCTACGTGTACGTCGAGGACATCGCCGGTTTCCTGGCCTGGACGGCGGAGGGGGATTTCACCGGCCCGGTGAACGCCGCCTCCCCCGGCCCGCTGACGACCGGGGACATCTGCGCGGCCGTCGAGGCGCACACCGGCGGCCGGGCGACCTTCCGGGAGGTGGAGGCGGGCCAGGTCTCGCCCTTCTCCTTCCGGCGCTCGTACGCGATGGACACCACGCGTGCGGCGGCGCTCGGCCACTCCTTCCGGCCCGCCTCGGGCTGGCTGCGGCAGGCCGTCGGCGAGACGGTGGGGGCGACGCGGTGAAGCGGCGGTTCATCGGCGGCATCGAGGTCGGCGCCGTCGGGCTCGGGGCGATGCCGCTGTCCATCGAGGGCCGTCCCGGCGAGGAGCGGGCCGTGGCGACGGTGCACGCGGCGCTCGACGCGGGCGTCACGCTCCTCGACACCGCCGACTCGTACCACCCGCCCGGGGAGGAGCCGGGCGCCGGCGAGCTGCTGGTGGCGCGGGCCCTCGCGGCGTACGGCGGCGGGGCGCGCGACCGCGTGCTCGTCGCCACCAAGGGCGGCCGGGGCCGCACCCCGGACGGCGGCTGGACCGTCGACGGCCGGCCCGCGCACCTGCGCCGCGCCGCGCAGGCGTCGGCCCGGCGGCTGGGCGTCGAGGCGATCGGGCTGTACCAGCTGCACAAGCCCGACCCGGCCGTGCCGTACGCGGAGTCGCTGGGCGCGCTGAGGGAGCTGCTCGACGCGGGGACCATCCGGCTGGCGGGCATCTCCAACGTCGACACGGCGCAGATCCGCCTCGCCCGCGAGATGCTCGGCGACCGGCTGGTCTCCGTGCAGAACCGCTACTCGCCGGCGGTCCGGGACAGCGAGCCGGAACTGCGGCTGTGCACCGAGCTGGGCCTGGCCTTCCTGCCCTGGAGCCCCCTCGGCGGCATCTCGCGCAGCTCGCTCGACGGCACGTCCCCGCAGCCCCCGGACCCGCGCTTCGCCGCCTTCCACCGGGTGGCCCGGGACCGCGGCGTCAGCCCCCAGTGCGTGGCCCTGGCCTGGTCGCTCTCCCGCTCCCCGGCGGTCGTCCCGATCCCGGGCGCGAGCCGCCCGGCCACGGCCCGCGACTCCGCCTCGGCGGCGGCCCTGGTCCTGGCCCCGGAGGAACTGCGGCTGCTGGACCCGTAGGCCCCGCGCGGCGACACCCCGGCGGGCGTGCGGGGCGCGGAGCTTCCCCGCGCCGGGGGTGTCTTGCCGATCACGCCGGGCTGATCGACAAGACACCCCCAGGCCCGGTCCGGGACGTGCGGCCCCCCGGCGGCACGTCGCGGACCGGGCGGTCCGGGGGGTCAGACGCGCTCGAGGGCCCGGTCCTCGGAGCGGGGGGCGGTCTCCCGGCGTGTGCGGCCCGGGAGCAGCACGGCCACCAGCAGCGTGCCGGCCGCCAGGATCACCGCGCCGATCAGGCTCGTGTGGGCGACCGCGTCGGAGAAGGCCGAGCCCACCGCGTCGGCGGTCCGGCGGGCCGCCTGCGCGAGCTGGGCGGCCTGCTCCGGGGAGCCGGCCTGCGCCGCCTTGCCGGCGATCGACCGCGCCACGGCGTACCCCGCGCCCACCGAGTCCTGGGCGGTGGACAGCGCCCCGGCCGGCAGCCCGGTGCCGCGCGCCGCGTCGGCGAGGTTCGCGGAGTAGGAGGAGGCCAGGACCGAGCCGAGCAGGGCGATGCCGAGCGATCCGCCCAGTTCCAGCGAGGTGTCGTTCACGGCGCCGCCGACGCCCAGTTCCGACTCGGGGAACGCGCCCATGATCGCGTCCGTGCACGGCGACAGCGCCAGGCCGATCGCCAGGCCCAGGACGACGAGCGGGGCGACCAGGTCGCCGTACCCCGACGCCGCGTCGATCCGGGTGAGCAGCGCGAGGGCGGCCGTCCCGAACGCCATGCCCGCCGTGACGGTGACCTTCATGCCGAGGCGCGGCGTGAGGAACCCGGTGAGGGCCGAGCCGGCGAAGACCGCGCCGGCCAGCGGGAGCATCCGCACGCCCGTGTCGAGCGGGTCGTACCCCAGCACGAACTGCAGGTACTGCGTGAGGTAGTAGAAGGCGCCGAAGACGGCGAGGAAGAACAGCGCCACGGCGAGGTTGGAGCCGGCGAAGCCGCGGTCGAGGAAGCGGCGGACGTCCAGGACCGGCCGCGGGTGGCGCAGCTCCCAGACGACGAACGCGACCAGCCCGGCGCCCGCGACGACCGCCGCACCGACCGCCTCGGCACCCCAGCCGAAGTGCGGCCCCTGGATGATCATGTAGACGAGCGCGCCGGTCCAGACGACGGACAGCAGCCCGCCGACGTAGTCGATGCGCCCGTGCCGCGCCGCCTTCGAGGGCGGCACGAGGGCGAACGCGCCGAGGATCGCGAGCACGGCGACGGGCACGTTGATCAGGAAGGTGGAGGACCAGCCGTGGTTCTCCAGCAGCGCGCCGGCGACCAGGGGCCCGGCGGCGATGGCGATGCCCGCGGTGGCGGTCCACAGCACGATGGCCTTGGCGCGCTCGGCCCGCGGGAAGGTCGCGGCCAGCAGCGAGAGGGTGGCCGGCATGATCATCGCCGCACCGACGCCCATCACCGCCCGGGCGGCTATGACACCGGGGGCGGAGTCGACCAGCGAGCCCGCGACGGAGCCCGCGCCGAAGACGACGAGCCCGAGCACCAGGGCCCCGCGGCGGCTGTACTTGTCCCCGATCGCGCCGAGGAGCAGCATCAGCGCCGCGTACGGGACGGTGTACCCGTCGATGACCCACTGGAGGTCGGAGCTGGTGAGCCCGAGGTCCTGGGTCATGTCGGGGGCGGCGACCGTCAGCGCGGTGTTCGCCATGACGATGATCAGCAGGCTCAGGCAGAGCACGAGCAGCGCCCACCAGCGCCGCGGGTAGGGCCGGTCCATCTCATCGACCGGCTCGTTCATGACGAGTGGCATGACCACACCGCCCTTCCGGGGTCCATACAGTCCGAGATCTTGCACAGGAATGTGCAAATACACACCGCTGTGCAAGTTACGTGACTGCACAGGCATGTGCAAAATGAGGGGGTGACCTCAGGACGAGCCGACGCGAACCGGCGTCGCATCGAGCAGGTGGCCCTCACCGAGCTGCTGCGCGACCCCGACGCCTCCATGGACCAGATCGCCCGCGCGGCCGGCGTCGTCCGGCGGACGGTGTACGGGCACTTCCCGAGCCGCGACGCGCTGATCGCCGCGCTCGTGGACAGCGCGGTCGACTCCGTCGCGCGGGCCCACGCGAGCGGCCGCGCGGGCGTGGACGATCCCGCCGAGGCGCTGGCGCGGGCCACCCTCGCCGCGTGGGAGATCGCCGACCGCTACCGGCTGCTGGTGGCCCTGGCCCAGCGCAGCGTGACGATGGAGGGCATCCGGGAGAGGCTCGCCCCCGTCCGCACGGAGGCCACGGCCCTGCTCCAACGAGGGCTGGACGCGGGGGTGTTCACCTCTCCGCTGCCGGCGTCGGCCCTGGCGTACGTGCACGAGCACGTGCTCTTCGGACTGATGGAGGCCGTGAACGCGGGCACGCTCGCCGCCGACCGGGCCGGCCGGTCCGCCGCCGCGACGATGCTGATCTCGGCCGGGGTGCCCGCGGAGCGGGCGACGGAGCTGGCTCAGGCACTGTGACCGGCCTCGCCCGCCCGTCCGGTCCCCCCGGTCCGCCGGCTTTCCGCTACCGGACACCGGCCATCATCGAGATGCACGAACGCACCAGCTCCGTCGAGCTGAGGGACATCTCCCGCCGCCTCGTACGGGAGGAACTGGCCGAGACGCTCACCGGCTTCCGCACCCTGCTGGGCAAGCAGCACTGGACACCGGAGAACGTCGGGGTGCTGCACGCCTACCGCACCCTCATGGCGTACCTCCGGACGGGCTGCCCCTGCGTCACCGCGGCCCTGTCCGAGTTCGCCGCCGAGCCCCCGGCGGCCACGGCGGCGGCGCACGCCCTGCCCGAGGGCGCGGCCCACCTGATCCACGAGGCGTCGGCGTACGCGTACTACGGGCTCACGCTGCTCCAGATCTTCGGCGGCCACTCCTTCGAGCGGCGCCGCGGCGTGGCGGCGCTGCGGGGCCGGGCCGGGGATCCGCACGCCCTGGCGGAGGCCCGGCTGGAGCTGGTGCTCTCCCCGTACAGCGCCCGCGCGGTGCTCGACGAGGTGCGCCGGGCGTGGGACCTGCCGCCCGTGCCGGCCCCGGCGCCGCTCACCGCGATCCCCGTGCCGCGGGAGGAGCGGTGCGAGACGCACCAGCCCGGGTGAGCCGGCGCGGGCGGGCCGGCTCACCCGGGAGCGTCAGCGCCGCAGCCCCGCCAGCGCCTCCTCGGCGACCTGCGCGGCGCGCTCCCGCTGCGGGAAGTCGCCGACCTTCACCCGGGCGACCTCCCGGGCGGTGCGGTAGTCGACCACGGACACCTCGTCGCGCTGGGAGAGCGTGACGAAGCAGTGCGTGCCGCCGGGAGCCGTCACCGCCCAGTACGGCAGGGCGCCCTGCTCGTAGTGGACGAAGCCGTCGGTGGTCAGACCGGGGCGGGAGACGACGGCCGTGTAGTCGTCGATGGTGCCGGCCATGCAGAGCTTGTCGTGCGTGCCGTTGAGCGCCATGCCGTGGTGGGCGGAGTTCTGCGGGTAGTCGTCGGGCTTGAGCGCGGCGCCCGCCGCGCTGAACGGCATTTGCACCGTGCGGACCGTACGGCCCGCCTCCAGGTCGTACTCGATGAAGCCGTTGAGGTACGACAGCTGGGCGTACATCGTCTTCTCGTCCGGCGTGATGACCGCCGGACGCACGCCCTTGTCGAAGGTGTACGTGCGCAGCACCTTCAGCGTCCGCGCGTCGGCCACGGTCACCCGCTTGGTGCCCTTGAGCGCGTCGAGCGCCTTGGGCAGGGAGGTGACGCCGATGGACATGTTGTAGATGCGGCTGCCGTCCGGCGAGTACATGTTCTCGTGCGGGTACGTGCCGGTCGGGAACTCGCCGGTGATGCGGCCGGTCGCGGTGTCGAGCACCTGCGCCTTGGCGGCGGTGATGGCGGAGACGACGAAGGCGGAGCCGTCCGCCGACAGTGCGGCGTGGTCGGCCTTGAAGCCGTCGAGGTGGGTGCGCCACAGCTGACGCCCGGAGGCGATGTCGTACGCGGCGGCGTCGCCGAGGTTGCCGCGCGAGACGTACAGGGTGCGGCCGTCGGGCGAGACGTGGGCGTCGTCGACGAATTTGTCGCCGCCGGCCTGCTGCTTGACGATCTCGTAGGCGGCGCGGCGGATGGGGTTCATGCCGGCGAGGACCTCGTCGAGGTCGGGGACGACGTCGAGGGAGCCGAGGTTCTCGTACGTACGGGAGTCGATGAAGCTGACCGTGCCGTCGGCGCTGTTGCCGACCAGGACGACATGGCGCGGCGGGGCCGCGTGCCCGGTCGCGGAGGAGGCGGTCACCGATCCGAGGGCGAGGGTCAGCGTGAGGGCGAGCACGGCGGGCAGGGCGTGGAGGCGCGGCATGGGACCGTCCTTTCGGATGAGCCACGGATACTGCATGTGCATGCCAGAAACGTCGCCCACCACGATGACACGATCCTGTTACCGGCGGTACGTCCTGGAGCCGGAAACCCGTGAGAGAGGCCCGGGCGCGGCGCGCGTACCGGGCCGGCGCCACCGCGAGCTGGTCACGGCGGAGTCGGCCCCGTTGCCGGCCGACGAGTTGCCGGCCGTCAGCACGCGCACCGCGCGGGAGGCGGCACCCGGCCCCCTCCCGCGGTCGCGGCTCCGTGCGGCCACCCCGCGCGATGGCGGTTCCGGGCGCACCCCCGCGCGATGGCGGTTCCGGGCGCGCCCCCGCACGGTTGCGGTTCCGGGCGCGCCCCGCGCGGTCGCGGCGCCGCGCCTCAGACCTTGGCGGGCTCGCGCTGCCCGGGGGCCTCGTCCTCGGCCTCCGGCGCCGCCGGCTGCGGTGCCGGCGCGTGGTCGTCCACCAGCGTCCGCTCGTCGAAGGGGACCCGGCCGGCGAGGACCTCGGCGACCCGGCCGCGGTCGATCTCCTTGGTCCAGGTGCCGACCAGCACCGTGGCGACCGCGTTCCCCGCGAAGTTGGTCAGGGCCCGCGCCTCGCTCATGAAGCGGTCGATACCCACGATCAGGCCGACACCGTCGACCAGTTCGGGACGGTGCGACTGCAGGCCTCCGGCCAGCGTCGCCAGGCCCGCACCGGTCACGCCCGCCGCGCCCTTCGACGCGATGATCATGAAGACGAGCAGCGAGATCTGCTCCCCGACCGACAGCGGGTTGCCCATCGCCTCGGCGACGAACAGCGAGGCCATCGTCAGGTAGATGGCGGTGCCGTCCAGGTTGAAGGAGTACCCGGTCGGCACGGTGATGCCCACGACCGGCTTGCTCACGCCCAGGTGCTCCATCTTCGCGATCAGCCGCGGCAGCGCCGACTCGGAGGAGGAGGTCGACAGGATGAGCAGGAACTCCCGGCCCAGGTACTTCAGCAGCGCGAGGATGTTCACCCCGGCGACCACCCGCAGCAGCGCACCGAGGACGACGAAGACGAACAGGGCGCAGGTGATGTAGAAGCCGATCATGATGACGGCGAGCGACTTCAGCGCGTCGAGCCCGGTCTCGCCGACCACGGCGGCGATGGCGCCGAAGGCACCCACCGGGGCGACCCACATGATCATCGCGAGGATGCGGAACACCAGGCGCTGGATGTGCCCGATGCCGCGCAGTACCGGCTCGCCGGTCCGGCCCATGGCCTGCAGGGCGAAGCCCGCGAGCAGCGCGACGAGCAGGGTCTGGAGGACCTCCCCCTCGGTGAAGGCGGAGACCATGGTCTTGGGGATGACGCCGAGGAGGAAGTCCACGGTGCCTTCACCGGCGCCGGAGGCCTGCTTCTCGCCGGCCTGGCGCGCCGCGTCGGTGAGGTGCAGCCCGGCGCCGGGCTCCAGCAGATTGCCGACCAGCAGGCCGATGGCCAGCGCCACGGTCGACATGACCATGAAGTAGCCGAGGGCCAGTCCGCCGACCGCGCCGACCTTGGCCGCCTTGCGGACCGAACCGACGCCCAGGACGATCGTGCAGAAGATGATCGGCGAGATCATCATCTTGATCAGGTTCACGAAGCCGGTGCCCAGCGGCTTCAGCTCGACCGCCACGCCGGGGGCGGCGAACCCCACGGCGATGCCGAGCACGACCGCCGCGATGACGGCCAGATACAGATAGTGGGTACGGTCCCGTCGTGCGGCCACGGGGTCCTCCTCGGTGAGTCGCTCCACTGTCCCTGTGGATCCCCGAGACCATCTCTCACCTTGTGACCGCGGTCACCGTTGCGTACCTTTCGTTCACACGTTTTCCCGCCAGGCAGACTTGTCCCCATGCGCAGACCCCGCGAGCCCCGCATACCGCGGGTGCCCCGCCCCCCGGAGCGGGCGCCCCGCCCCCGCGGCCTGTCCCGGGTGCCCCGCCCGCGGAGCCTCGCCGGCCAGCTCTTCGCGATGCAGGTCGTCCTGGTGGCCGTCGTCGTGGCGGGCTGCGCGCTCTTCGCGTACGCCGACGACCGCCGCCAGGCCGAGGAGACCGCGCGCCGCCAGGTCACGGCGACCGCGACGGCCGTCGCCCGCTCCCCCGCCGTCGTCGCCGCCGCCCGCTCCGGCGACCCGACGGCCGCGCTCCAGCCGTACGCCGCCTCGCTCGTCGGCGAGCACGGCGTCGCGTTCGTGACGATCATGGCGCCGGACGGGACGCGCTGGACGCACCCCGATGCGGGCCAGATCGGCAGGAAGTACCTCGGTCACATCGAGGAGGCACGGCGCGGTGCGACGTACTCCGAGACGTACCGCGGCACCCTCGGGCGCTCGGTGCGCACCGTGGCGCCGGTGTTCGACGGGGGCAGGGTCACCGCGCTCGTCAGCGCGGGCATCACCGTCGACCGGATCAGCGAGCAGCTGAGCAAGCAGGTCACGGCCCTGTTCGGGATGGCGGGCGCGGCGCTGGCCCTCGGCGGCCTCGGCACGTACGTGATCAACGCGCGGCTGCGGCGGCACACGCACGGTATGAACGCCTCCGAGCTGAGCCGGATGCACGACTACCACGAGGCCGCGCTGCACGCGGTGCGCGAGGGGCTGGTGATGCTCGACGGACGGCGGCGCATCGCGCTGATCAACGACGGCGCCCGCGAACTGCTGGGGCTGGGCGAGGACGCGGTGGGCGCACCGGTCGCCGGGCTCGGCCTGCCGCCGTCGCTGACCGGCGCGCTGCTCGCGTCGGAGCCGCGCGCGGACGAGCTGCACCTGACGGCCGACCGGGTGCTCGTGGTCTCCACCCGCCCGGTCGTCGGCGGCGAGCGGCGCGGCACGGTGGTGACGCTGCGGGACCACACCGAGCTGCAGGCGCTCTCGGGCGAGCTGGACTCGGAGCGCGGCTTCACGCAGGCCCTGCGCTCGCAGGCGCACGAGGCGGCGAACCGCCTGCACACGGTGGTGTCGCTCATCGAGCTGGGGCGGGCCGGTGAGGCGGTGGAGTTCGCCACGGCCGAGCTGGAGCTGGCCCAGACCCTCACCGACCGGGTGGTCGACGCGGTCGCCGAGCCGGTCCTCGCCGCGCTGCTGCTGGGCAAGGCGGCGCAGGCCAACGAGCGGGGCGTGGAGCTGGTGCTCACCGAGGACAGCCGGATCGACGACGGGGTGCTGCCGCGGACGCTCCCGCCCCGCGACCTGGTCACCATCCTGGGCAACCTGGTCGACAACGCCCTGGAAGCGGCCCAGGGCAGCCGGCTCGCCCGGGTCACCGTGACCGCGCGGGCGGACGAGGAGTCCGGCGAGCTGCTGCTGCGCGTCGCCGACACCGGTCCGGGCGTCGGCCCGGAGGACCACGACGTCGTCTTCGAGCGCGGCTGGTCGACCCGCGGCCCCGGGCGCGGCCTCGGGCTCGCCCTGGTCCGCCAGGCCGCCCACCGGGGGCGGGGTTCGGTGCGGCTGGCCGGCGGGCCGGACGGGGGCGCGGAGTTCACCGTACGGCTGCCGCTCGGGGCCGCCCGCGCACCGGTGGAGGCCCGCTCATGACCGCGGCGCCGGCCATCAGGGTGCTGGTGGTGGAGGACGATCCGGTCGCCGCCGACGCGCACGCCCTGTACGTGGGCCGGGTGCCCGGCTTCACCGTCGTCGGCGTGGCGCACACCCGGGCCGCCGCCGGGCGGCTGCTGGAGCGGACGGCCGTCGACCTGATCCTCCTCGACCTGTACCTGCCCGACGGCCACGGCCTGCACCTGCTGCGCTCGCTGCGCGCGGCCGGGCACCACGCGGACGTCATCGCCGTCACCTCGGCGCGCGACCTGGCGATCGTGCGCGAGGGCGTGTCGCTGGGCGTCGTGCAGTACGTCCTCAAGCCGTTCACCTTCGCGACGCTGCGCGACCGGCTCGGCCGGTACGCGGAATTCCGGGCGGCGGCCGGGGAGGCGTCCGGCCAGGAGGAGGTCGACCGGGCGCTGGCGGCGCTGCGCACGCCGCGGCCCGCGGCCCTGCCGAAGGGGCTGAGCGCGCCGACGCTGGCGGCGGTGACCCGCACCCTGCGGGAGTCGCCCGGCGGCCTGACCGCCGCCGAGGCGGGGGCGGCCGTCGGCATCTCCCGGATCACCGCGCGGCGGTACCTGGAGCACCTGGTGGAGGCCGGACGGGCGGCCCGCAGTCCGCAGTACGGCCAGGTCGGCCGCCCCGAGCTCCAGTACCGGTGGATCACCGCGGAACGGTGAATTACCCAAGGTAGTATTTTTTCTGGACGTTCCTACGATCTGTGGCGTTGGCCGAACGCACCGTAGCCAGAGGTGACCGGCCGCACCTACCGTGTGCCGCGTGCACCCCTCCCCACCCTCTCCACCCTTCAATGCGCTGGCCGCCCGCCGACTGCGCGAGGCGCTCGGCATGGGCCCCGCCCACGTCGCCTACGGCCTGCGCGCCCAGTACGGACTGGCCGTCCCCCCGGAAACGGTGATGGCCTGGGAACGCGGCGTCGCCGCGCCCACCCCGAACGAGCTCACCGCGCTCGCCGGCGTCCTGTGGTGTTCGCCCGGCGAACTGCTGGCCGCCGCCACGACCCTGCGCGAGCACCGGATGGCACGGGCCATGGCACCCGAGGACCTGGCCCGCCGGGTCGGCCTGGACGTGAAGTCGTACCTCCGCATGGAGGAGTCCGGCCGCTGGCGCGGGAACGAACGGCAGACCGCCGCCCTCGCGGACGTGCTGGCCCTCGGGCCGCGCGAACTGCTCACCGTCACCGGCCGGCACGAGCAGCTCGCCGAGCTGCTGCGCAGCGCCGCCTCGACGCGCTGGCAGGCGTACGTCCGTCCGGTGGCGAAACTGCTGCCGATGGACCGGGGCCGGCTGGAGCAGGTGCTCCAGCAGCTGCACTCCGACTACCAGGCGCGCATGGTCTCCACCAACAGCTGGGGCGTCGACCTCACCGACAGCAGCGACGGCCAGGCGGGCAAGGAGTTCCTGGCACGGATAGACGAGCACTTCTGGTCGCTCGCCCACCTGTGACCGGCCGCGGTCAGGGCGCCCCGGGCCGGTCGAAGCCGAACAGCTGACCCCGGCCGTCCTCGCGGCACGCCTCCTGCACCACATCCGTCCACGGCTCGCGCGAGGCGTCCCGTACGCGCAGGCACAGGTCCGAGTGCGCGGACCTGATGCGGTGGCCGGCCTCCCGGCCGGCGCCGTCGAACGCCTCGATGCGGAACTCCTCGCGCGCGCCCCGCCGTCCGCACTTCTGGTCCACCAGGGGCGCGCCGTGCTCCTCGGCGAGGGCGGCCGGGATGCCCGCGCAGCCGGCCCCGAAGTCGGGGTGGTCGGAGTGGATCCGCCACCGTCCCCCGCCGAGCCGCACGAGGGAGTAGCGCGGCACGGTCGCCTCCGCGCAGGGCACCTGGTAGACCTGCCCGCTCTCCTGACCGGGCCGCTCGTTCAGGCAGAGGCCCGAGTGCACGGCCCGCAGGAGCACCGGCCCGGGCGCGGGCGGGGCGGCCTCCTCCCGCGGGCGGCCGGCGTCGGGGCCGCGGAGGAACGCGACGACCGTCGTCGCGGCCGTGACGAGGGTGAGCAGCCCGACGAACGGCACGAATCCGCGGGTGGCCCAGGCGCGTAATCGCTCCCCCCGCCCCGGGGCCCCGGGGCCGCCGACCGGCCCGCCGCGACCGTCCGGACCGTCCGGGCCCTTCGTGCCGGGGGTCACGTCCTCGGCCCAGCGCAGGGTCCCCGCCCCGGCGGCCGCATCGGCAGGCCCGTCCGCGGGACCACCGTCGGGGCCGGCCGGCCGGTCCCCGGCTTGCGCCGCGGCGCCGTCGGTGCGGCAGCGGCCGGCGAGGTCCTCGCGGACCGCGAGCCAGCGCTCCAGTTCCCCGGGGCCCACTCCGCAGGCGCGGACGTACACCGACAGCAGCTCCTCGCGCGGCAGCGAGGCGCGGGCCAGCATGCTGGCGACCGTCGAGCGCGGCAGGACCTCGCCGAGCGCCTCGGCGCGGGCCGACAGCTCCCGGTAGGTCAGACCGGCCGCGTCCTTGAGCGCCTGCAGCAGCCGGACGAACGCGGCGGGGTCGCGCGCCTCCCGGGGGTCGGGAGCTGCTCTCTCCCCGTCGGTCATGCACGGCCCCTTCCGCCCGTCCCCGGTCCTCGGCCGCCCCGGACGCGGTGGTGGGTCGTCCGGGACAGGAGTCAAGCCTTGTGGAATCGGCGAGGGGCCTCAAGAGGGGAAATCGGCAATTCCGGCAGGGCGCTCGCGGCGGGCCGGCGGGAAAGCCGGCGGCCCCGGTCGTCCGCGAGGGCGGGGCCGGCCGGGGCCGAAGCAGAGGTGCGCAGGCGTCAGAAGACGGACTCCGCTTCGTACATCCGGTTCCCCGGCACCGTCTTCAGCTGCGTGACCGCCTCCGCGAGCGGCACCATGTGGATGTCCGTGCCGCGCAGGGCCGTCATCCGGCCGAACTCCTTGCGGTGCGCCGCCTCCACCGCGTGCCAGCCGAAGCGGGTCGCGAGGACGCGGTCGTACGCGGTGGGGGTGCCGCCGCGCTGGACGTGGCCGAGGATGACCGGCCGGGCCTCCTTGCCGAGCCGCCGCTCCAGCTCCTTGGCCAGCCGGTTGCCGATGCCCTGGAACCGTTCGTGCCCGTACTGGTCGATGGCGCCCTTCTCGTACTCCATCGAGCCCTCCGCGGGGTGCGCGCCCTCGGCGACACAGATCACCGCGAACTTCTTGCCGCGCGCGAACCGCTCCTCGACCATCTTCACCAGGTCGTCGACCTCGAAGGGCCGCTCCGGCAGGCAGATGCCGTGCGCGCCGCCCGCCATGCCGGACTCCAGCGCGATCCACCCGGCGTGCCGGCCCATGACCTCGACGACCATCACCCTTTGGTGCGACTCGGCGGTGGTCTTCAGACGGTCTATGGCCTCGGTCGCGACCATCACGGCCGTGTCGAAGCCGAAGGTGCGGTCGGTAGACGAGATGTCGTTGTCGATGGTCTTCGGCACGCCGACGACCGGCATCCCCGCCTCGGCCAGCAGCCGCGCCGCGGACAGCGTGCCCTCGCCGCCGATGGGGATGAGGACGTCGATCCCGTACCGCTTCTGCAACTCGCCGCAGTTCTCGGCGGCTTCGTGCAGCCGGGCGCGCTCCAGCCGGGCGGAGCCGAGGATCGTGCCGCCGCGGGCGAGGATGCCGCTCACCGCGTTGAGGTCGAGCGGCCGGTAGTGGCCGTCGAGGAGGCCCTTGAATCCGTCCTCGAAGCCGATGACCTCGTCACCGTGACCGGTGAGCGCCCGGTGCACGACCGACCGGATCACTGCGTTGAGGCCCGGGCAGTCGCCGCCTGCGGTGAGAACTCCGATGCGCATCGTGCTGTGTCTCCTGCTCGGTATCGGTACGGGGGAGCCTTACCGAATTGTCCCACGGTACGGCCACGCAGCGTGTTCCCCGCCGCTCGGCCGAAGGGCTGTCGTCACGGACCTCGCAACCCGGCGGGCGCTTAACCCAGCACCAGAGGTATTGTCAAGGGGGTATCGGGCACCCGATCAGGGATTTTGCATCAGCACTCGCTTGACAGGAGAGCATGCGTGGCGCGCAGCGTGTACGTGACCGGGATCGACCGCGGTGACGGCCGCCAGGTCGTGGAGCTGGGAGTCATGGAGCTCCTGACCCGCCAGGTGGACCGGGTGGGGGTGTTCCGGCCCCTGGTGCACGACGGCCCCGACCGCCTCTTCGACCTGCTGCGGGTGCGCTACCGGCTGTCCCAGGACCCGGCCACGGTGTACGGCATGGACTACCAGGAGGCGTCCGCCCTCCAGGCCGAGAAGGGCACGGACGAGCTGGTGTCCCGGCTGGTCGACCGCTTCCACGCGGTGGCGCGGGAGTACGAGGTCGTGCTGGTGCTCGGTACGGACTTCCACGCCACGCAGCTCCCCGAGGAGCTGGCGCTCAACGCGCGGCTCGCCAACGAGTTCGGCGCCTCGGTGATACCCGTGGTCGGCGGCAAGGACCAGGACGCCGACGCGGTGCGCGCCGAGACGCGCAACGCCTTCCGGGCGTACGAGAGCCTCGGCTGCGACATCCTCGCCATGATCGCCAACCGGGTGGCGCCCGAGGACCGCGACTCCCTCGCCGAGCGGCTGGCGGCCCGCCTCCCGGTGCCCTGCTACGTGCTGCCGGACATGCCGGCACTGTCCGCGCCGACGGTCGCCCAGATCCGCCAGGCGCTGGGCGCCGAGGTGGTGCTCGGGGACGACTCGGGGCTGGCGCGCGACGCGCTGGACTTCGTCTTCGGCGGCGCGATGCTGCCGAACTTCCTCAACGCCCTGACCCCCGGCTGCCTGGTCGTCACACCCGGCGACCGCGCCGACCTGGTGGTGGGCGCGCTGGCCGCGCACTCGGCGGGGAACCCGCCCATCGCGGGCGTGCTGCTCACCCTGAACGAGCGCCCCAGCCAGGAGGTGCTGAACCTGGCCGCCCGCCTCGCGCCCGGCACCCCGGTGCTGTCGGTCAGCGGCACCAGCTTCCCCACCGCCGCGGAGCTGTTCTCGCTGGAGGGCCGGCTGAACGCGGCGACCCCGCGCAAGGCGGAGACGGCCCTCGGGCTGTTCGAGCGGCACGTGGACACGGCCGACCTGCTGGGGCGGATCTCGGTGGCCCGCAGCGGCCGCGTCACGCCGATGATGTTCGAGCACGAGCTGCTGGAGCAGGCCCGCGCCGACCGCCGCCGCGTGGTGCTGCCGGAGGGCGCGGAGGAGCGGGTGCTGCGCGCCGCCGACGTCCTCGTCCGCCGCGACGTGTGTGCCCTGACGCTCCTCGGCGACGTGGAGCTGATCCGCAAGAAGGCCGCCGACCTGGGCGTGGACCTCGGCGACAGCCAGCTGATCGACCCGGCGTCCTCGGAACTGCGCCAGCGCTTCGCCGAGCGGTACGCCGCGCTGCGCGCCCACAAGGGCGTCGGCGTGGAGCTGGCGTACGACGTGGTGTCGGACGTCAACTACTTCGGCACGATGATGGTGCAGGAGGGGCTGGCCGACGGGATGGTGTCCGGGTCCGTGCACTCCACGGCGGCGACGATCCGCCCCGCCTTCGAGATCATCAAGACGAAGCCGGACGCGTCGATCGTCAGCTCCGTGTTCTTCATGTGCCTGGCGGACAAGGTGCTGGTGTACGGCGACTGCGCGGTCAACCCGGACCCCGACGCCGAGCAGCTCGCCGACATCGCCGTCCAGTCGGCCGCGACGGCCGCCCGGTTCGGGGTGGAGCCGCGGATCGCGATGCTGTCGTACTCCACCGGCACCTCGGGCTCGGGCGCGGACGTCGACAAGGTGCGCGAGGCGACGAAGCTGGTGCGCGAGCGGCACCCGGAGCTGAAGATCGAGGGGCCCATCCAGTACGACGCGGCCGTGGAGCCGTCCGTCGCCGCGACGAAGCTGCCGGGTTCGGAGGTGGCGGGCCAGGCCACGGTGCTGATCTTCCCGGACCTGAACACCGGCAACAACACGTACAAGGCGGTGCAGCGCTCCGCCGGCGCCGTGGCCGTCGGCCCGGTCCTGCAGGGTCTGCGCAAGCCGGTGAACGACCTGTCGCGCGGAGCGCTCGTCAGCGACATCGTGAACACCGTCGCGATCACCGCGATCCAGTCCCAGCCCGCCTCCGCATGCCCACAGAAAGCAACGCACCCGTGAGCAACGCGACCGCCGCCTCCCGCGTCCTTGTCCTCAACTCCGGCTCGTCGTCCGTGAAGTACCAGCTGCTCGACATGCACGACGGCGCCCGGCTGGCCGTCGGGCTCGTGGAGCGGATCGGCGAGGAGACCTCCCGCCTGGTCCACACGCCGCTGACCGGCGGTGCCGGGCAGCGGGAGCGCACCGGTCCGATCGCCGACCACGAGGCGGCGCTCAAGGCCGTCGCCGACGAGCTGGCGGCGGACGGGCTCGGCCTCGACTCCCCGGAGCTGGCGGCGATCGGGCACCGGGTGGTGCACGGCGGGCTGCGGTTCTCCGCCCCGACGGTCATCACGGACGAGGTGATGGCCGAGATCGAGCGCCTGATCCCGGTGGCACCGCTGCACAACCCGGCGAACATCACGGGCATCCGCACCGCGCAGGCGCTGCGCCCCGACCTGCCGCAGGTGGCCGTCTTCGACACGGCGTTCCACACCACGATGCCGGAGCACGCGGCGCGGTACGCCATCGACGTGGCGACCGCGGACGCGCACCGGATCCGCCGCTACGGCTTCCACGGCACGTCGCACGCGTACGTCGCGCGCCGCACCGCGCAGCTGCTGGGCAAGGACCCGTCCGAGGTGAACGTGATCGTGCTGCACCTGGGCAACGGCGCGTCGGCGACGGCGGTGCGCGGCGGCCGGTGCGTGGACACCTCGATGGGCCTGACCCCCTTGGAGGGGCTCGTCATGGGTACGCGGTCCGGTGACATCGATCCCGCGGTGGTGTTCCACCTGGAACGGGTCGCCGGAATGTCGACCGACGAGATCGATGTGCTGCTGAACAAGAAGAGCGGATTGGTGGGGCTTTGCGGTGACAATGACATGCGCGAGATCCGGCGGCGGATCGATGAGGGCGACGAGCGGGCGCAGCTCGCGTTCGACATCTACATTCACCGTTTGAAGAAGTACATCGGCGCTTATTACGCGGTGCTCGGCCGGGTCGACGCGGTGGCGTTCACCGCGGGTGTCGGCGAGAACGCGGCGCCGGTGCGGGAGGCCGCCGTGGCGGGCCTGGAGCAGCTCGGCCTGGCGGTGGACGCCGGTCTGAACGCCGTACGGTCCGGGGAGGCGCGCCTGATCTCGCCGGAGTACGCGCGGGTCGCGGTGGCCGTGGTGCCGACCGACGAGGAGCTCGAAATCGCCCGCCAGACCTACTCACTGGTCAACTCCGCGGCCCACGACTGAGCGGCACCGCGCCCATTTGTACATTCCACCAGACGGAATATTCCGCAGTGAAACAAACCGATAGGATCCGCCTTATGCGCCGTTCCAAAATCGTCTGCACACTGGGCCCCGCCGTCGACTCGTACGAGCAACTGAAAGCTCTGATCGAGGCCGGTATGAACGTGGCCCGCTTCAACATGAGCCACGGATCCCACGCTGAGCACGAGGAGCGGTACCACCGCCTCCGCCAGGCCGCCGAGGACACCGGCCGCGCGGTGGGCGTCCTCGCCGACCTCCAGGGCCCCAAGATCCGTCTGGAAACGTTCGCCGAGGGGCCGGTCGAGCTGGTCCGCGGTGACGAGTTCACCATCACCACCGAGGACGTCCCCGGGGACAAGTCCATCTGCGGCACCACGTACAAGGGTCTGCCCGGGGACGTCTCCAAGGGCGACCAGATCCTGATCAACGACGGAAACGTCGAGCTGCGCGTCATCGAGGTCGACGGCCGGCGCGTGAAGACGATCGTCGTCGAGGGCGGGGTCATCTCCGACCACAAGGGCATCAACCTGCCGGGTGCGGCGGTGAACGTCCCGGCCCTGTCCGAGAAGGACGTCGAGGACCTGCGCTTCGCCCTGCGGATGGGCTGCGACCTGGTCGCCCTGTCCTTCGTGCGGGACGCCGACGACGTCAAGGACGTCCACAAGGTGATGGACGAGGTCGGCCGCCGCGTGCCGGTCATCGCCAAGGTGGAGAAGCCGCAGGCCGTCGAGAACATGCAGGACGTCGTGATGGCGTTCGACGGCGTGATGGTGGCCCGCGGCGACCTGGCCGTCGAGTACCCGCTGGAGCGGGTCCCGATGGTGCAGAAGCGCCTCATCGAGCTGTGCCGCCGCAACGCCAAGCCGGTGATCGTGGCGACCCAGATGATGGAGTCGATGATCACCAACTCGCGCCCGACCCGCGCGGAGGCGTCCGACGTCGCCAACGCCATCCTGGACGGCGCCGACGCGGTCATGCTGTCGGCGGAGTCCTCCGTGGGCGCGTACCCCATCGAGACGGTCAAGACGATGTCGAAGATCGTCGCGGCCGCGGAGGAGGAGCTGCTCTCCAAGGGCCTGCAGCCCCTGGTGCCGGGCAAGAAGCCGCGCACCCAGGGCGGCTCGGTGGCCCGCGCGGCCGCCGAGATCGCGGACTTCCTGGACGGCAAGGCCCTGATCGCCTTCACCAAGTCCGGCGACACCGCCCGCCGCCTGTCCCGCTACCGCGCCCAGCAGCCCATCCTGGCGTTCACCACCGAGGTCTCCACCCGCAACCAGCTCGCCCTGAGCTGGGGCGTCGAGTCCTTCGTGGTCCCCCACGTCGACAACACGGACGCGATGGTCGACCTGGTCGACGCCGAGCTGCTGAAGCTCCAGCGCTACAACGAGGGCGACACCATGGTCATCACCGCGGGCTCCCCTCCGGGCGTCCCGGGCACGACCAACATGGTCCGCGTCCACCACCTGGGCGGCGAGTCCCGCTCCTGACACCACCCGGCACGCACGCCGCGGGCCGCACCCCCGTAGGGGGGCGCGGCCCGCGGCGCGTGCGGCGGTCAGCCGTCGATGTAGTTCTTCAGGCCCGGAACGGTCAGGGTGCCGCCGAACTGGCCGGCCTGCGTGACCTTCACGTCGGTGAAGAAGGCGAACGGGACGTTCAGCGGGGGCGGCGTCTCGGGGCTGAACGTGATCGGGATGAGGCCGAAGAGGTTGCCCTTCAGCTCCTCCGTGTACATCGTCACCGTGCCGCCCGTGATGGTGGAGGTGGAACCGGGGCGGGACTTCACATGGCCGGTGCGGCCCTCGGAGTGGACCGTGAGCTGGTGCAGGTCCTTGATGTCGACCTCGCTCGCGGTGAACTTCAGGACCTTCTTCACCTTGCCGCTGCCGGTCTTCACCTCGACGATGCCGTGGTAGTCCAGGCCGCGCAGGGTGAGCCTGGTGCTCTCCAGCCTCCACGGATCGTCCGGGAGCAGCGGGATGCCGGGCTCGGCCTTCGCGTCGGCGAGGGCCTGCGGGTCGGGCGTCGGGCAGGGGAAGCGCGGCTTGGCGCCGTCCGGGATGTCCTCGTCCTTCTTGGGGTCGAGTCCCTTGACGTCCTCGGGCAGCTCCTCCACCGTGGCGCCGGCCTTGTCGGCGGCGTCCTTGATGGCGTCCTTCGTCCGGTCCGGCGCCTCGCCGGCGGATCCGGCCGGCGGCTCGGCCGAGGGCTCGGGGCCCGGCTGCGTGGACGGCTGTCCGGCCGAGGCGGTGGGCGACGGCGTGGTGGAGGGCTGGGCGGGGGCGGACGCACCGGCCGACGGGGTCGCCGCCTGCTCGTCGTCCGGGCCGTCGAAGATGTCCTTGATCGCGCCGCCGATGCCCAGCGGGTCCAGCGGGTTCTTGGACTCGGTCGGCGTCGGCGTCGGCGTCGGGGTGGGCGTGGGCGTGGGCGTGGGGGAGGCCGTCGCGCCGGTCTTCGGCAGGGTGGCCGGCCCGGTGTCCTCCACCGCGTCGTCCGCCGACGGGGCGTCACCGGGCGCCGGCTTCGCGGCGTCCTCCTGCTCCTGCCCGTCCTGCCCGTCACCGCTGCCGGCCGGGTCGCCGGCGCTCGCCGACGGCTCGGGCGCGACCGAGCCGGACGGCGACGGCTTCGCCTGCTCGTCCGTCTCCTGCGGCTCGTCGGACCGGGTCACGCACGGACCGGGCGCGAAGGGGATGTCCTTCTCGTCGGCGAGGGCCAGCTTGGGCGTGAGGCCGAGGCCGACGAGGACGGCGGTGGGCATCGCCGCCAGGGCTATCGCCTTGCCCGCGGGGGCCTGGATCCTGGTCCGCAGCGACTTCTTCGGGGCCGCGTGACGCGGCCCCCTTCTTGCCAGAGTGCCGTCGCCCCCCGTCGTCTCCGACTGCGTGTCGTCACCCCGCACTGTTCCTCCCGCCGTTGGCCTGGGTCGTCGCTTCGGTCACGTGCGGGTCCGTCCCGCCCTCGGGCCGCTGCCCGGGTACGGCGGCGGCCGTGGCGTCCTCGGGCACCGGAGCCGCGCCCACTCCCTCGTCCTCACCGGCTTCGTCCCGGGGAACGCCGGGGGCCCACGAGATGGAGAGCGCACCGCCGATCAGCGAGCAGAGGAACCCCACGAGGAAGCCGCCGATGTTGGAGATGGGCAGCGACACGAGCCCCAGGATGATGGCGGCCACACCGGCGAAGACGCGGACGATGGAGTGGAACCACATCGTCAGGCCGAGCGTGGCCAGCAGCAGACCGATGATGAGCGATCCGGCGCCGGCCGTGGTCGCCATGGCGATCGTGACGTTGCCGAGCCGGACGTCGGCGTACGGGAGGTAGGCGATCGGCACGCTGCCCAGCAGAGTGAACAGTCCCGCCCAGAAGGGCCGGTTGCCACGCCAGGCCCGGAAGCGAAGCCGCCAGTAGGTGAATCCGCGGGATCCAGTGGACTCGGCGCTCATGGAAAACAGCTCCCTGGAAGCGGTGTTGCTGTGAAAGGTGGTGAAGTGGCCCGAGCGGGGCGGGGGCCGTCGCGCGATCCCCGCCCCGTCAGGTCCGTGCTAGAAGCACTCCTTGACGCCCTGGTGCAGGCGCAGTTTCAGACCGCTGAGCTTGAAGGTGCCGGCCGTGGTGGCCCAGGCCTTCTGCTCGACGTTCTTCAGGACGGCCTTCTTGGCACGCTGCGAGAAGCCGTACGGGTTCGCCTGCGTACCGGGCTGGACGCCCGGGTTCTTCAGGGAGCCCGCGGCAACACCGATGTCGATGTTGCTGAACTCGGCGTCGGCGTCCAGCTCCGAGACATCCAGGTAGATGTCCTTGGCGTAGACGCGGTCGTGACCCGGCGTGCCGGCCCGCAGCTCCAGGCTGACGTTGCCGAGGAAGGGCACCTTCGGCGTGACGACCGACTGGCACATGTCGGTGATGTAGGCCTCGCTGAAGCCCGAGACACCGACCGGGTCCGCGAAGTCCTTGCCTTCGAGGTCCTTGCCGTGCGCCACGCTGCCGTACTGGACGAAGTCGTAGCCCTCGAGTTCCTTGGCCTTAACCTTGAACTCCTGGCCGGAGATGCTGAACGACGCGGCGAGCGCGCCCTGCGCCATACCGATGCCTATCGCGGCCGTCGCGGCCACGCTCGGCACCATGACAACGGCGAACCGCTTCCATCTGGTCCCACCGCGAACCTGGGACTTCATAGATTCCTCCTTCTCGGACGTACATCTCCAAAAGGGCCGTCGGCCCGTCCTGGGATGGGAGAAGTGCTACGTCCTCGGGAAGGAGAGCGCCCGTGGATCAGGCGCGAGCCGCGTCCGAACACCGGCGATCACCCCCGAGCGACAACCACTGGCCACGCCTTCGCGCAACCTGATCGGACAGGCCCTGCCGGTCGGCAGGAACCCCCCTGTCCTCGGCCGGCGCCCGTGCTGCCGCCGGCCGGCTCGGTGGGGACCCAGGCCCGTGGCCCGGCGGTTCGCCGGGGTGGTACGGGATTGGACCGAGCGTCGCCGATCGTGGTCCATTCCGCGGCGGGGCACAAGGGGGTTCGTTACCCACTAGTAACGGCTGGATAACCGCGGTACGACGGGGTGGCGTCGGGCGGGCACTCAGGGTGCTACCACCCGGTTCGACAGAAGGTGATTTCGCCGCTGAAAGGCGGACATAAGGAGGGCGTTGCTTTACTGGAAGTAACAGCGGCCGCGATTACCAAGTTTTGGTAAAACGCGGCCGCGTTCCGTCACTCTCCCGCCGGTTCGGGGCCCTTCGCCCCGGCCGGGCGGTGCCTCAGAAGAGCACCCTCGCCAGCGCCGAACGGGCCGCCTGGACGCGCGGGTCCTCGGGGCCGATCACCTCGAACAGCTCCAGCAGCCGCAGCCGCGCGGTGTCCCGGTCCTCGCCCGCCGTGCGCCGGACCGTCTCGACGAGACGGCCGAAAGCGTCCTGCACGTGCCCGCCGACCAGATCGAGGTCGGCCGCGGCCAGCTGGGCCTGGACGTCGGCGGGGTCGTCCGCGGCGTTCTTGCGGACCTGCTGCGGGTCCATGTCCCGCACTCGGCCCAGCAGCTCCGCCTGCGCGAGCCCCAGCTTCGCCTCGACATTGGCCGGATCGTCCACCAGGACGTTCTTGTACGCCTGGACGGCGCCGGCGAAGTCGTTGGCGTCCAGCGCCTGCGCCGCCGCCTCCAGCAGCGCGTCGTACGGGCCGGCCGGCCGGACCGGGGCGGCCGGCGCCGCGGCGCCCTCGCCGTCCGGGTCGACGGTGAGGCCGGTGAGGCCGAAGCGCTGCTCGCCGACCTGGATCAGCTGGTCCAGCGTCTGCCGGATCTGGGCCTCCGGGGCCGCGCCCTGGAAGAGCGGCAGCGCCTGGCCGGCGACCACCGCGAAGACGGCCGGGATGCCCTGGATCCCGAACTGCTGCATCAGCATCTGGTTGGCGTCGACGTCGATCTTCGCCAGCAGGAAGCGGCCGTTGTACTCGACGGCCAGCCGCTCCAGCAGAGGACCGAGCTGCTTGCAGGGCTCGCACCACTCGGCCCAGAAGTCGAGGACGACCGGTACCTCGGCCGAGCGCTGGATGACGTCGCGCTCGAAGCCGGCCTCGTCGACGTCGATCACCAGCGCGGACGGGGACACCGCCGCGCTGCCGCCGTGCCGGGCGGCCTCGGCCCGCGCCTTCTCCGCCTTCGCCTTGGCCTCTCCGGCCGCCTTCACCGCGGCGAGGTCGACGACGCCGCTCATGGACATGTTCCTAGGCTGCATGGGTACATCCTCCCCCTTCCGCGGTCGTAACCGGTAAGAACCGGTAAGTCACGGCGCACGCCGCTGTCCGAGCGCGGCCGGAATGCGGCTGCGCGCCCGTCTTCACCCGTTTCGTAGCGGCGCCGGGTCCCCACCTCGGCGCCAGTGCGTGGTTGTCGCTGGGGCCGCTCGGGCGGCCTTTCGCTACAGGTCGTAGCGTAATGGCAGGAGGCGGGTCAGGGCGAGACCCCCGCGGTGAACTCGATCACACGAACGGCGGCGGGCGGCGCAACCTACTCGCCGGTATGGTCGGGCGTCATGTGCAGCCGTACGAGCCCTCGAAGCCGTGCCGGACGGCCCCGCAGCGCCGCGGCCGACACCGCGATCCTGGAGGCCACCCGCGCCGCGCTCGTCGAGCTGGGCTGGTCCAAGCTGACGATGAGCGACGTCGCCACCCGCGCCGGCGTCGCCAAGACCACCCTCTACCGGCGCTGGGCCGGCAAGAACGAGCTGGTGGTGGACGCGGTCGCGGTCCTCTTCGACGAGCTGCAGCTGCCCGACCGCGGCAGTCTGACGGCGGACATCGAAGGCGTGGTCCTCCAGTTCGCAGCGCTCCTCGAACGGCCCGAGACCAAGACGGCCCTGATGGCGGTGATCGCCGAGTCGACCCGCGACGAACCGCTGCGCGAACGGATCCGCACCTCGATCGTCGAGCGGCAGAAGCGCCTCGTCCAGGAGGGCCGCCGGCGCGCCCAGGCCCGCGGCGAGCTGCCCGCGGGACCCGGTCCGATGGCCGGCACCGACGACCTGATCTTCGACGTGATCGCGGGCGCGGTGGTCCACCGGGCTCTGGTGAGCGCCGAGCCGGTCGACGCCCAGTGGGTGCAGCGCTTCACCGCGCTGCTGCTGGGCGGCCTCGCCGCGGCCGCGCAGACCTGAGTCCCCGCCCCTGCCTGCGCGGCCCCGGGGCCCCGCTGCCCTACAGCGGCCGGTACATGATGTGCAGGCCGACGTATCCGCGCTCGGGGTGGCGGAAGCCCTCCGGGACCGTGCCGATGATGCGGAAGCCCAGCGATTCGTAGAGCCGTACGGCGTGGGCGTTGGTCTCGACGACCGCGTTGAACTGCATGCCCCGGAAGCCGGCGGCCCGGGCCCACCGCAGCGACTCCTCGACCAGGGCCCGCCCGACGCCGCGCCCGCCGTGGGCCGGGTCGACCATGTAGCTGGCGCTGGCGATGTGCGCGCCGTTCCCGCCCTGGTTGTTGTTCATCTTCGCCGTGCCGACGACCGTCCCCGTGGCGTCGTCGACAGCGACGACCGTACGGTTCGGGGCGGGAAGCAGCCACCATGCGCGGCCCTGCTCGTCGCTCAGGTCGAGGGGGTAGGTGAAGGTGTCCCCCGCGGCGACGATCGCCCGGAAGAAGGGCCGGATGGCGGGCCAGTCGCCGGCGGTGGCGTCCCGGATGGTGAGCTGCATGCGCCCAGCATGCAACGGCCGTGCCCCGGGCGCGACGGAGTTTCGCCCGGTGGGGGCCGGGTGCTCCGCGCGCAAGGCGGAGGCACCCGGCCCACCCGGTCAGAAGCCCGCCGGCTCGGTGTACGTGCCCCACTCGTCGCGCAGCGCGTCGCAGATCTCGCCGAGCGTGGCCTCCGCGCGGACGGCCTCCAGCATGGGCTCGATCATGTTGGCACCGCTGCGGGCGGCGTCGAGCATGGCGTCCAGCGACGCCCGTACCCGCGCGTCGTCGCGCCGCGCCCGGCGGTCGGCGAGCAGGCGCACCTGCTCGCGCTCCACCTCGTGGCTGACCCGCAGGATCTCCAGGTCGCCGGTGACGGAACCGGTGTGCACGTTGACGCCGACGACCCTCTTGTCGCCCTTCTCCAGCGACTGCTGGTAGCGGAAGGCGGACTCGGCGATCTCACCGGTGAACCAGCCGTCCTCGATGCCGCGCAGGATCCCGGAGGTGATCGGCCCGATGGGGTGCTGCCCGTCGGGGTGCGCGCGCAGACCGCGTTCCTTGATCTGCTCGAAGATCTTCTCGGCGTCCGCCTCGATGCGGTCGGTGAGCTGCTCGACGTACCAGGAGCCGCCCAGCGGGTCGGCGACGTTGCCGACGCCGGTCTCCTCCATCAGCACCTGCTGCGTGCGCAGGGCGATCTCGGCGGCCTGCTCACTGGGCAGGGCGAGGGTCTCGTCCAGGGCGTTGGTGTGCAGGGAGTTGGTGCCGCCGAGGACCGCCGCGAGCGCCTCGACCGCCGTGCGGACGACGTTGTTGTACGGCTGCTGAGCGGTGAGGGAGACGCCGGCGGTCTGGGTGTGGAAGCGCAGCCACTGCGCCTTGTCGGTCTTGGCGCCGTAGACCTCCTTCATCCAGCGGGCCCAGATGCGGCGGGCGGCGCGGAACTTGGCGATCTCCTCGAAGAAGTCGACGTGCGCGTCGAAGAAGAAGGACAGGCCGGGCGCGAAGACGTCCACGTCCAGGCCGCGGCTCAGGCCGAGTTCCACGTACCCGAAGCCGTCGGCGAGCGTGTACGCCAGCTCCTGCGCGGCCGTCGCACCGGCCTCGCGGATGTGGTAGCCGGAGACGGAGAGCGGCTTGTACGCGGGGATGCCGGCCGCACAGTGCTCCATCAGGTCGCCGATCAGGCGCAGGTGGGGCTCGGGCTGGAAGAGCCACTCCTTCTGGGCGATGTACTCCTTGAAGATGTCCGTCTGCAGGGTGCCGTTGAGCACGCCCGGGTCGACGCCCTGGCGTTCGGCGGCGACGAGGTACATGCAGAAGACGGGGACGGCGGGGCCGCTGATCGTCATCGACGTCGTGACGTCGCCGAGGGGGATGTCCTTGAAGAGGATCTCCATGTCGGCGGCGGAGTCGATGGCGACGCCGCAGTGGCCGACCTCGCCGAGCGAGCGGGGGTCGTCGGAGTCGCGGCCCATCAGGGTCGGCATGTCGAAGGCGACGGACAGGCCGCCACCGCCGTTGCCGAGGATCATCTTGTAGCGCTCGTTGGTCTGCTCCGCGTTGCCGAACCCGGCGAACTGGCGGATGGTCCAGGTGCGGCCCCGGTAGCCGGTCGGGTACAGGCCGCGGGTGAAGGGGTACTCACCGGGCCAGCCGATCCGCTCGAAGCCGTCGTAGGTGTCGCCGGGCCGGGGCCCGTAGACGGGCTCAACGGGGTCGCCGGAGAGCGTGGTGAAGTCGGCGTCGCGCTTGCGGGCGGCGTCGTAGCGGGCCTGCCAGCGTCGGCGGCCTTCCTCGATGGCGTCAGCGTCCATACCTTCGAATTTACTAGGACGTCCTAGTAAATGTCGATGGCTGACCGCCGTACGCAACGTGGCGCACGGCGGTCGGGGAGGTTACGCCTCGGCGGGCCGGGGCGCTGCGGCGCCGGCGAGCAGCGGCTCGACGTCGCGGACGACCGTGCGCTCGACGAAGAAGGCGGCGAAGGGGATCGTGCCGGAGAGCAGGATCCACAGCAGCTTGCCGAACGGCCACTTCGCCTTGGACCCCAGGTCGAAGGCGAAGACCAGGTAGATGATGTAGAGGACACCGTGGGCCTGGGAGACCATGAAGGTCACGTCCTCGCCCGTGTCGAACCCGTACTTCGCCACCATGCAGGTGCAGAGCAGGAGCAGCATGACGGCGGTGACGTAGGCCATCACTCGGTAGCGGGTCAGCACGCTTCGTTTCATGCGTTCGAGCGTAACCGCTCGCCGAACCCCCGCTCGGGCGGGGAGCACCTCATGCTGCTCGTGCTCTGCACGTGCATGGTGGGATCACCCCCGCGTCGCCGGGGAGGCGCGCTGACCCGCCCCCGGCCTACTTCTCGTCGAAGTCGTGCGCGGCGATCCGCAGCGGCCGCAGCATCGCGAAGATCTCCGCGCACTCCTCGCCGTCGTACACGCCGAGCCCGAAGTCCATCGCCATCAGGTCGCGGGTGGCGTCCTCGACGACCTCACGGCCCTTGTCGGTGATGGAGGCGAGGGTGCCGCGGCCGTCGTTGGGGTTGGGGCGCTTGGCGACCAGGCCGGAGCGCACCAGGCGGTCGACGGTGTTGGTCACCGAGGTGGGATGCACCATCAGCCGTTCGCCGATCTTGGACATCGGCAGTTCGCCCGCCTTGGAGAAGGTGAGCAGCACCAGCGCCTCGTACCGCGCGAAGGTCAGCCCGTACGGCTTGACCACGGCGTCGACCTCGGCGAGCAGGATCTGGTGGGCGCGCATGATCGAGGTGATCGCCGCCATCGAGGGCACGGGCCCCCACCGCTGCTGCCAGAGTTCGTCGGCGCGGGCGATGGGGTCGAACGGGAGACTGAGCGGCTTGGGCACGGGACCGACCTTACCGAGTGGTCACATGCTGGTCAGCCCCGTCTCGCTTTTCGGTACCCGGGCCGGTCCCGGTCAGGCCGACAGGTGGCGCTCCACCGTCTCGACCTTGGAGGTCAGGCCGTCGGTGACGCCCGGCCGGATGTCCGCCTTCAGGACGAGCGAGACGCGCGGCGCCCGCGCCTCCACGGCCGCGACGGCGCGCCTGACGACGTCCATGACCTCGTCCCACTCGCCCTCGACGGAGGTGAACATCGCGTCCGTGCGGTTCGGGAGCCCGGACTCGCGGACGACGCGCACGGCATCGGCGACGTACTCGCCGACGTCCTCGCCGACGCCGAGGGGGGTGACGGAGAAGGCGACGATCACGCGTTCACCGCCCCTTCGCGGCGGGCCCGGGAGGCGATGACGGCGTCGTCGGCGGCGCGCTTGAGCTTGCGGTCGGCGAAGAAGCCGCCGAAGGGCACCACGGAGAGGAGGAAGTAGACGGCGGCCGTCTTCACGTCCCACTTGGTGCGGTTCCAGGCGTCGAGCCAGAAGAGCACGTACAGGATGAAGAGCACGCCGTGGACGGCACCCATGACCGGGACCGCGTTGAACTCCGTCGTGCGCTTGAGCACCGAGCAGACCAGCAGCAGGAGGAACGAGACGGCCTCCGGCGCGGAGACCAGGCGGAGGCGGTGGAGGGAGGAGGCGGTCTTGATGTCCACGAGGCAGCACCTTCGTCGTGAGCGATGCGCGGCGATCTTGTGAATCGCCGCACAAGCGGGTCCGGACCATTGTGGCAGGCGACTTTGCCAGTCCGTTACCAGGGTGGGGATCCACCCGGTGGCCCTGTCCCGGCCGGGGGCCACCGGTTACCGTCGTCGCGTGGCAACGTTCCGACTCCAGGGCAGCAAAGTGCTCGCCGTCGACATGACCGGCGACTCCGTCAGAGCGAAGAACGGCTCGATGGTCGCGTACGACGGCCAGATGGCCTTCAAGAAGATGTCCGGCGGGGGTGAGGGCCTGCGCGGGATGGTCACCCGGCGGCTCACCGGCGAACAGATGGAAATGATGGAGGTGAAGGGGCAGGGCACCTGCTACTTCGCCGACCGGGCGAGCGAGATAAACCTGGTCGCGCTGCACGGGGACAAGCTCTTCGTGGAGGCCAGCAACCTGCTGTGCGCCGACGGCGGGCTGCGCACCGGCACGAGCTTCACCGGTCTGCGCGGCGGGGCGACCGGGACCGGGCTGTTCACGACGACCGTCGAGGGCTCGGGGCAGGCCGCGATCATGTCGCACGGACCGGCCGTGGTGCTGCGGGTGACACCGCAGTACCCGCTGTCGGTGGACCCCGGCGCGTACGTCGCCCACCAGGGCGACCTCCGGCAGAGCTTCCAGTCCGGTGTGACGTTCCGCACGTTTCTGGGCGAGGGCGGCGGCGAGGCGTTCCAGATCCGCTTCGAGGGCGACGGGCTGGTCTACGTCCAGCCGAGCGAGCGCAACACCGTCGGGGGGGACATCTGATGCCGTTCCGCGAGGTCAACGCGAAGATGGTCGAGGCGACGATCGCGCCCGGCCAGAAGATGTTCAGCCAGCGGGGCGCGATGCTCGCGTACCGCGGCGACGTCACTTTCACGCCGAACATGGCCGGCGGCCAGGGCGGCCTGATGTCGATGATCGGGCGCCGGGTGGCCGGCGAGGCGACGCCGCTGATGACGGTCGAGGGCCGGGGCACCGTGATGTTCGGGCACGGCGGCCACCACATCCAGGTGATCCAGCTGTCCGGCGACACCCTGTACGTGGAGGCGGACCGGCTGCTGGCCTTCGACGGGACGCTGGAGCAGGGCACGATGTTCCTGGGCGCGCAGGGCGGCGTCATGGGCATGGTGCGCGGTCAGGTCACCGGCCAGGGGCTGTTCACGACGACCCTGAAGGGCCACGGCGCGGTCGCGGTGATGGCGCACGGCGGGGTCATCGAGCTGCCGATCACCCCCGGGCGGCCGGTCCACGTCGACCCGCAGGCGTACGTCGCGCACCACGGCGACGTGCGCAACAAGCTCTCCACCGCCCTGGGCTGGCGCGACATGGTGGGGCGCGGCTCGGGCGAGGCGTTCCAGCTGGAGCTGAGCGGCAGTGGTGCGGTGTACGTCCAGGCGTCGGAGGAGAAGCTGTGAGCACGCCCGTCGTTTTCGATCCCGTCACGCTGCCGAGCGACGACAACGTCAATCCGTACACCTTCTGCGTGGAGCTGAAGGGCTCCCAGTGGTTCCTGCAGAAGGGGAAGATGATCGCCTACTACGGGCGGATCGACTTCAACGGCATCGGCCACGGACGCCTGGAGCGGCTGATCCGGACGAGTTTCCACTCCCCGCTGCACGCGAGCGACTGGGTGGTGGCGGAGGGCAGCGGCAAGATGCTGCTGGCGGACCGCGCCTTCGACGTGAACTCGTTCGACCTGGACGAGGGGAACCTGACCATCCGGGCCGGGAACCTGCTGGCGTACCAGCCCACCCTGGCGCTGAAGCAGTCGATCGTGCCGGGGTTCCTGACCCTGCTCGGCACGGGCAAGTTCGTGGCCGCGTCGAACGGGCCCGTGGTGTTCATGGAGCCGCCGCTGCGGGTGGATCCGCAGGCGCTGGTGGGCTGGGCGGACTGCCCCTCGCCGTGCCACCACTACGACCACGGCTACATGACGGGCGTCCTGGGCGGGCTGCGGCAGCTGACGGGGATCGGCGGGGCGTCCGGCGAGGAGCACCAGTTCGAGTTCGCGGGGGCGGGGACGGTGCTGCTCCAGTCGACGGAGGCGCTGATGCCCGAGCAGGCGACGGGGGCGGTGCCGCACGAGCCGGGCGTACCGGGCGGAACGCATGGATCCGGCCACGGTCAGCACGGTTCCGCACCGCGCCTTCCCGGTCAGCTGGGGGACCTCCAGCGTCGCTTCGGGCTGTGAGCGGTAGTCTGCGGAGTGTGACGTCCTCGAACGTCTGCGCCCTTGTAGTGCGGGTACACAGACCCCGGGGACGGGGGGCCGGGGCTGCCCGGCGTCACCGACCTCATTTCGTCCAGCATTCAACTTCTTAGGTAGAATCCATACATGGAGACCGAGACGGCCATCCCCTGGCTGACCGATGCCGAGCAGCGCGCCTGGCGCACGTACCTGGACGTGAACAGGCTGCTGACGTACCAGTTGGAGAAGGACCTCCAGCCGTTCGGACTGACCATCAACGACTACGAGATCCTGGTGAACCTCTCGGAGTCACTCGAGCGGCGGATGCGGATGAGCGACCTGGCGGCGGCGACGCTTCAGTCCAAGAGCCGCCTGTCCCACCAGATCACCAGGATGGAGAACGCCGGACTGGTGCGCCGGGAGAACTGCGAGTCGGACCGGCGCGGGCTGTACGCGGTCCTCACCGACCACGGCATGGAGACCATGCGGAAGGTCGCCCCGCACCACGTCGAGTCGGTGCGCAAGCACTTCATCGACCTGCTGAACCCGGACGCGCTCCACCAGCTGCACGACTCGCTGCACCCCATCGCCGAACAGCTGCGGGGCCTGCGCGGCAAGCCCTAGGAGGTCCTGCCGATCAGGCCGGATCGGTGAGCGGCGTTCGGTGCCGGGCGTCGCGAGCCCGGCGTGACCGGCACGACACCACCTAAGCGGTGTCCGCGGAGTCCCGCGGCACCCGCAGCTCCAGCATCGCGCCGCCGGAGGGGGACCGGCGGGCCGCGAGGGTGCCGCCGTGGCGTACGGCGATGTCACGGGCGATCGCGAGGCCCAGGCCCGCGCCGCCCTCGTCCCGGCTGCGGGCGTCGTCCAGCCGGACGAACCGCTCGAAGATCCGCTCCCGCTCGGCCTCCGGCACGCCCGCCCCGTCGTCCTCGACGGTCAGCACGGCGTCCCGTCCGGCGGTGCGGACGGTGACCGTCACCCGGGCGGCCGCGTGCCGCTGGGCGTTGTCGAGCAGGTTCGCGAGGACCCGCGCGAGCTGGGGGCGCGAGCCGCCGAGCTCGGCGCGCTCGGCCTCGACCCGGACCGGTACGCGGTCCCCCGCCCGCTGGGACACCTCCTGCCGCACCAGCTCGGCCAGGTCGAAGCGGGTCCGCCCCGGCCGCTCCCCCGCGTCCAGACGGGCCAGCAGCAGCAGGTCCGCCGCCAGCCGCTGGAGCCGCACGGTGTCGGCGACCGCGCCGGGGAGGTCCAGCAGCCCGGGGTGCGCCGCGCCCACCTCCAGCTGGGTGCGCAGGCTCGCGATGGGGCTGCGCAGTTCGTGCGAGGCGTCCGCGACGAACCGCCGCTGCCGCTCGACGGATGCCTCCAGCGCCGCCAGCGTCTCGTTGGTCGTACGGGCCAGCCGCGCCACCTCGTCGTGGGTGCCGGGCTCGGGCACGCGGCGCGAGAGGTCCTCCGACGCCGTGATCGCCGCCATCTCGCTGCGGATGCCCTCCACGGGCTTCAGCGCCCGCCGGGTGACCAGCCAGGTCACGGCGGCGACCACCGCGAGCAGCACCGGCAGCGTGCCGAGCATGGCGTCCCGCACACCGGAGACCGTGGCCGTCTCGGTGGTCAGCGGCGCGCCGGCGTACACGGTGACCTCGCCGCCCCGCGGCCCGGAGGCCCGGACGGCGGCGAAGCGGTACGTGGCGGTGTCGCCGTCGACGGTGACGTCGCCCTTCGAGTACGCGACGTCGTCGGAGACCTCCCCGGTGTCCGGTCCCGCCCCGCCGTCCTCGCCGGGACGCGGCGCGACCGCCGTCGTCCCCGGGCTGCCGGTGCCGGTGATGGCCTCGATGTCGTCCCCGACCGCGACGACACGACCGTCCTCGTCCACGACCTGCACCGGGTGCTCCTCGGTGTCGTCGGGCAGGTCCAGCCGGTCCGGCGGCCTGCCGTCGGCGATCTGCGAGGCGACCGAGCGGGCCGAGACCGTCGCCTGGAGCTCGGCCTGGTCGACGAGGTTGGCGCGCAGCACCGCGAGCAGCGCGAAGCCCGCGCCGACGAGCGCGACCGCCACGACGAGGGTGGCGCCGAGGGCGGTACGGGCGCGGACGGAGCGCAGCGGGTGCCTCACCGGTCCTCCAGGCGGTAGCCGGCGCCGCGCACGGTGCGGATGGTCCGCGCGCCCAGCTTGCGCCGCAGCGTGCTCACGTACACCTCGACGATGTTCGGGTCGCCCTCGTACGCGAAGTCCCAGACGTGCTCCAGGATCTCCGCCTTCGACACGACCTCGCCCGGCCGCAGGGCCAGCTGCTCCAGGACGGAGAACTCCTTCGTGGTGAGGCCCACCTCCGCGCCGTCCAGCAGGACGCGGCGGCTCGCGGTGTCGACGGTGAGGGCCCCGGCCCGCAGCACGGGGGACGCGGTGCGGCCGCGGCGCCGCAGCAGGGCCTTGACGCGGGCGACGAGGACGACGTACGAGAACGGCTTGGTGAGGTAGTCGTCGGCCCCGGTGTCGAGGCCCTCGGCCTCGTCGTACTCGCCGTCCTTGGCGGTAAGCATCAGGATCGGCACGTCGTGCCCGGCGGCCCGCAGCGCCGCGCAGACGCGGTAGCCGTTCATGCCGGGCAGCATGATGTCGAGGACCACCAGGTCGTACGCTCCGTCCCCGGCCCGGTGCAGCCCTTCGAGCCCGTCGTGGACCACGTCCACGGCGAACCCTTCGGCGCGCAGCCCGGCGGCGAGGGACAGGGCGAGCCGCTTCTCGTCCTCCACGATCAACAGGCGCATGGGTTCAGGGTCGCAAACGGAACCTGAAGAGGCCTTCAGGCGGCTTCAGCCCGCCTTCAGGCACCGGGGCGCAGGGTGGGTCGCGTACCGAAGGAACCGAACCTCCCTGGAGGCCCCTCCCATGAAGCGCAACCTCATCATCGCGACGGTCACCGCGGCGGCCCTGGCCACCGGCGGCACGGCGGCGGCGTTCGCCGCGGCCGACGAGGCCCCGTCGCAGCCGCACCACGCGGTGGCGCAGTCCGACGACCGCGACGACGCCGCGGACGCCTCCTCCGACGCCGAGGAGGCGCGGGACGCCGTCCGGGGCACCGGGGTCACGGCCGCCGAGGCGCTGCGGGCCGTCGCGGGCCACGGCACGGTGACCTCGCTGGAGCTGGACGACGACGGCGCGAAGGCGTGGGACGTCGAGCTGCTGACGAAGGACGGCACGGTCCAGGACTGGACGGTCGACGCGAAGACCGCGAAGGCCGCGAAGGCGGTCCAGGACAAGGAGCAGGACGACGAGCGGGACGCGGACGCCGACGCCGGCTCCGACGAGGACTGACGCCTCCTGCCCCGGGTGGCCGGTGCCGCCGGCAGCCCGCGCCGGGCGGCACCCGGCGCGGGGGCGACCGCCCGGGAACCGGCTGCACAGTCCGTCCCGGCTCCCCGCCGGACGGGTCCGGCGGGGAGCCGGAAGACGGGTCCTACTGACCCGTCAGGCCCGCCACCAGTTCGTCCGCCGCCGCGTACGGGTCCAGCGTGCCCGAGACGATGCGCTCCGCGAGGGTGCCGAGGCGGCGGTCGCCGTGGAGGTCGCCGATGCGTTCACGCAGAGCCGTGACCGCGATGGTCTCGACCTCGCGCGCGGCCCGCGCCCGGCGGCGCTCCGCCAGGACGCCCCGCTCCTCCATCCAGGCGCGGTGCTTCTCCAGCGCCTCGACGACCTCGTCGACGCCCTCGGCGCGCGCCGCCACCGTCTTGACGATCGGCGGCCGCCAGTCGCCCGGCCCGCGGGCCTCGCCGAGGCCCAGCATGTGGTTGAGCTCGCGCGCCGTGGCGTCGGCGCCGTCGCGGTCGGCCTTGTTGACGACGTACACGTCGCCGATCTCCAGGATGCCCGCCTTGGCCGCCTGGATGCCGTCGCCCATGCCGGGCGCGAGCAGCACCACGGACGTGTCCGCCTGGGAGGCGATCTCGACCTCCGACTGCCCGACGCCGACCGTCTCGACCAGGACCACGTCGCAGCCGGCCGCGTCCAGGACCCGGATCGCCTGCGGCGCGGCCCAGGCGAGGCCGCCCAGGTGGCCGCGGGTGGCCATGGAGCGGATGTAGACGCCCGGGTCGGAGGCGTGCTCCGACATCCGGACGCGGTCGCCGAGCAGCGCGCCCCCGCTGAAGGGCGAGGACGGGTCGACGGCCAGGACGCCGACCCTCTTGCCGGCCCGCCGGTACGCGGTGACCAGGGCCGACGTCGACGTCGACTTGCCGACACCGGGCGAGCCGGTCAGGCCGACGACGTACGCCCCGCCCGTCAGCGGCGCGAGCGCCGCCATCACCTCACGGAGCTGCGGGGACGCACCCTCCACGAGCGAGATCAGCCGGGCCACGGCCCGCGGCCGGCCCTCCCGTGCCTGGGCGACCAGTGCGGGGACGTCCACCATCACGTACAGAGCTCCTTACGGGCCGGGCCGTCAGGCCGGTTTACTTGCCGTTGCCGGGGACGCGGAGGATCAGCGCGTCACCCTGGCCGCCGCCGCCGCACAGCGCCGCCGCGCCGACTCCGCCGCCGCGCCGCTTGAGCTCCAGGGCCAGGTGGAGGACGAGCCGGGCGCCCGACATGCCGATCGGGTGCCCGAGGGCGATGGCGCCACCGTTGACGTTCACCTTTTCGGGGGTCACGCCGAGATCCTTCATTGACTGTACGGCGACCGCCGCGAACGCCTCGTTGATTTCGATCAGGTCGAGGTCGGAGACGTCCAGGCCCTCCTTCTTCAGGGCGTGGACGATCGCGTTGGACGGCTGCGAGTGCAGCGAGTTGTCCGGTCCGGCCACGTTGCCGTGGGCGCCGATCTCGGCGATCCAGTCCAGACCGAGCTCCTCGGCCTTGGCCTTGCTCATCACGACGACGGCCGCGGCACCGTCGGAGATCTGCGAGGCCGTGCCGGCCGTGATGGTGCCGTCCTTGGCGAAGGCGGGGCGCAGCTTGCTCAGGGACTCGACCGTGGTGTCCGCCCGGATGCCCTCGTCCTTGGCGCAGATGACGGGGTCGCCCTTGCGCTGCGGGATCTCGACCGGGGTGATCTCGGCCTCGAAGATGCCGTTCTTCTGCGCGGCGGCGGCGCGCTGGTGGGACAGCGCGGCGATCTCGTCCTGCTCCGCGCGGGCGATGCCGAGGTGGGTGTTGCGCTTCTCGGTGGACTCGCCCATGGCGATGCCCTCGAACGGGTCGGTGAGGCCGTCGTGCGCCATGGTGTCGAGCATCTCGATGGCGCCGTACTTGAAGCCCTCGCGGGACTTCGGCAGCGCGTGCGGCGCGTTCGTCATGGACTCCTGGCCGCCGGCGACGATCACGTCGAACTCGCCCGCGCGGATCAGCTGGTCCGCGAGCGCGATGGCGTCGAGCCCGGAGAGGCAGACCTTGTTGACGGTGAGCGCCGGGACGTTCATCGGGATGCCGGCCTTGACGGCGGCCTGACGGGCGGGGATCTGCCCGGCGCCGGCCTGCAGCACCTGGCCCATGATCACGTACTGCACCTGGTCACCGCCGATGCCGGCCCGGTCGAGGGCGGCCTTGATGGCGAAGCCGCCCAGGTCGGCGCCCGAGAAGGACTTCAGCGAGCCGAGCAGCCGGCCCATGGGCGTGCGTGCGCCCGCGACGATGACTGAGGTGGTACCGGTCGTTCCAGACATGAGGCACGATCCCCTTCCAGCCTGGGGCTGAGGAGTGAACGAGGGTTTACTGCCAATGTACTGAGCGGTACTGGCCCGGGTCACCGGCCAGCCGGTGTGATCGCGCGCACGTTGCGTAACCACCACCTTCGGCGCTGCACTGTTCCCATGCTGACGCGAATCGACCACATCGGGATCGCCTGTTTCGACCTCGACAAGACCGTCGAGTTCTACCGTGCCACGTACGGGTTCGAGGTCTTCCACACCGAGGTCAACGAAGAGCAGGGCGTGCGCGAGGCCATGCTCAAGATCAATGAGACGTCCGACGGCGGCGCCTCCTACCTCCAGCTGCTGGAGCCCACCCGCGAGGACTCCGCGGTCGGGAAGTGGCTGGCCAAGAACGGCGAGGGCGTCCACCACATCGCGTTCGGCACGGCGGACGTGGACGGGGACGCCGCGGCCATCCGGGAGAAGGGGGTGCGCGTGCTGTACGAGGAGCCCCGCATCGGCTCCATGGGGTCGCGGATCACCTTCCTGCACCCGAAGGACTGCCACGGGGTCCTCACGGAACTGGTGACGTCCGCTGACCCGTCCTCAGCGGAGCACTGACCTCCGGATTCCTGGCCCGGTAGAGTGGGCGGCTCCGGGCCGGGGACGGACCGGGGCCGCGCCGCGTCCCCGGCGTTGGATCTGACACCATTCCCCGGGGGGCCGTTCGCCCGGCGAACGGTGCTCGTACAAGAGAGTTGCGACCAGGGGACGGATGGGACCGCGCAGTGCGGGGCTACGAACGCCAGGAGAGCCACCGGGCTGACGACCACCTTTCGCGGTTCGAAGCCGAGATGGACCGGCTGAAGACCGAGCGGGAGAAGGCCGTCCAGCACGCCGAGGACCTCGGTTACCAGGTCGAGGTCTTGCGCGCCAAGCTCCACGAGGCGCGCCGCACCATCGCGACCCGGCCCGCGTACGACAGCGCGGACATCGGCTACCAGGCCGAACAGCTGCTGCGCAACGCCCAGATCCAGGCCGAGCAGCTGCGGTCGGACGCCGAGCGCGAGCTGCGCGAGGCCCGCGCCCAGACGCAGCGGATCCTCCAGGAGCACGCCGAGCACCAGGCCCGGCTGCAGGCCGAGTTGCACGCGGAGGCGGTGCAGCGCCGCCAGCAGCTCGACCAGGAGCTGGCCGAGCGCCGCCGGACCGTCGAGGCGCACGTCAACGAGAACGTGGCGTGGGCGGAGCAGCTGCGGGCCCGCACCGAGGCGCAGGCCCGCCGCCTGATGGAGGAGTCCCGCGCGGAGGCCGAGCAGGCACTGGCCGCCGCCCGCGCGGAGGCCACCCGGCTCGCGGAGGAGGCCCGCCAGCGGCTCAGCGCCCAGACCGAGACGGCCCGCGCGGAGGCCGAGGCGATCCTGCTGCGCGCCCGCAAGGACGCCGAGCGGCTGCTGACCGCCGCGTCGACGCAGGCCGCGGAGGCCACCAGCCACGCCGAGCAGCTGCGCAGCGCCACCACCGCCGAGTCGGAGCAGGCGCGCCAGCAGGCCACCGAGCTGAGCCGGGCCGCCGAGCAGCGGCTCCAGGAGGCGGACGAAAGGCTGCGCGAGGCCCGCGCGGAGGCCGACAAGGTCGTCGCGGAGGCGCGGGAGGCGGCGGCCAAGCGGCTGTCGACCGCCGAGTCGGAGACCGAGCAGCGCACCCGTACGGCCAAGGCGGAGATCGCGCGGCTGGTCGGGGAGGCCACCAAGGAGGCCGAGGCCGCCAAGGCGGAGGCCGAGCAGGCGCTCGCCGACGCCCGCGAGGTGGCGGAGAAGCTCGTCGCGGAGGCTTCGGAGAAGGCCCGTACGAAGGCGGCCGAGGATTCCGCGGCGCAGCTCGCCAAGGCGGCCCGTACCGCCGAGGAGGTCCTGACCAAGGCGTCGGAGGACGCCCGGGAGACCACCCGCAAGGCCACCGAGGAGGCCGAGCGGATCCGCCGCGAGGCGGAGGCCGAGGCGGACCGGCTGCGGGCCGAGGCGCACGACACGGCCGAGGAGCTCAAGGGCGCGGCCAAGGACGACACCAAGGAGTACCGCGCCAAGACGGTCGAGCTCCAGGAGGAGGCGCGCCGGCTGCGCGGCGAGGCCGAGCAGCTGCGTGCCGAGGCGATCGCCGAGGGCGAGCGCATCCGCGGCGAGGCGCGGCGCGAGGCCCTCCAGCAGATCGAGGAGGCGGCCAGGACCGCCGAGGAGCTGCTGACCAAGGCGAAGGCGGACGCGGACGAGCTGCGCACGGCGGCGACCGCCGAGAGCGAGCGGGTGCGCACGGAGGCGATCGAGCGGGCGACCGGGCTGCGCAAGCAGGCCGAGGAGACGCTGGAGCGCACCCGCGCGGAGGCCGAGCAGCTGCGGACCGAGGCCGAGGAGCAGGCCGAGTCGGTGAAGGCCGCGGCCGAGCAGGCCGCCGCCGCGCTGCGCGAGGACGCCGAGCGGGGCATCGCGGCCCGGCAGGCGGAGGCCGCCGAGGAGCTGGCCCGGCTGCACTCGGAGGCGGAGGCCCGCCTCACGACCGCCGAGCAGGCGCTGGCCGACGCGCGGGCGGAGGGCGAGCGGATCCGCCGCGAGGCGGCGGAGGAGACCGAGCGGCAGCGCACCGAGGCCGCCGAACGCATCCGTACCCTCCAGGCGCAGGCCGAGCAGGAGGCCGAACGGCTGCGCACCGAGGCGGCGTCCGACGCGTCGGTGACCCGTGCCGAGGCGGAGGAGAACGCGGTACGGCTCCGCACCGAGGCCGCCACGGAGGCCGAGCGGCTCCGCAGCGAGGCGCAGGAGTCGGCCGACCGGGTGCGGGCGGAGGCCCAGGCCGCGGCCGAGCGGGTCACGGCCGAGGCCGCCGAGGAGCTGGCGGCCGCGCAGGAGGAGGCCAACCGGCGCCGGCGCGAGGCGGAGGAGATCCTCGGCGCCGCGCGCGGCGAGGCCGACCAGGAGCGGCAGCGGGCCCGCGAGCAGAGCGAGGAGCTGCTGGCGTCGGCGCGCAAGCGCGTCGAGGAGGCGCAGACCGAGGCCCAGCGGCTGGTCGAGGAGGCGGACCGGCGCGCCACCGAGATGGTCGCGGCGGCCGAGCAGACGGCGCAGCAGGTGCGGGAGTCGGTGGCCGGGCTCCAGGAGCAGGCCGAGGAGGAGATCGCCGGGCTGCGGTCGGCCGCCGAGCACGCCGCGGAGCGCACGCGCACGGAGGCGCAGGAGGAGGCGGACCGGGTCCGCGCCGACGCGTACGCGGAGCGGGAGCGGGCCGCGGAGGACGCGGCCCGGGTGCGCACCCGGGCGCAGGAGGAGGCGGACGCCGCGAAGGCGCTCGCCGAGCGGACGATGGCGGACGCCCTCGCCGAGTCCGAGCGGCTGAGGTCGGACAGCGCGGAGTACGCCCAGCGGATGCGTACGGAGGCGTCCGACGCGGTGGCGTCGGCGGAGCAGGACGCGTCGCGGACGCGGGCGGAGGCCCGCGAGGACGCCAACCGCATCCGTTCGGAGGCCGCCACGCAGGCGGACCGGCTGGTCGGCGAGGCGACGAGCGAGGCCGAGCGCATCACGGCCGAGGCCGCCGAGCTGCTGGCGAGCGCGGAGCAGGACGCGGTCCGGCTGCGCGGCGAGGCCGAGCAGGTCAAGGCCGACGGCGAGGCGCAGGCCGAGCGGTTGCGCGCCGCCGCCCGCGCGGACGGCGAGCAGGTGCTGGACGAGGCGCGCAAGGCCGCGGACAAGCGGCGCGCCGATGCCGCCGAGCAGGCGGACCAGCTCATCGCGGAGGCCACCGGCGAGGCCGAGCGGATCGGCACCGAGGCGGCCGAGCGGGTGGAGCGGCTGCTGGCGGAGGCGACGAGCGAGGCGGAGCGGCTGCGGAGCGAGGCGGCGGACGAGGCCGAGCGGCTGCGGGCCGAGGCGAGCGAGACCGTGGGCTCCGCGCAGCAGGCTGCCGAACGGATGCGGGCGGAGGCCGAGCGGCACCGGACGGAGACGGAGGCGGCCGCCGAGCGGATGCGCAGCGAGGCGCGGGCCGAGGCGGACCGGATGGTCGACGAGGCGCGCGAGGCGGCGGCCAGGCGCCGCGCGGACGCGGCCGAGCAGGCCGACCAGCTCATCGCGAAGGCGCAGGAGGAGGCGCTGCGGGCGACCGCCGAGGCGGAGGCGCAGGCCGACACGATGGTCGGCGCGGCCCGCAAGGAGGCCGAGCGGATCGTCGCGGAGGCGACCGTCGAGGGCAACACCCTCGTGGAGAAGGCCCGGACGGACGCGGACGACCTGCTGGTCGAGGCGCGCGGGGACGCGACCGCCATAAGGGAGCGGATGGAGGATCTCCGTACGCGGACCGAGGCGGAGATCGAGGAGCTCCACGAACGGGCGCGTCGCGAGGCGGCCGAACAGATGAAGTCCGCCGGCGAACGGGTGGACAAGCTGGTGAAGGCCGCCACCGAGCAGCGCGCCGAGGCGGAGGCCAAGGCGAAGGAGCTGCTGTCGGATGCCAATTCGGAGGCCGCGAAGGTCCGTATCTCCGCGGTGAAGAAGGCGGAAGCGCTGCTCAAGGAGGCCGAGCAGAAGAAGGCCGAGCTCACCCGCCAGGCCGAAAAGATCAAGGCGGACGCGGAGCGCGAGGCGGAGAAGATGATCTCCGACGGCACGCGGGAGGTGGAGGTCCTGGCGCGCCGGCGCGAGGACATTCAGGCGGAGATTTCGCGCGTTCAGGACGTATTGGAGGCGCTGGAGTCGTTCGAAGCTCCGTCAGGGGGTACGAAGGACAGCGGAGTCAAGGCGGGTGCGACGGCCGGGGTTACCCGTTCGAGTAGCAAGTCATCCGACGGTTAAGCCACTCAAAAGGCTGGACATTCTGTAGTTTGAACGGGCATCCGCTCGAAGACACGCCGCTTTGGCCCCTAGGATTCCCCCTAACACCTCACCGGTCTCATTCGACAGGAACCCCATGAGCGACACTTCCTCCCCCTTCGGCTTCGAGCTCGTGCGGCGTGGTTACGACCGCGGTCAGGTGGACGACCGCATTACCAAGCTCGTCGCCGACCGTGACAGTGCTCTGGCCCGAATCACCTCTCTGGAAAAGCGCATCGAGGAGCTCCACCTCGAGACGCAGAACGCCCAGGCCCAGGTCAGCGACGCCGAGCCGTCGTACGCCGGTCTCGGTGCCCGTGTCGAGAAGATCCTCCGTCTGGCCGAGGAGGAGGCGAAGGACCTGCGCGAGGAGGCTCGTCGCGCCGCCGAGCAGCACCGCGAGCTCGCCGAGTCGGCGGCCCAGCAGGTGCGCAACGACGCGGAGTCGTTCGCCGCCGAGCGCAAGGCGAAGGCGGAGGACGAGGGCGTACGGATCGTCGAGAAGGCGCAGTCCGAGGCGAACACGCTGCGCGCCGAGGCCCAGAAGGACGCCCAGTCGAAGCGTGAGGAGGCTGACGCGCTCTTCGAGGAGACCCGTGCGAAGGCCGCGCAGGCCGCCGCCGACTTCGAGACGAACCTCGCCAAGCGGCGCGAGCAGTCGGAGCGGGACCTGGCCGCCCGTCAGGCGAAGGCGGAGAAGCGTCTCGCCGAGATCGAGCACCGGGCGGAGCAGCTGCGCCTGGAGGCGGAGAAGCTGCGCACGGACGCGGAGCGCCGCGCCCGCCAGACGGTGGAGACCGCGCAGCGCCAGGCCGAGGACATCGTGGCCGACGCGAACGCCAAGGCGGACCGTATCCGCAGCGAATCGGAGCGCGAGCTGGCGGCGCTGACGAACCGTCGCGACTCCATCAACGCCCAGCTGACCAACGTCCGCGAGATGCTGGCCACGCTGACCGGCGCGGCGGTGGCCGCGGCGGGTTCCCCCGTGGACGACGAGCCCGTCTCCCGCGGCGTCCCGGCCCAGCAGGCCCGCTGAGGCCGCAGCGCAGTACCGCCGGTTTCACCGAGGGCCCTGCGGGACCCACGACGAACACGCCTCGCGGCGCGGTTCGCGTGGGCCCTGCGGGGCCCTCGGCACGTCGCCGGCCGGCCGGTTCCCACGAAGGGAAGAGGGGCGTGTCATTCCGGTGGCGGCCCGCTTCCCGGGCTCGTAGCGTGGACGGATGATCGAGCTCGAGGGGCTGACGAAACGGTTCGGTACGAAGACGGCGGTCGACCGTCTCAGTTTCCGTGTCCGCCCCGGGGTGGTGACGGGCTTCCTGGGCCCGAACGGAGCCGGCAAGTCGACCACCATGCGGATGATGCTCGGCCTGGACCACCCGACCGGCGGGACGGTCCGGATCGACGGCAAGCGGTACCGGGACCTCGACGAGCCGCTGAAGTACATCGGCGGGCTGCTGGAGTCCCGGGCGATGCACGGGGGGCGCAGCGCGTACAACAACCTGCTCTGTCTGGCGCAGTCCAACCGCATTCCGCAGCAGCGGGTCGCGGAAGTCCTCGATCTCGTCGGGCTGACCGCCGTCGCCCGGAAGAAACCGAAAGGTTTCTCGATGGGCATGGGGCAGCGCCTGGGAATCGCCGCCGCCCTGCTGGGTGACCCGCAGGTTCTCCTCTTCGACGAACCCGTCAATGGTCTGGACCCCGAGGGAATTCACTGGATCCGCAATCTGATGAAGGCGCTGGCCGCGGAGGGCCGGACGATCTTCGTATCCAGCCATCTCATGAGCGAAATGGCACTGACGGCGGACCACTTGATCGTGATCGGGCAGGGCAGGCTGCTCGCCGACACCTCCATGGCGGAATTCATCCGGCAGAACTCCCGCAGTTATGTACGGCTGCGCACACCGCAGCGCGAGGAACTGCTCGACGCGCTGCGCCGGGGCGGCCTGACGGCGGTCGAGGTGGAGGGCGGGGTGCTGGAGATCGACGGCACGACGACCGAGGAGGTCGGCGAGCTGGCGGCCCGGCACGGGGTCACGCTGCACGAGCTGAGCGCCCAGCGGGCGTCGCTGGAGGAGGCGTTCATGCAGATGACGGCGGCGGCGGTCGAGTACCACGCGCACTCCGCGAACGCCCCGCAGTGGGCCCCGAAGGAGGTCTGAGCCGATGGCAGCGGTCCCCGCGGTCCTGCGCTCCGAATGGACCAAGATCCGTACGGTCCCGTCGACGGTGTGGACGCTGGCCAGCGCCCTGATCGTCACGGTGGCGATGGGGGCGGCGCTGTCCGCGCTCGTGCGGGAGACCTTCGACGAGATGCCGCCCGTCGAGCGGGCCACCTTCGACCCGACCGTCGTCAGCTTCTCCGGCATGCTGCTGGGCCAGCTGGCGATGGTGGTGTTCGGCGTCCTGGTGGTCGGCACGGAGTACAGCACCGGGATGATCCGTACGTCGCTGGCGGCGGTACCCCAGCGGGCCACCTTCCTCTTCGGCAAGATCGCCGTCGCGGGGGTGCTGGCGCTGGTCGTGGGCCTGCTGACCAGCTTCCTGTCCTTCTTCGCCGGCCAGGCGCTGCTGGGCGAGCACCGCACGGGCATCGGCGAGGAGAATGTGCTGCGCGCGGTCGTCGGCGGGGGCCTCTACATGGGGCTGATGGCCGTGTTCTCGATGGGCGTGGCGGCGATGCTGCGTTCGACGGTGCTGTCGCTCGGCATCCTGGTGCCGTTCTTCTTCCTCGTCTCGCAGATCCTGTCGGCCGTGCCGAAGGCGAAGGAGGTGGCGGAGTACTTCCCCGACCAGGCGGGCTCCACGATCATGCAGGTGGTGCCGGGCGCGCTGGGCAGCGATCCGGCGCCGTACAGCCCGTGGGGCGGGATGGGCATCATGCTGCTGTGGGTGGCGGCGGCGCTGGCCGGCGGGTACGCGGTGCTGAGGAAGCGCGACGCCTAGCGGGCCGATATCGGATGGCGGCTCCGGTGCCGGCCGTCCGATCATCACGCACATGACCGATCACCTGGCTCCTGTGCAGGCGCTGCTTCTCGTCGATCTCCAGCGGGCGTTCGTCTCCGGCGCCGAGGCCGTACCGGATGCCGCCCGGCTCCTGCGGCACATCCGGGACCTGCTCGCGCGGGCGCGGTCGGGCGGCGCGCTCGTGGTGCACCTGCAGAACGACGGGCCGCCGGGCGCGGCCGACGAGCCGGGCACCCCCGGCTGGGAGCTGTTCCTGCCGGTCGAGGAGCACGGACGGGAGGCCGTGGTGCGCAAGACCGAGGACGACGGTTTCGACGGCACTGCGCTCGGCGCGCTGCTGGACGGCGCCGGGGTAGGGGCCGTGGCGGTCTGCGGGGTGATGTCGGAGATGTGCGTCGCGGCGACCGCCCGCACCGCGCTCGCGCGCGGCCACCGGGTGGTGCTGCCGCACGACGCCCACGCCACGTACGACATCCCCGCCCGGCCCGGCGTCAGCGACGCGGTGCCGGCCGTCATGGTGTCGCGGGTCGCGGAGTGGTCGCTGGGCGACGAGGTCGAGATCCCGGCGCACGCCGCCGAGGTGACGTTCGTGTCCGCCGGGCGCGGATGAGCGGCGGGGGGGGGGGGGGGGGGGGGGGGGGGGGGGGGGGGGGGCGGGGCCGGGGGGGGGGGGGGGGGGGGGGGGGGGGGGGGGGGGGGGCGGGGGCGGGCGCGGGCCCGGGGCGGCGCGGCGGCCCCCCCGCCCCCCCCCCCCCCCCCCCCCCCCCCCCCCCCCCCCCCCCCCCCCCCCCCCCCCCCCCCCCCCCCCGGGCCCGGGGCGAGCCGTTACAGCGCCGGTTCCATCCGCAGGACATCGGCGAGCTGCTCCGACCACTCGCCCTTCGCCGTGCCCAGGGCGACTTCGGCGAGGCGCAGCAGCTGGATGTCCGACGTGCCCGCCGGGGCGAAGAGGTGGTGCGCGTCGCGCAGGAACCGCTCGATGGGGCGGTCGGTGAACAGCCCGGCGGCGGCGTGGATCTCCATGGCGTTGCGAGCGGAGTCCAGCGCCGACTCCACATTGACGAGCTTGGCGTTCATCAACTCCGCGTCGCAGGGGATGCCCTGGTCGAGCAGGTGCACGGCGTGGTACGCGGCCAGCCGTGCGGTCATCAGCCGGGACTGGATCTGCCCGAGCTTCAGCTTGACGGACGGCAGTGCGTGCAGTGGCCGGCCGTAACGGTGGCGCTCTTCGCAGAACCGGGTCGTCTCCTCCAGGATCGCCCGGTGGATGCCGAGCGAGACGGCGGTGAGGTTGGCCCGCCCGTACAGGACACTGGAGGAGTAGGCGACGGCGAGCCCGTCCCCCTCCTCACCGAGCCTGTTCGACGCCGGGACGCGGCAGTTGTCGAAGAACAGCTCACCGAAACCGAATCCGTGCAGACCCATCGTGGGCTGCTGGTCGCCGACGCGGAAACCCGGCCGCCAGGACTCGACGAGGAAGGCCGTCAGCCCCTTCGATCCCGGGCCGGTGCGCGCGACGACACCGTGCAGGTCGCCGACATGGCTGTTCCCCACGAAGACCTTGCGGCCGTTGAGCAGGTAATCGTCACCGTCGCGGACGGCCGTGGCGGTCATGCCCAGCACATGGCCTCCGGACTCGGGCTCGGTCACCGCGATGGTCGGCAGGCATGCGCCCGCCGCGATGGCAGGCAGCCAGGTCTTCTTCTGCTCGTCGCTGCCGAAGTGCACGATCTTGGCCGCACCCAGCTGCGATGCCTGCACCATGGCGCCCATGGCACCGCTGACCCGGGACAACTCCTCGATGATGATCGTCTTGCCGAGATGGCCGACCCCCAATCCGCCGTACTCCTTGCTGATCGTCGCGCCGAGCCACCCCTGCCGGGCGATGAGCCGCGACAGCTCGTGGTGTACCGACCGGGCCGCCTCCATGGCGGGTATCAGCGGCCGGACCCGGCTCTCCGCGAAATGCCGTACACGCGCCCTCAATCGATGGTGCAGTCCACTGGCGAAGTACCCGTCCAAAGCGAGGCCTCCTCTGCGAAACGCCTGCTCGTGCGGGTGTGCGAGCAGGTGGTGCATCGGTAGTGATCCCGGTCCCGAACAGGCCGACCACCTCTTGGTGCCGATCGTCTCCGAACCCTTCGGGCGTTCGTCTCACCGTTGGCCGAAACAGATGTGGTTGACGTGAGGTCGGTGCTGTGCTGCGCGTGATGGGGGCCTGTCCGGTCCTATCCGAGGTCCATTCCCCCCGCGCTTCCTCCTGCCACATGCCAAAGGCAAAGGGTTTCGTGGGCAGACGGCTCCGAAGGCCGGATATCCCGCCCATGGCGTCACGGCCGCCACAGAGGTGCGGGACGGATGGATCGATTCGGCACGGAGATCGGCCGGATCCGTGCCGTGCGGGAACGGGTGGCGGGTCCTCACGGGCAGGCGTGCCGGAGCGGTACTCCGTCGTGGTGCCGGGGCGCGGCGCACAGGGGCGCAAACCGGCGCACGGTGCGGCCGCGGAGCTCCGCAGCGCTCTGACAGGCGCACGCCCTCTTCCCGTGCGCCGGCCCGTACCGCTCGCCGGGGGTGCGGGGCGCGTCGGCGGTACGGGCCGGTTTCGGGTGGTACAGGACGGTTATGGGCGGTACGGGCGGGGTGCGGACGGCGTTCCGCGCGGCGGTGCGGCGGCCTTCACGCCGGCCGCCGCACGGGCCTCCCTTCCGCAGCGCCCGCCGCATGGCGCCGGTAGGCGCCGGGCGACATGCCGACCAGCTCGGTGAAGCGCGCGTCGAAGACGCCCGGCGACGGGCAGCCGACCGCTGAGCGGACCTCGGCCACGCCGAGGCCGCCCTGTCGCAGCAGTGCCGCCGCCCGCTCGACACGACGCCTCATCAGGTACGCGTAGGGCGATGTGCCGTACGCCATCCGGAACGCGCGGCTGAGGTGCCCGGGCGGCATGCCGGCGCCGCGGGCGAGCGCCTCGACGTCCAGCGGCAGCGCGTGCTCCCGGTCGATCCGGTCGCGGACGCGGCGCAGCAGTGCGAGGCCGTCCGTACGCAGCGCCGCGATGCGTGCCTGCCGCCACGCCGGGTGACACATGGGGGGTTCCCTTCGTCGGTGTCCGTGAGCAGAAGGCGCACCGCGGCGGCGAGGTGACCCTTGACGCGTGCGCGGCCGGCCCGACGGTTCAGCGGAGCTCCTGGATGCGGACGAGGTTGCCCGCGGGGTCACGGAAGGCGCAGTCGCGGATGCCGTACGGCTGCTCGGTCGGCTCCTGGACGACCTCGGCGTCGCCGGCCTGCACCCGCGCGAACGTGGCGTCGAGGTCCCGGGTGGCCAGCAGGATCCAGCCGTAGGTGCCCTTGGCCATCATCTCCCGGATGGTGCGGCGCTCGTCCTCGGTGACGCCGGGGTCGGCGGCGGGCGGCGCCAGCAGGATCGACGTGCCGGGCTGCCCGGCGGGGCCGACGGTGATCCAGCGCATCGCACCCTGCCCGACGTCGCTGCGGACCTCGAAACCGAGGACGTCGCGGTAGAAGGCCAGCGAGGCGTCCGGGTCGACGTGCGGGAGGAAGGTCGTGTGAATGGTGATGTCCATGCCGCTCAGGCTAGGTGCGGGCGTGCGGCCCCCGCTTCTCGGATCCTGACCGATCCGGATACCGGTGCCGAGCCGATTCCGTGCCGGTTCCGGGTCCGGTTCGGGTGCCGGGCCGGGTGCTCGTGCCGGTGGCGAGTCGTACGGTCGTCGTATGGCCACAGCCGACGACGTACGCAGGATCGCGCTCTCGCTGCCCGGGGCGGCCGAGAAGCTGTCGTGGGGGATGCCCACCTTCCGCGCGGGCGGCCCGGGCGGCAGGATCTTCGCCTCCCTGGACGAGGACGACCGGGTGATGGGCGTCAAGTGCCCGCAGGAGGAACGGGAGGAGCTCATCGCCGCCGAGCCCGACAAGTTCTTCCTCCGGGCGGGTCACGACGACGCCTACGCCTGGCTGCGCGTCCGGCTCGCCGCGCTCGACGACGAGGAGGAGCTGCGTTCCATCCTCGTCGACTCCTGGCGGCAGGCCGCGCCGCGCAAGCTCCTCGACGCGCACCCCGAGACGGCCCGGCCGTCGGGGGAGTGACGCGGCCGCGCGGGGCCGCTGCCGCAGAAAGCCCATGATCGCTCCGGTTCTCGCAGCGTGCTCGCGCCGTCACCGATCGCGGTCACCCGGGGCGCGACCGGAGGCGGTGCGGGGCCGGCCGGGAAAGCGGTTCGTGATCACCGGCCGGAGTGCGGTATTGTTCTCATGCACGCCGGGCCGGGGGAAACCCCAGGTCAGACGGGCCTCGGGACGTGGCGCAGCTTGGTAGCGCACTTGACTGGGGGTCAAGGGGTCGCAGGTTCAAATCCTGTCGTCCCGACTTGTGAAAGTCGGAATCAAGAGGTCGTTTCGGAGTCATCCGAAACGACCTCTTGGTCGTTTCCGCGACCGGCCGGGGGCCGAGGTGCCGGCCGCGTCACTGGGTGACCACGCGGATCACGCGCCCGGACGCGCGGAGCCCCCGAGCCGGCGGGCTGTCGCCCGCCGCGTCCGTTCCCTTACAGTCCGTGATGCCCGCGCCCGTGGGGCACGTGACGACGTACCGCTGCCGGACAGGAGCAGACCCGTGGCCATTCCCGCCCGACCGGACTCCCCGCCGAACCCGTCCCCCGCAGGCCGTCCGGTCCCCGAGCTGGATCCCGCAGCCGTCGAGCAGTGGCAGGCCGGGGGAGGGGAGATCGTCGACCTCCTCACCCAGGCGCACGAACGGCTCGGCGGCGTCGCCGGGTTCCGGCTCGGTACGCGCCCGACCGTCGTGGTCACCGGCCCCGAGGCCGTCCAGCACGTACTGGCGCTCCATCCCGACCGGTACGTGAAGCGCTCGCACCGCGCCCGGCTGCTGATCGGTGACGGGGTGCTTGCCGCGACGGGCGAGGCGTGGCAGCGGCAACGACGGCAGCTGCAGGCGCAGTTCACCGGCCGGGGCATGCGCCGCTACGAGCAGCGGATCGCCGACGCCGCCCGCACGACCGCCGCGCGCTGGACCGCGTACGCCCGCACCGGGGAGGTCGTCGACGTCGGCGAGGAGATGCGCCGCTTCGCCCTGGACACCATCTGGCGCTCCCTCACCGGGCACCCCCTCGACGCCGGAACGGAACGGGAACTGGCCGCCGTGCCCGCCGTGGTGGCCGCGCTGCCCCGCCTGCCCGCCGACGGCGTCACCGCTCAGGGGGCCGTCGCGGCCGAGCTGGCGCGCATCGACGCCGTGGCGGGCCGCGCCATCGACGCCGCCCGCGCGGGCGAGGCCGGACCCGACGGCCCGGGCCTGCTCCACGTCCTGATCGAGGCCGCCGGTACCCGCCCCGAGTGCACCGACCGGCTGATCCGCGACGAGCTCGTCACCCTGCTGGTCGCCGGACACGAGACCACCGCCACCACCCTGACCTGGCTCCACCTCCTGCTGGAGCGGAACCCGGAGGCCCGGGAGCAGACCCTGGCCGCCGGGGCCGAGGGCTCCCCCGGGCGGCGGCAGGCCGTCCAGGCGCTCGTCCACGAAACGCTGCGCTTCTACCCGTCCGCCTGGATCCTGCCGCGCTGCGCGGCACAGGACGACGTCCTCGCCGGATACGCGATCGAGGCCGGTACCGACGTGCTGGTCTGCCCGTACCTCACGCACCGCGACCCCGCGCTCTGGGCGGACCCCGGACGGTTCGACCCGCAGCGCTTCACCACGCCCGGACGGCGCCCCGCCCATCCCGGGAGCTACCTCCCGTTCGGCATCGGGCCCCGGGCCTGCCTGGGCCTGCAGTTCGCCCTCCGGGAGTCGACCGTCCTCCTCGAACAGCTGCTGCCCGCTCACACCCCGCGCTTCCGATCCCTCCCCGCCGGCGCCGCCTTCGGTATCACCGTCCGGCCCGACGGCCCGGCAACCGCGGTGCTGGAGCCGCGCGGCTGAGAACCGGCCGCAGGCCGGGTCCGCCCGCCCCGCCGGAAACCACCGGCGCGGGTCCGGGCCGGGTGACAGACTCGGGCGGATGGAGGACATGGGGCGTTTCCGGACGGCGGTCGCGCGGGCGGCGGGGCGGCAGGCGGACCCGGCGGCCGTCGCGGAGTGCCGGGACCGGGCGGAGCGCCTGGGCGTGCGGACGGTCGTGCTGGTCGAGGGGCGCAGTGACCAGGCCGCGCTCGAAGCCCTGGCCGCGCGGCACGGGCGGGACCTCGACGCGGAGGGCTCCCCGGTGGTGCCGATGGGCGGCGTGACCAACGTCGGACGGCACCTGCGGATCCTCGGACCCCAGGGGCTGGGCCTCGGCGTGGCCGGCCTGTACGACGCCGCCGAACACCACCACGTCCTGCGCGGGCTGGAGCAGGCCGGGCTCGGCCCGGTCTCCGGCAGCGACACCGGCGACGTCGGCGGCGGCGCCGCGGAAACCCGTACCGCCGCCACCGGCGCGCCCGCCGGTTCCCCCGCGGAGCCGTCCCACGCCGTTCTGGAGCGCCGCGGATTCCACGTCTGCGTCGCCGATCTGGAGGACGAGCTGATACGCGCCCTGGGCGCCGACGCCGTCCAGGCGGTCATCGAAGCCGAGGACGAAGGGCGCGCGTTCCGTACGTTCCGGCAGCAGCCGGCCCAGCAGGAGCGGACCGTCGAGCAGCAACTGCACCGCTTCATGGGCACCCACAGCGGCCGCAAGTCCCGATACGCACACCTGCTCGTGCACCGCCTGGACCTGGCGCGGACCCCCGCACCGCTCGCCCGCCTCCTCGCCCGCACCGCCGGCTGACCGCCCGCTCCCGCGCGCCACAACGGCCGACTCGCGCACTGTTGCTCGCCCACCGCATCTCGTAGCGTCGTCGCGGCTTGAAGTGAACATGGCTATCGAGAGGCTGTTCATGCGCAGACGCCTGCTGTCGCTCGTCCTCGCCGCGGCCGCCGGTGCCGCGGTCCTCACGGCCCCCGCGACCGCCGCGCCGCCACCCGTCACCGCCGCGCCGCCGCCCGCGACCGCCGCGCCGCCCGGGCCGCCGGACGCGTACCGGCCGGTGCGCGGGCCGTCCGCGCCCGCGGAGTACCGCTACCTCCAGAAAACCCTGCCCGGGCAGTCGATTCCGCGCCACGCCCACGACCTCGCCGCCCAGCAGGCACGCCGGCTCCCGGCGGTCGGAGGGCGCTGGAAGCCGCTCGGGCCGACGAACATCGGCGGGCGCATCGTCTCCCTCGCGCTCGACCCCGTGCGCGCCGACACCGTGTACGCCGCGGCGGCGAGCGGCGGGCTGTGGCGCAGCACCGACGCCGGGCAGACGTTCCGGTCGGTGTGGCCCGACGGGTGGACGCAGTCCATGGGCGCGGTCGCCACCGCCCCCGACGGCACGCTGTACGCCGGCACCGGGGAGCCCAACCCCGGTGGCGGCAGCATCACCTACGAGGGGACGGGCCTGTACCGCAGCACCGACGGCGGGGCGCACTGGCGGTTCATCGGCCTGCGCGACTCGGGCGCGATCAGCGCCATCACCGTGGACCCGGCCGACCCCCGCCGCGTCTTCGTCGCCGCCGCCGGGTCCTTGTACAACGGCGGGGGCGACCGGGGTGTCTACCGCTCGGACGACGGCGGGGAGACCTGGCGGCGCATCCTCGCCGGGGCCAACGACTTCACCGGGGCCACCGAGATCGTCGTGGACGGCGACCGGCTGTACGCCGTGCTGTGGGACCACCGCCGCCGCCCCGACCTTCGGACCTACGGGGGAGTCGGCTCGGGTGTCTTCCGCAGTACGGACGACGGCCGGACCTGGCAGCGGCTGGGCGGTGGCCTGCCCGCCGAAGGACCCGACGTGGGCCGGATCGGGCTCGCCGTCGCGGGCGACCGGCTCTACGCGATCGTCACCAAGGCCGGCGGCCCCTTCGAGGGCTTCTACGTCTCCGACGACGCCGGCGACCGCTGGACCCGTACCCCGGACCACCCGGCGCTCGCCGCGTCGCAGTCGAGCTTCGGCTGGTGGTTCGGCAAGGTGTGGATCGATCCGCAGGACGTCCGGCACGTCCACGTGGCCGGCGTCGCGCTGATGACGACGAAGGACGGCGGCGCCACCTGGACGGGGGACGACACCAGCCTGCACGTCGACCACCACGCCATGGTGTGGGACCCGCGCCGGCCCGGCCGCGTCTACCTCGGCAACGACGGCGGTGTGTACCGCTCCGACAGCCGCGGTGACGGCGGCTGGGTGAAGGCCCGCCACGAGCCGTACACCCAGCTCTACAGCGCCGCCATCACTCCGCAGGACGTCACCCGGATCTCCGGCGGCGCCCAGGACAACGGCTCGCTGCGCTCCTGGGGCGGTGACGGCTTCAACGAGTACCTCGGCGGCGACGGCGAGGAGAACCTCATCGACCCGGCCGATGCCGACAACGTCATCGCCTGCTACCAGTACGGCAATTGTTTCCGCTCGACCGACGGCGGCGACACGCTCACCTACTTCGCCGACCGGACCACCTTCAAGCGGCGCAACTGGTTCACCCCGGTTGTTTTCGACCCGCGCGACCCGCACATCCTGTACTACGGCGCCGAGGTGCTCAACCGTTCTACGGACGGCGGTGCGACCTGGCAGGCCATCAGCCCGGATCTGTCCGGAGGGCCGGGAGCCGACCCCGCTTACCCCAACTACGGCACCATCACCTCCATCGCCCCGGCCGGTGACGGACGCACCGTCTACGCGGGGACCGACGACGGCCGCGTGTGGGTGACCCGCGATCTGGGCGGGACGTGGACCAAGCTGGCCGAAGGACGACCGTGGGTGACCCGGGTGGTCGTCGACCCCGCCGACCCCGACCGGGTCTGGACCACCCACTCCGGCTACCGGGCGGGCTCCCCCCTGCCGCATGTGTACGCCAGCTCCGACGGCGGCAGGCACTGGCGGAACATCTCCGGGAACCTGCCCGCCGCACCCGTCAACGACCTGGTCGTGGCCCGGGGCGGCATGCTGCACCTCGCCACCGACCAGGGGGTGTTCACCAGCCCCTCCGGCCGGGGCCACTGGCTGCGGCTCGGGCGCGGCATGCCCCAGGTCCCGGTCGACGACATCGAGTACGACCCGGACCACCACCGGCTCGTGGCCGCCACCTTCGGCCGGGGGTTCTACGAACTGACCACCCCCTGACCCCCCGAGCGGACGTCTGATCACTCGTGCGAGGGGTACGGGCGGTTCGCCGCTCCGCCCGGGCCCGCCCCCCGGGCAATCCCCGCATGAGGAGCCGTGCGCGGGGGCGCTACGGGGTCGTCTTCTTCGCGCTGGCGATCGGGGGCATCGCCGGAGCCCTGTGGATCAGCTACCGCTTCGATCTGCGCCCGGCCGGGACGGCGGTGTCACTGCTGCCGTCCCTGGCCGGGCTGTGGCTGTCGTGGGCCGCCTTCCGCGCGGAGCGGGCCGGCGCGGCCGTCCCGCCCGGCCCCGCGGAGATCGCCGACCAGCTCGCCCTGGCGGTACGCAACCAGTGGGACACCGAAGTCCGCATGCCCCGGATGAACGATCCGTACCCGCTCGCGGTGTCCTGGCGGGCCGCCGACGCGGACCTCGGCGAAGCCTGGCCGGAACTCCTCGCGACGGCGGACGGCCTGCCCTCCGGCCCGGACGGTCCTGCCCCCGGCCCGGGCGGTCTCCGCCCCGGTCCGGACGGCCTGTGGCCAGGACCCGGCGGGCGGGCCGCCGGGCCCGCGGACCTGGCCGGGGCCGGGGCCGATGGCTCACCGGTCCGCCCGCGGCGATCGTCGGCGGGCCGGCCGGGGGAGTCGCGGGCGGTATCGGCCGCGGGCTCGCCGCCGGGCTGACACCGGGATCGCCGAGGGCGCCACGCCGGGGCTGGCCACCGAGGCGCCGGGCTGGCTGTTGACCACGACCGCCAACGGGCTCGCCTACGGTTTCGCCGGCGGTGTCGTCGGCGCGCTGTCCAGCAGGCTCGTCACGCTCCACCCGGCCCGCTGGGCCTGGTCGTGGGACTGGCGCGGCGCCGTCGTGGGCCTCGCCGCCGGCGGTGTCCTGTGGTTCTCCTTCCGCCCCGCCTTCGGCGTCTCGGCGGCCCTCCTCGGCGCCGCCGCGAGCGGCACCGTGTACGCCCTCGCGGCCCGGGCCGCGCCCCCCCGCACCCGCGCGGACGACGCCGTAGGCGCCGCTGACCGGCAGTTACGCCGCATGGCGGGCCCCGCATCTCCCGTAACGCCTAATAAGAAGACAAGCCGACATTTCCCGGAGCGCTTTCGGCAACACCTACGGTTCGGGCCTTGCCCACCCCCCACCGAAACCGAGGTGACACCTGATGCTCCACAGACACGCCACAGCCGCGTGCACCGCCGCCCTGGCCGCCGTCGGCGCGCTCGTGCTGACCGGGCTGCCCGCCGCGGCCGCATCACCCGCGCCGCCCACCGGGCCGTCGGCCGCCGCGGAGCTCGGCGCCGACAAGCCGTCCGCCGAGGTGCTCCGTGCGATGCAGCGCGACCTGGGCCTCACCCGGGAACAGGCCGCGCAGCGCCTGATCAACGAGGCCGAGGCCGGAGCGATCGCCGGACGCCTGCGCGCCTCGCTCGGCACCCGCTTCGCCGGCGCCTGGCTGCGCGGCACCACCTCCGCCACGCTCACCGTCGCCACGACCGACGCCGCCGACGTCCCCGCCATCAAGGCGGGCGGCGCGCAGGCCGAGGTCGTACGGTACGGGCTCGCCGAACTCGAGGCCGCCAAGGCGAAGCTGGACAAGGCCGCCACCACCACGAAGACCCTCGACGCGCCGGTCCGGTACGTCGACGTCCGGACGAACACCGTCACCCTGGAGGCCACCGAGCAGGCCGCCGCCGACGCGCTCCTCACCGCCACCGGCCTCGACCGCCCGCTCGTCCGCGTCCGCACGACGGCCGAGCGGCCGCGCCCGCTCGCGCACGACATCCGCGGCGGCGACGCCTTCTACATCGCCATCAGCCGCTGCTCCGTCGGCTTCTCCGTCCTCGCGGGCACCCAGCAGGGCTTCGCCACCGCCGGGCACTGCGGCAAGGAGGGCAACACCACCACCGGCTTCAACAAGGTGGCGCAGGGCACCTTCAGGGCCGCCGAGTTCCCCGGGCAGGACATGGCGTGGGTCGCCACCAACGACGACTGGACCGCCACGCCGTACGTCAAGGGTGAGGGGGAGGAGAACGTCGAGGTCACCGGCTCCACCGAGGCCCTCGTCGGCGCGTCCATCTGCCGCTCCGGCTCCACCACCGGCTGGCACTGCGGGACCGTCGAGCAGCACGACACCAGCGTCACCTACCCGCAGGGCACCGTCACCGGCATGACCCGGACCACCGTGTGCGCCGAACCGGGCGACTCGGGCGGCGCGTACGTCTCCGGCAGCCAGGCCCAGGGCGTCACCTCCGGCGGCTCCGGCAACTGCACCTCCGGCGGCACCACCTTCTACCAGCCCATCAACCCGATCCTCAAGGCGTACGGGCTGACGCTGAAGACCACCGCGAGCGACGCGGGCGAGGTCGGCAAGGCGGGCGGCGCCTGGGCCACCGGCAAGGTGTACGCGCCCGGCCACCGGGTCACGTACGACGGGGTCGCCTACCGCTGCATCCAGGCGCACCAGGCCCAGCCCGGCCGGCACCCCGCGGCCGTGTCCGCCCTCTGGCAGCGCATCTGACGTGACACCACGCCGGACGGGCCCGGGCCGGCGCGGCCCGGGCCCGGCCCGTCAGCGGTACTCCCGGATCACGTCCGCGAGGTCAGACGGTGTCCGGTACGTGCGGCCGCTCCGCCGCGATCGTCGTGTCGGGGCCGTGGCCGGTGTGCACGACCGTGGCACCCGGCAGGGGCAGCAGCCGCCGGCGGATCGACGCCACGATGGTGTCCCGGTCGGAGTACGAGCGGCCGGTGGCCCCAGGGCCGCCGTGGAACAGCGTGTCCCCGGTGAACACCGCGTCCAGGAACGGGACGTGGAGCGCGCAGCTGCCCCAGGTATGGCCGGGCGTGTGCAGCACCCGCACCCCGGCGCCGGCGACGAGGAGCTCCTGCCCGTCTCCCAGCGCGCCGTCGGGGGCCCGGCCGGGGTGCATGGCGTCCCACAGCTCGCGGTCCGCGGGGTGCAGCAGGACGGGCGCCCCGGTGGCGGCCGCGAGGGCGGGCGCCGCGCCGATGTGGTCGTCGTGGCCGTGGGTGCACACGACGGCGGTGACCCGGCGGCCCGCGACGGCCGCCGTGATGGCCGCGGCGTCATGGGCGGCGTCGACGACCAGCACCTCTTCGTCGTCACCGATGAGCCACACGTTGTTGTCGACGTCGAAGGTCTCCCCGTCGAGGCTGAACGTGCCCGAGGTGACCACCCGTTGGGCCCGCACCGTGCTCACAGCACGACCACCGAACGCAGGACCTCGCCGCGGTGCATCTTCGCGAAGGCACCCTCCACCTCGTCCAGTGCGATGGTCTCGGTGACGAAGGCGTCCAGGTCCAGCCGGCCGCCGAGGTACTGGTCGATGAGGACGGGGAAGTCCCGGCTGGGCAGGCAGTCCCCGTACCACGACGACTTCAGGGCGCCGCCGCGCGAGAACAGGTCGATCAGCGGCAGGTCGATCCGCATGTCCGGGTCGGGTACGCCGACCTGCACCAGCACGCCCGCGTGGTCGCGCATGTAAAAGGCTTGCTCGTACGTCTCGGGGCGGCCGACCGCGTCGATGGCGACGTCCACCCCGAAGCCGTCGGTGAGCGCCCGTACCGCCTCCACGGGGTCGGTCTCCCGCGCGTTGACGGTGTGCGTGGCGCCGAAGCGGGTCGCCGTCGCGAGCTTCCGGTCGTCGATGTCGACGGCGATGACACGCCGTGCCCCGGCGAGCGAGGCGCCCGCGATCGCGGCGTCGCCGACGCCTCCGCAGCCGATGACGGCGACGGTGTCGCCCCTGCCGACGTTGCCGGTGTTCACGGCGGCGCCGTAGCCGGCCATCACGCCGCAGCCGATCAGCCCGGCGGCCTCGGGACGGGCGGCCGGGTCGATCTTCACCGCCTGGCCGGCCGCGACGAGGGTCTTCTCGGCGAAGGCGCCGATACCGAGGGCGGGGGAGAGGGGCGTGCCGTCCAGCAGGGTCATCGGCTGCCGGGCGTTGCGGGAGTCGAAGCAGTACCACGGCCGGCCGCGGCGGCACGACCTGCACGCGCCGCAGGGGGCGCGCCAGGCGAGGACGACGTAGTCGCCGGGGGCGAGGTCCGTGACGCCGTCGCCGACGGACTCGACGAACCCCGCGGCTTCGTGGCCGAGGAGGAACGGGAACTCGTCGTTGATGGCGCCTTCCCGGTAGTGCAGATCGGTGTGGCACACACCGCACGCCCGGACGGAGACGAGGACCTCGCCCGGTCCCGGGTCGGGTACCAGGATCGTCTGCAGCTCGACGGGTGCGCCCTTCTTCACAGCGACGACGGCACGGACCTCATGGGACACGACGGCACTCCTCTGCTGGGCGCGGTGCTGGTTGCGCGGTGCGCGACGGGTTGCGCGGTGAGAAACATACTGAGAACGGCGGCAACCCACCGTCAAGAGGAGGAATCAGACGCCGGGGCGGGCCCGCGACCGAAAACCGGTGAGGGACGGCCACCACCCGGACACACGGGGGCGCGGGGCCGGGTTCGTTCCCCGGCCCGCGTCCGTGTGGAAGACCATGTCGCGCCGACGCCGCCGGTATTCGCCGGTTGCCGACACCCTTCGGTTTCCGCCGGCGTCCTTCGGCATCCGCCGGCCTTCTCGCCTCCGCCGTGTCCCGCCCGTCCCGGCGGCTCAGAGCCCGTACCCCATCCGCCGGGACAACTCGCCGGCCGCCGCGGCCGTACGCCGGGCGAGCTCCGGCAGCCGGTCCCGCTCCAGCCGGTACGCCGGCCCCGACACGCCGATCGCCCCGATGACGCTCCCGTCGTGCCCGCGCACCGCCGCGGCCACCGCGTGCAGCCCCGGTTCCAGCTCCTCCACGGAGAGGGCGAACCCCTGCTCGCGCACCGCCTGCAGGGCGGAGCGGAGCTTCCCGGCGCTGGTGACCGTGTGCGCGGTGAACCTCGGCAGTGCCCGGGCCAGCAGGCCCTCGCGCAGTGTCGCCGGCAGGTGGGCGAGCAGCACCTTGCCGCCGGCCGTGGCGTGCAACGGGGTGCGCCGGCCCAGCCAGTTCTGCGCGGCGACCGAGGCGAGCCCGCGGGCCTGCACGACGCTGACGGCGGCGTCGTCGTCCAGCACGGCGATGTGGGCCGTCTCGCCGAGTTCGTCGGCGAGCTCCCGGCACACCGGCCCGCCCTCCTGGGAGATGTCCAGCCGGACCGCCGCCGCCCCCGCCAGGCGCAGCACGCCCGCCCCGAGGGAGTACTTGCCGCGGTCCCGGGCCTGGGCGACCAGGCCCCGGTTCTCCAGCACGCCGAGCAGCCGGAACGCGGTCGACTTGTGTACGTCCAGCTCCTCGGCGATGTCGGTGACGCCGGCCTCGCCGAGGCGCGCGAGGATCTCCAGCACGCTCACCGCCCGGTCCACCGATCGGATCGCGCCCGACGCGCCCCGGGAGCCGCGCTCCGGGGCACCCCGGGAAGCCGTGGACTCCTCGGCGTCCTCCGCGTCCCCCCGGGCGTCCCCGGGGAGCCGGCCGTCCGGCTGGTCACGGGTCATCGCTCCCCTCCCACCGCCGTGCGGCCTCTTCGCGCCGCACGCCCCCAAAGCCCTGACACGGCGTACCCCCGACCGGATCGCGTTGCGCGGAGCGCTCCCTCGTGCGCCGGGAGCAACCTGAGGCTACCCAGGAGCCGCACCCCCGAGTCGTGTCGTCGCGGGCTCGCCCGAGGAGCCGGGCCGGCCCCCACGGCCTACTGTGGGGACCATGACGCGAGCCGCCCACCGCCCCACGGTCCGCCGCATCTACGACGCGGCCGAGGACGGCGACGGGACGCGGGTCCTCGTCGACCGGCTCTGGCCGCGGGGCGTGTCCAAGGCCGACGCCCGCGTCGACGAGTGGCCCAAGGCCCTCACCCCCTCGACCGAGCTGCGGCGCTGGTACCACGCCGGGGAGGGCACGTACGAGGAGTTCCGGGAGCGCTACGAGACCGAGCTGGCCGGGCCGGACGCCGCCGAGGCCCTCGACGGGCTGCGCGGACTCGTCCGGAAGGGGCCGGTCACGCTGCTCACCGCCGCCAAGGAGCCCGGCCGCAGCCACGCGCAGGTGCTCGTGGAACTGCTCACGCGATGACCGGCCCGGGGTCCGGCTCGGCCTCCGGCTCCGCCGCGTCCGGTACGGGCCGGGGCTGACCGGCCGTCAGCAGGATCACCCCGCGGGCCGCGAGCCCCGCCGAAACCGCCGCGACCAGCCAGCCCAGCACGCCCGCGCGGAAGGTCTCGCCGAGCAGCGCGACGCCGATGACGGCCGCCACCGCGGGGTTCGACAGGTTCACCACCGCGAGCGGCGCGGCGAGCCCGCCCCGGTAGGCCGCCTGCGACAGCAGCAGCCCGCCCAGGGCGAACACGGCCACCAGCGCGCCCAGGAGCACCGTCTGCCACACCGTCACCGGGCCGCCCGGCAGCCGGTGTGCCGCCGCCGCGGTGACCGTCTGCGTCAGCGCGGACGCGACGGCGGAGGCGACCCCCGACGCGGTGGCGAAACCCAGCACGGAACCGGATGCGGCCCGGGACCCCCGCCCGCGGCCGGGCTCGTCCGGGGAGGGGGCGCGGCACACCAGTACCGCGATCAGCAGCGCCGCCGCGGCGGCGACCGCCAGGGCCTCCGGCAGCGACAGCGCGTCGCCCGGCGCCGCCGGTCCCACCACCGCGACCAGGCCCGCCAGCCCGCCCACCGTCGCCAGCGCGCCACGCCACTCCGTCCGGGTCACCCGCTGCCGCGCGTACCACGCCCCCACCGGCAGGGCGGCGACCAGCGTCAGCGCGCCCAGCGCCTGCACCAGGGTGAGCGGCCCGTAGTGCAGCGCCGCCACGTGCAGCAGCGCGCCCGCCGCGTTCAGCCCGACGGCCCACCACCACAGCGGCCGGGCCGACAGCCGCCGCAGCGCCCCGCGCCCCGCGGGCCCCGCCTGGGCCAGCCGCGCCTGGACCACCGCGGCCAGCGCGTACCCGGCGGCCGAGGCGAACGACAGCAGCAGCGCGAGCAGCGTGGCCCTCATCGCAGCGCCGCCCGTGCGGGAGCGGCCGCCCGGCGCGGTGCGGCGGCCCCCGGGGCCCGTACGACCAGCAGGGTCGCGCCCAGTAGCACGGCCGCCACCAGCGCGTCCAGCCAGTAGTGGTTGGCGGTGCCGACCACGACCAGCAGGGTCAGCAGCGGGTGGAGGAACCACAGCGCGCGCCACCGGCCGCGCGTGGCGGCGATCATGCCGACCGCGACCATCAGTGCCCAGCCGACGTGCAGCGACGGCATGGCCGCGAACTGGTTCGCCAGCGTGTCGGTCTCCGGTGAGGCGCCGTACACCGACGGGCCGTAGGCCTGCGCGGTGTCGACCAGGCCGGCCTCGGCCAGCATCCGCGGCGGGGCGAGCGGCACCAGCAGGTGCAGGACGAGCGCGGCGGCCGTGAGCAGCGCCAGCGCCCGCCGGGACCAGAGGTAGTGCGCCGGGCGGCGCCAGTACAGCCAGCCGAGGAAGGCCACCGTGGCCGGGAAGTGCACCGCGGCGTAGTAGGTGTTGGCGAGGTGGACGAGGGTTCCGTCGTGCAGGAGCAGGCGCTGCACCCAGCCCTCGCCCGGCAGGTGCACGGCGCGCTCGGCGTCCCAGACGGCATCCGCGTTGCCGAAGGCGCGGTCCTCCTGCCCGGCGGCGACCAGCCGGCCGAGCTTGTAGACGAGGAACAGCCCCGCCACCACCAGCAGCTCGCGGACCAGCGGCGGCCGCGCGGCGGCGGTCGACCCGGTCGTCTCCGGTGGTGTCACGGGTATCCCGGCGGCCATGCTCCGGCCCCTCTGCAGGTTCGTTCCGCTTATCGAGACGCTTACGTCTCGATACGTTTGCGTCTCGATTGTACGCCGCCTACTCTCGGACCTGCACGAAGGACCCGTCAGGCCGGAGAGAGCGATGTCCACACGCGCCGCCACCGCCGCCGCGCGCCGCAGCAAGATCGGCCCCGAGCGCGAGCAGGAGCTGTACACAGCCGTACTGGACCTGCTGCGGGAAGGCGGCTACGACGCCGTGACCATGGAAGGCGTCGCCGCCCGCACCAAGTGCGGCAAAGCGACCCTCTACCGGCAGTGGAAGACCAAGCAGCAGCTCGTGACCGCCGCGCTCGCCAAGAGCCGCCGCCCCCTGTTCACCGGCATCGACACCGGCTCGGCCGCGGGTGACCTGCGCGCCGCGGCCACGGCCGCCGCCGACCGCCGGGGCCGCGACACGGAACTGATGGAGGCCGTCGGCCAGGCCTACCTCCTCCACGCGGGGCTGCGCCGGGCGCTGCGCGAGACCGTCATCGACCCGGAGGTGGCCGCGCTCGACGCGATGCTCCGACGCGGCATCGAGCGCGGCGAGATCGACGCCGCCAACCCGGCCGTCGCCTTCGTCGCCCCCTGCTTCCTCGGCGTCCTGCGCATCGAGCGCCTCTTCGAGGACCGCTTCCCCGGCGACGAAGCCCTGCCGGCGTTCGTCGAAGGGGTGTTGCTGCCCGCGCTGGGCCTGGCCCCCCGCCCCTGACGCCCGCCCCCGCCCGTCGCCACCGCGCCACCGAGCGGCCAGGAGTGCCCTTCCCGGGCGCCGCGGCCTGCGGCACCATGACCGCACCGACCGCCGACGGAGGTGCCCCCCATGGACTTCGACTCGCTCGACGGACTCCAGCGCGACCCCTACCCCCTGTACGAGCGGGCCCGGCGCACCCCCGGCCTCACCTTCGTACCCGCCCTCGACGCCTGGCTCGTCGCCCGCGACGCCGACGTACGGGACGTGCTGTTACGGCCCGACACGTTCTCGTCCGCCGGATCGCTGCGGCCCGACGTCACCCCCGGCCCGGCCGCCCTCGCCGTGCTCGCCCGGGGCATCGGCAACCGCCCGACCGTCGTCACCTCCGACGGGCACGCCCACCGGCGCCTGCGCGCGCCGCTCAACAGCGCCCTGTCCGCCGCCAGGACCGCCGCCCTCCGCCGGTACGCGGCCGAGCAGGCCGCCGCGCTCGTCGACGGCTTCGCGGACGACGGCCGCACCGAGCTGATGACCGCGTACGCCCGCAGGCTGCCCGGCGCCGTGATCGGCCGCCTCATCGGACTCGACCCCGCCGACGTACCGGCCGCCGTGCACGGCAGCCACCGCGCCGAACAGCTCCTCTTCCGGCCCATGCCCGAAGCGGAACAGGTCGCCGCGGCCGAGGACGTCGTCGCCCTCCAGCACCTCCTCGACCGCTGCGTACGCGCCCGGCGCGCCGAGCCCCGCGCCGACCTGTGCTCCACCCTCGTCGCCGCGCTCGCCCCCGGTACCGGCGAGCTCACCCCCGACCAGCGCGACGAGCTGGTCGCCAACCTCCAGAACTTCCTCATCGCCGGGCACCTGACCACCACCGCGCTCATCGGCACCACCCTGCTGCACCTCCTGCGCCACCCGGACCAGTGGGAGCGGCTGTGCGCCGAGCCCGCCCTGATCCCCGCCGCCGTCGAGGAGGCCGCCCGCTACGACAGCGCCGTGCAGGGCTTCCGCCGCACCACCACCCGTCCCGTCACCCTCGCCGGCACCGAACTGCCCGCCCACGCCACCGTCTTCGTGGCCTACGGCTCCGCCAACCGCGACGGCACGCGCCACGCGCGCGCCGACACCTTCGACATCACCCGGCCTCCCGGCCGCCACGTCGCCTTCGGTCACGGCGCACACGGCTGCCCCGGCTCCCACCTCGCCCGCACGCAACTCCGGCTCACACTGGAGCTGTTCACCCGCCGCCTGCCGGCGCTGCGCCTCGACCCCGGCCACGCCGTGACGATGCGGCCCACCCTGATCCACCGCTCACCCGAGGCCCTCCACCTCGTCTGGGAGGCGTAGCCGCGGCGCCACCGCCACCGGATCCACGCCCGCGGCACCGGCCGCCCGATCCTCCGCCCCGCCGGTCTCCAGCCGGGCCGCCAGCTCACCCGCCCACGCCACCAGCCCGCCCACATCGATCCCATGACGGGGCGCGAAGGCGCGGATCCGATCCGCGCCGCGCCGCAGCAGCCGCGCCCCGCCCTGCGCGTTGCCGCGCGCCGCGTGCGTCAGCCCCACCGCCAGCTGGGCCAGCCCCCGCCACAGCTCGCGCTCCTCCCCCTCGCCGCACGACTTCCAGGCGTCCTCGAACACCTCGTGCGCATGGAACGGAAGCCCCGCGTCCAGCAGCCGCTGCGCCTCCCGCAGGGTCTCCTCCGGCGTGCGCTCCACCCCCTCCGGCTGCCGCTCGACCCCCGCCGCCCCGTACGGCAGCGGCCGTCCCAGTCCGTCTCGGGGACGCGCGTTGCGTGCGCGCCCCTCGGTGTCCCGGTCCCTTCGCGTCCTGTTCACGCCTCAATTGTCACCCTTCCGACGGGGTCGCTCCCCACCGTGTCCGCCACCCGGGTCACGGAGCTACTCTCGGGTCGAGGAGCGTTGTGCGGACTTCGTGGGGAGGGAAGCCGATGCTGCCGTCCCGGCCGGAACACCGGCTGTCCGTACCATTGTTGGAGCGCCAGTCCGAGCTCGCCGCGGCCGCCCGCGCCGTGGCGGCGCTGTGCGGGAGCGGCGGCTCCGGCGGGCTGCTGGTGTACCGGGGCGAGGCCGGCATCGGCAAGACGTCCCTGCTCGACGCCGTCCGCCGGCTCGCCGCCGACCGCTGCACCGTCCGGTCGGCACGCGGCGGCGAGACCGTCACGTCCGTCGCCTTCCACGTCGTGCGGCAGCTGCTGCGGCCCGCCCTCGCCGCGTACGGCGACGACGACCTCCGGCGGCTGTTCGGCGACCGGTACGACACCACCGCCCCCGCCCTCGGTGTCGCCCCGCCCCGCACGCCGCTCACCGACCCGCAAGGCGTCCGCGACGGGCTCGACCGGGTCGTCGCGCGCCTCGCCGAGCGCCACCGCGGCCGTCCCCTCGTGCTGCTCGTCGACGACGCGCACTGGGCGGACGCCGAATCGCTGGCCTGGCTCGATTCCTTCGCCGCCGGCCTGCCCGCCCTGCCGCTGCTGGTAATCCTCGCGCACCGCCCCGACGTACGCGCCGAGCCCGCCGCGGCCCTGCTCGGCACGCTCGGCGAGGCAGCCAGGCTGCGCGTCACCCTGCACGCCCTCACCGCGGACGCCACCGCCGACCTGACCCGGGCCACCCTCGGCGACGGAGCCGACGACGCCTTCTGTCGCGCGGTGTGGTCCGTCACCGGCGGCAACCCCTACGAGACGGTGGAACTGCTCGCCAAGGTCCAGGACCGCGTACTGCCGCCCGTCGAAGCGTCCGCGGACCGGCTGCGCGACCTGGCCGCCTCCGCCCGCGGCAGGGGACTCGTCGCCCGGCTGGAACGGCTCGGCACCGGGCCCACCCGCTTCGCCTGGGCCGCCGCCGTCCTCGGCACCGGCATCTCCCAGTCCCTGGCCGCCACCCTCGCGGGGATGGCCCCCGGCGAGGCCGAGGCGTGCACCCAGCGCCTGCGGGAGGCCCGCATCGTCACCGGCACCGATCCCCTGGAGTTCGTCCACCCGCTCATCGCCACGGCCATATACCGCTCCATCCCGCCCGCCACCCGCACCGCCATGCACGGCCGGGCCGCCTGGGCCGTCACCCGCGCCGGGCTGGGCGCCGCGGCCGCCTCCCGCCACCTGCTCGAAACCCACCCCGACGACGACGAGGAAGTCGTCGCCCAGCTGCGCGAGGCCGCGCGCGAGTACCTCGCCCTCGGCGCCCCCGCCGCCGCCCGCCGCTGCCTGGAACGCGCCCTGCAGGAACCGCCGTCCCCCCACACGTACGCCCACGTCCTGTACGAACTCGGCTGCGCCGCCCTCCTCACCTCGCCGCCCGCCACCGTGCGGCACCTGCGCTCCGCCCTCGACCTGCCCGGCCTCGACGGAGAACTGCGCACCGACGCCACCTGCCGCCTCGCCCAGGCCCTGGCCCACAGCGACCGGCTGCCCGAGGCGGCCCAAGCCGTCGCGGCCGAGGCCGCCCGGACCCCGCCCGGCCCGGCCCGCACGCGCCTGCGGGCCGCCCACTTCATGTACGAGGCGTTCCAGGCCGCCGAGGAGGACGGAGCCGGCCGCTCGCGCCGCCTCGCCGAGCTCGCCGGCCCCCTCCGGGGCGCCGACAACGCCGAACGCGCCCTGCTGTCGCTGCGCGCCTTCGACGCGATGCTGCGCGGCGAGAACGCCGACCTCGTCCTCGACCTGTGCGCACGCTCCCTCGTCGACGGCCGCCCGGCGCGGGGCATGGGCTGGACCGACACGGAGTGGGGCTTCGAGACACCCGCCATGGTCGGCATCGCGTACGCCTTCACCGACCGGCCCGACCAGGCGCGCGCCCTGTTCGAGGAGGCGGTGCGGGCCTTCGAGATCTCCGGCTGGAGCGGCGCCCACCTCGCCTTCGCCCACACCCTGCTCGGGCTGGCCCACCGCCGCCGCGGCGCCCTCGTGGAGGCGGAGAGCTTCCTGCGCGAGGCCCTGCGCCTCGCGGACCGCCTCGGCACCGGGCTGCCCGTCCAATGGGACGCGGTCTGCCTGCTCATCGACACGCTGCTGGCCCGGGGCCGGGTGTCCGAGGCCCGCCGCATGGCGGACCACCACCGCTTCGGGCCGCCCTGGCCCAGCGCGATGGTGATGCCCGACGCCCCGTGCGTCCACGGCCGGCTGCTGCTCGCCGAAGGCCGCACCGACGAGGCCGTCACCGAACTGGAGGCGGCGGGCCGCGCCGTGGAGGACCGCGACCGGCACAACGGCGTCTGGGCGCCCTGGGCCTGCGACCTCGCCCGCGCGCTCGCCGCCGACGACCCGTCGCGCGCCGCCCGCCACGCCACCCGCGCCCGCGTCCACGCCGAGCGCTTCGGCACCGACACCGCCGTCGGGGAAGCCCTGCGCTGCGCGGCCCTGTTCGCCCGCCCGGAGGAGGCCGTCGACCTGCTGGCCCAGGCGGTCCACCACCTGGCGGCCTCCCCGTCCGCGTACGAACACGCGCTGGCCCGGTACGACCACGGCCTGGCGCTCGGCTCCCCGGCGGAGCTCACCCACGCCGCCGACCTGGCCACCAGCTGCGGCGCGGACGCCCTGGCGACCCGCGCACTGCTGGCCCGGGAGTCGGTCCTGCGCCGGAAGTGAGGTAAAGTCTCCCTGCGCGCGCACCACGGCCACCGGCCGGGTGAACCGCGCACCGGGACGTGGCGCAGCTTGGTAGCGCACTTGACTGGGGGTCAAGGGGTCGCAGGTTCAAATCCTGTCGTCCCGACTTGAGAAAGTCGCAGGTCAGGGGCCGTTTCAGAGCAATCTGGAACGGCCCCTTGGCCATTCTTGGGGAGCGGCCGGGGACCAGTCCCCGAGCCCCGTAATGCTTCTTGATCCACGTCAGGGTGCGTTACAGGCCGCAAGTCGGCGGCGTGGACGGAGCGCCTGCCGATGGCGGTCGGGTGGGTTCGCCCTTGTGGACACAGTGGCGGCCTGGTCGTAGAGGCTTCGAGGCCGGTCAGCGCGAGGCAAACGATCCTGAGTCGCGTCCGCATTGCTGCCTGTACCGCACATCGCTATGAGAGCGGATGGTTTCGGGAGATCGTTCCCTGGATTGGGTGAACATTTCGGCCGTTGCCTACAGCCCACGGTGAGCCATTGGCAGAGTCGGTGCCGCACGTCGGTGGTTCATCACCATCGCTTGCCTCATGCCGCCGTCGGCGGAGCAGGAAACCAGATGCGAGATCCCAGATACCCGCAGTGTGGGTGTTGTTCGGTGTGATCACTCTGCGGGCGTCGGCCGTTGGACCGTACGTGGCGGGACGGGCCGGGCTCTTTGGAACCACCGGTCCGGATTCCCGCTGGCGCGAGGTCCAGTCCTCGGGCGCGTGTCACGCTCCCGATGACGGGGGTGTGCCTTGGAGCCCGGAGCAGCCGGGAGAAGGACGAACCTCATGGCCAGCAAGCGACCTGCAGGGGTCTACCCGTACATCGGCACCACGACGTACGCCGAGCGTCTGGCGGACGCCGTCGAAAATACCTGCGAGATGCAGGGGCTTTTCCCCCCGCCTCGTGCGGCGATCATTGAGGGCCTCGCCACCGCCCTCGGCGATACCGAGATCAAGAAGCTCGTAATGACCTCGCGGGGCAAGCGGATCCTCAACCCCACGGCGTCGCGGGTGGTGCAATCGGGAACGGAGCAGGTCCTTCTGCTCAACTGCGACGTCCATGGCGCCGCGGTCGCTCCTTGGGACCTCAACGATCGCACCGTCAGCTCTTGGTCGCCGCCCAGCCCCGAGGCCAGGCAGCGCGTCGCCGACCTGATCGCCGCAGAGATGGCGTTGGATACCGCCGAGAAGGCGAGGAAGATCGCCGACAAGGAACGCGAGACCCGCCGGCGCGCGCCCAGTGGCGATCCGCACTACGCCACGGCGCTCGCCGCTGCAGAGGTGAAGCTTGCGGAGGCCACCCGGCAGATGCGAGAGGCCGAGCGGAGGCGCACGGCCTTGCTCTCCGGGCTCGGCAACCGTCGGCCCCGCCCGGTCGTGCGGGCCGCCGAGGAAACCGGCCAGCCTATGGCAGCGCTCACCGTTGCGGAGCAGTCGTACCAGGAGGCCGTTCACATCCAGCGTTACGCTGCGGAGCAGCTGCGACGCTCCGGAAAGACCCGCGGCTACGACCTCGCGGAGTCCCTCGTCGCCGCAGGCCAGCTCTCGCGCGGCATGAGTGTGCTCCAGCAGTGGCAGATTCGGAACGACGACGGCAGCCTCTCCCAGATCTGGCGGATGGTGGCCGTGACCGCCAACAACCGTGCTTTGGCCCGCCTCGATGTCTTCGACGTCCGTCCGGAGCACATGATCGCCGGCATGCCGCAGCCTCTCGTGGCCTTGTCCCACGAGGCCAAGGACCCCGGCTTGCTGTTTCTGAACCAGCGGGAGGTTCTCAACCGGATCTCGCAGCGCCTCAACGAGGCCGATGCCCTCGAGGAGACGGATCCTGACCACCCGGCCCGTCGAGCCGCGAAGATCGCCACGGTGCCGATGGAGATCGTTGTGGGCTGCAGCAAGCCAGCCGCCCTGGAGCACGTGCTGAGGGGACTGAACGTCAATGACCACTTGCGGGGAATCCAGCCCTACGACGAGGACGCTCGACTCATCGCCCTGTTCGCTACCCTCGTCGACGCCTACGCGGTGGAGGGCAGGCTCGCCGACCTGCTTGCCGACACGTTCCCGACTGCCCAGGGCATTGACCTCCTCGATCTGGACGGTGTGCGCAACGCCCTGACCGCGAACGGCCCGCTCGACCCGCTGGCAGCCCTCCTCCCGGTGGACGAGAAGGTCTCACCGGTCACACTGAGGGACGCCGCGATCCGAGCCATCACCGCGCTCGTGTTCCCGGAGGTACCACCAGCCGTCGCGCACACGGGCAGGCGGAAGGTTCGCGACACCGGAGTGTTCTGGCCGATCGTTCGGGCGAGTCTGCAGGAGCCGGCGATCAGCCAGACGAAGGCTGCCACCGCAGAGGCCCGTACCCGGTTGTGGTCGGCGGCAGTTGCCCAGCTGTTTCTACACCGGGCCAACATCCTCGCGGCATTGGGCCTGTTCACTGTGACGGATGCCAAGGAGGGCTCCAGGCAGGACCCGCGACCGCTCAAGGAATTGCTCCTTGGCGCAGAGGCCGGTGACCCCACAGCGTGGGCAGCGCTGGTGCGGCGGATGGCGCCTGCGCTGATCCACGCTCCTGAACCCCTTGTCACTCCTGGCCAGGGCAGCGAGGCGGGAGCGGGCCGCAAGGGCGTGCGCCGCACTCCGGCCAATGCCCTCGCGGCGCTTACCGTGGCCTATAGCGAAGCGCCGTCCATCGTCAGCAGGCCCCTCCTGCTCGCGTTCGCTCGGTCCGTGCTGGAGCACCCGGACGCAACGGTGCCGCCGCAGGCCCCCGACGGCAGTCAGCCGGTCTGCTACGGCGAGCTGCAGCTCGGAGAGGAATCGCGAAGCCCGATCGTCCCGGGGATGATTCTCATCCCGGACACCGACGGTGAGCCCACTCACCTGGTCGCCGACAAGGCATGGTTCGACACACTGTTCCCTCCGGACCTCGCTCGTACCACGGTGGGCGGCTCTGGGGCGAGTGGCACAGCCAGTGGGTCCGCCGGCTCGGACACTGGTGACACGGCTGGCGACACGACCACCGCCAACGGGCAGGCTTCGTCCGACCCCAGGGACCGGCTCCACGCGATCCGCCAGGGGACGCCCGCGCGGATCGAACTCGCCGAAGGCAGCTACCAGCGGGCCGGCGATGCCGCCAGGAACCTCAAGGCCGACTTCCAGGAAGCGATCGAGCTGCGGACCCTTCTGGGAGAGGATCCGCTGCCGGCCGAAGAGCGGATTCAGTGGATGGAGCGACTGGCAGCGTTGCGGGAGGCAGCGCAGAACAGCGCCACGGAACTGGTGGAGGTGGAGGCCCTGATCCTGAAGGTGTAGAAGCGGAGTCTCCGGCTGGCGCCGCGGCCTCGATGACCGGCGCCGGGATCGGTTCTTCTTCCTGAGTAGACCGGTTAGGACAAGGAAGGATGTGCTTGAAGGCACGCCCGTCCGCTTGGGGCAGGTCGCCCAGCGAGATACCGTCCCGCCCGCGCCGATCTCGGCCGGACGTACGCGTGCCGAGGGCGGCGGCCCGGGAGGCGGTCGAACCGCGCAGGTGAAGGGCCGTTTCAGAGCGATCTGAAACGGCCCTTCGGCAGGTGCGGGGACCCGTGTGCCGGGCCGGCCGCCCGGAGCACGGGCAGGCGGCCCGGCGTCCCGGCCGGGCAGCGTGGACGTGCCGCGGGCCTACCGCGCGCCGAGGCCGGCGTCGGAGGCCTCCGGCTTGCCCGCGGCCTTGAGCACCTTGTTGAGCAGCGTGAGGTCGTAGATGCCGCTCAGCTCGGGTTCCTTCAGCAGTCCGGCGTCCACCGCGTGGCCCGCCTGGGTCCGGAGGGTGGCGGCGAGCGGGTCGTCGGTGAGGGTGATGGACGGCCAGGCCGCGTCGATCACCTCGGCCGACAGCGGCTTGCCGGTCTCCTTCTTCAGCGCCGCGTTCACCGATTCCTTGGCTTTGTCCGGGTGGGCGGTGATCCACGCGTTGGTCTTCACCGTGCCGCGCAGCACGGCCTCGACGACGTCCGGGTGCTCCTCGAGGAACGCCTGCCGCACGATGATGTTGGTGATCACGAACTTCTTCCCGGGCCACAGGTCGGTCTCGTCGAGCAGGACCTTCGCGCCCTCGCTGACGAGCTTCGACGCGGTCGGCTCCGGCACCCACGCGCCGTCGATGGAACCGGACTTGTAGGCGTCCGGGGTCACCTTGTTGTCCGTGCGGAGCACCGAGACGTCGCCCTTGCCGCTCTGCGGGTCGACCTTCCAGCCCTTCTCGGAGACCCAGTGCAGGAAGGCGACGTCCTGCGTGTTGCCCAGCTGCGGGGTGGCGATCCGCTTGCCCTTGACGTCGTCCAGAGACTTGATCTTCGCCGGGTCGACGACCAGCTTGACCCCGCCCGAGGCGGAACCGGAGATGATCCTCAGGTTCTTGCCCTTGGACTTGGTGTAGCCGTTGATGGCGGGGGAGGGGCCGATGAAGCCGATGTCGATCGAGCCGGCGTTCAGCGCCTCGATCTCGGACGGCCCGGCGTTGAAGGTCGAGGGCTTGATCGTGGTGCCGCCGAGCTCCTTCTGTATCAGTCCCTCCTGCACGCCCACGAGAGCGGTGGCGTGGGTGAGGTTGGGGAAGTAGCCGATCCGCACCTCCCCGGCGGAGAGCTTCTCGGCGCCGGCCGCGACCTTGGGCTGCTCGTCCTCGGTCGCCTGCGAGCCGTAGCCGCAGGCGGTGAGCAGGAAGGGGAGCGCCGCTGTGGCGGCGATGGCGCGCAGGGTGGTGAGCGGTCTTGCGGCAGACACGGAGGTGTCCTTTCACGAAGGGGTTTCGGGGAGGTGCGGAGGTCCGCGACGCGCAGCCCACGGCAACCACCCCACGGACATAGGCGCGGACCGTGGTGCGGGTGGTGAGTGCCTGACACGCCGGGGATATGCCGGATCGCCGTGCGCCGCTGGGCGCCGTGCGTGGCCGGCCGCCGTGCATCGCCGGGCCCTCGCGTGGGCGGGCCCCGCACGCAGCGGTCGACGCGTGCTCAGGCCCGGATGTGTACGGCCATGGCGGTGTTCCGAAGGACACGGAACCTGCCGAACGGCCGTCTCAGAGAGACCGACAGATGGCGCTGGAGGTGCGGCCGAGGTCGATGTGCCGACGCGAGGTGAGAAGGGGGAGCGGGTCGCCCGCGTGCTTCGGCATGTGCACAGCCACCACCCGCCCCGGAATCCATAGTTTTCCCACCTGGTTGGTAGGCATAGTGGCAGAGGCCGGTTTCCGCCCCAAGAGGTTGTTCGCATGATGGACGCCCTCATCTTGCGTTCCGAGACGCCGCAGGTCAGGCGTCAGAGATCCACCCTCGCCACCGCCCGGCGGCGGTCGTTGAGGTAGTGGTCGCCGATGACGCGCAGGCGGTGGGTGGCCGAATGGTGGGCCGTCAGGGTGCGGGCGTTGCGCCAGAAGCGGTCCAGGCCCGGGGCGTCCGCCAGCTCCAGGACCCGGGTGGTGACATGCAGGGCCGCCGTCGTCGTGACGGTCTCGGCCAGGGCGACCAGGGCGTCGACGGCTGCGGGTTCCTCCGGGTCGAGCTCCGCCTCGGGGTTCAGGGCGCGCGCCATCGCATGCGTCGCCCTCTCGACCACGGCGGCGGCGGTCTGGGCGGCGGAGGCGAGCTCGCCGTACGCGAGGAGGAGGTCGGGGTCGTCGCCGGGCGGTCCGGGGACCCGGGCGTTCCTGCTGAGGTCGCGGGCCTCGATGAGAGCGCCCTCGGTGATGCCCAGGCCGACGTGGCACAGGGCGAGACGGAGCGCGGGCCCGGCGAGCGCGGTGAGGGGTGCGGTCGACTCCTCGTCCTGCGGCCGGTGCCCCACGATCTGCCGGGGATCCACCACGACGCCGTCCATGACGAGCGCGCCCGCGCCCGCGACGCGCTGGCCGAGCCGGTCGTGGGCCGGTTCGGCGATCACTCCCGGGTCGCCGGCCCGGACGCGCACGACGAGCACGTCTCCCGTCACGGCGGACACGGCGTCCACCAGGAACTGGTCGGCGACGGTCACCGCGGTGGCCACGGGGCGGCGCCCGTTCAGCACGTGGCCCGAGGCGAGCGGCGTCAGGGTGAGGTCCGGTCCGCCGGTGTCGGGTGCCGCGCCCGGAGCGCGGACCGTCCCGGCCCACAGCCACTGCTCGCGCACCGCCTCCTCTTCGAGGGCCGACGCATGAGGGTGCCCTGCGTAGAGGCGGACGTTCCAGGCGTGCGCGTAGTGGCGGGCGAGGATTTCGCCGAGGGAGCTGTCCGCCGTGGCGACCTCCCGTATGACGGCGCACCCGGTGCGCCAGTCCGCCCCGCCGCCCGGCAGGGGCGGGCTGAGGGCCGCCGGCAGGCCGGCCTCGCGCAGTCGGGCCGTCTCGTCGACGGGCGGTTTGCCCGCCTGGTCGCGGACGATCGCGTCCGTGGCGAGGTCGTCCGCGACGTCGCGGGCGGTGCGCAGCAGCACCCGCCGCTGCTCGTCGGCGGACGGCTCGACGGCCGCGGCCGGTGTCGTCGGCGTGGCGCTCACCGGCAGGCCGAGGTGCGGGTACGGGGCCCGGGCGCCGGGCGGACGGCGGCGCCGTGGCGGTGGGGGGCGGTGGTCATGTGAACGGCTCCCGCGGTGTCTTGTCGGAGTGTCAGGACGGGGACGGCTTTTCCTAGTTTTCCCATCGAGTTGATAGGGATCCTGGGCGGAAGGGGTTCGCCTGACAAGAGGGTGACCGAAGGGTGGACGGGTTCGTCTCAGGCTGCGGAGACGAGGGCGAGAGGGAGTCCCGCGTCGCGCTTCAGGGATTGGTCCAGGCGGCCGGATCCTGCGCCAGGGCGTGCACGAAGTCGGGCAGCTCGCCCGACGCGATGTCCGCCAGCGAGACGCCTTCCAGGATCTCCCGGACGTTCGCGCGCAGGGCGACCCACAGCGGCAGCAGCGATGTCGCGGGGCCGTTGTACGAGAGCTCCGGCGGGCGCACACCGCGCACGGAGACCAGCGGGCCCTCGACCGCCCGCACCACATCGGCGACGGAGATGTCCTCCGCGGCCCGGGCCAGCCGGTACCCGCCGTTGGCGCCGCGCTGGCTGACCACCAGGCCGCCGCGGCGCATGTCGTTGAGGATGCCTTCGAGGAACTTGTGCGGGATCTCCTGCGCCTCGGCGATGGCCTCCGCCTTCATGGAGCCGGCTTCGGCGGCGCCGGCGAGGAGGAGGGCGGCCCGTACCGCGTAGTCCGCCCTGGCTGAGATGCGCATGCGGGCATTATCCCGCACATCCCGTGGCTGATCACGGCGGGCCGGGCAGGGGGCGACCTGCGCGGACCGGGCCGGGCGGGGCCGCTCGGACCGGGCGCCGGGAAGTAATTCCTATGCAATCAGTAGAGAAGCATTGACCTGGGCTCGGGATGCGCCCCAGGATGTCTGCATGTCCCCGTCGCAGCCGTTGCTCGTACGCCGCAGGCACGTCGATCTCCTCCGTGTCGCCGGCGCCGCCTGCCGACCCGTCTAGGGCTTCCCCCCCGGGACATCTCTCTTCCGACGCACGGCGGCATTGCGGCCGCCGGTCTTCCTCGCGTCCCCCCTCCCTCTCCGCGACCCGCTCAGGCACTGCGGGGCCGTACGGGGCAGCCCGGCGTGCGACGACGCCGTCCGGGCGGATCCGTCACCAGTACGCCATGCCCCGCCACAGCCGCCGAGTGGGCCTGTGCACCGCAACCCTCCGACCCAGCCGAAGGGGCCCATCGTGACCACCGCACTCCCCGCATCCGCCATCCGCCGCTCGCCCGCCCCGCGCCTCCGGCTCGTGGGGGATCGCCCGCCCGGCGCCACCGGCGCCACCGGTGCCGCCGTCCCCGCCGAAGGCGGAGACGGCCGGGTCGGGTATCTGATGTTCCTGCCGGCGGACACCGACCCCGTCGCGCTGCTGGCCGCGCACGGTGTACACCCGGAGATCCACCCGCTCGCCCCCCGCCGCACGACACCGCCGGCCCCCGGGCCGGAACCGGCGGCCGGCCCCGACCCGGTGCACGCCGACGGACTCCGTCTCGACCGGGCCGGGCGGCGGATCGAGGCCGACGGGGCGGAACTGGACCTCACCTACCTGGAATTCGGGTTGCTCGCCCATCTCCTGACCCACCCCCACACGGTCCACACGCGGGAAGCCCTGATCTCCGACATCTGGGGCTACGGGCACATCGGAGACGGCCGCACCGTCGACGTCCACGTCGCCCGGCTACGGCGCAAGCTCGGACCCGCCTACCGGGATCGCATCGTCACGGTGCGCCGGGTCGGCTACAAGTACGTGCCGGAAGCCGCATAGCACCCTTCCGGTGCCGGCGGCTGGTTGAGGTCGCTGACGGTACGGCCGTCCGCTGTGCTCGGGCAGGTTGCGGCGGCACACGATGTCCGTTGAAGGAAAAGACGTGAGCATGTTGGAAGCGGGCGAGGTCCCCCGGTCCCTGGCGGTGTCGTACGCCAGAGGCTCCGGCGAGGAAGGGAGGGCCTGGATCACCGGACTGCCGGCTCTCGCTGCGCAATTCCTGGACCGATGGGAGCTGGAACGGGACGGCGTGGCCCGGGCGGGGGAAGCCTCGCTGGTGCTGCCGGTGCTGCGTCGGCACGGCACTCGCGCGGTCCTCAGACTGCAGATGCCCAGAGAGGAGACCGCTGCCGCACTCATCGGGCTGCGGACCTGGAACGGCGAGGGGATGGTGCGGCTGCTCGATCACGATCCCGAAACCAGCACCATGCTCCTGGAACGGCTGGACCCCGCCCGCACGCTGGCCTCGATCGAGGACGACGACGTTGCGATGGGCATCCTCGCCGAGCTGCAGGCCCGGCTGGTCCGTGTCCCCGCGCCGCCGGGACTGCGCAGCCTCGGCGACATCGCCACCGAGATGCTGGAGCAGGTTCACGAGGCGGTCGCGGCTCTCGCCGACCCGGCAGACCGGCAACTCCTGCGCGGTTGGGCATCGGCGGTGAGCGAGCTGGTCGGCGAGCCCGGAGAGCGGATCCTGCACTGGGATCTGCACTACGACAACGTGCTCGCCGCGCAGCGTGAGCCGTGGCTCGCCATCGATCCCGAGCCGCTCGCCGGGGACCCCGGCTTCGATCTCTGGCCCGCCCTGGACAGCAGGTGGGACGACCTCGTCGCACAGGGCGGGGCGTTGCGCGTGGTGCGGCGCCGCTTCGACCTGCTCACCGAGGTCCTCGGCCTGGACCGCGCACGCGCGACCGGCTGGACGCTCGGGCGGCTGCTGCAGAACTCGCTGTGGGACATCGGTGACGGTGCGACCGCTCTCGCGTCGTCCTCCGTGGCGATCGGGGAGTCGCTGCTCAACCGGTGACATGTGTGCCCGCGGTGCTGTCGGCGGAGGCTGCGGACAGCACCGGGGAAGTGCCTGCGTCCGGGGGACGCGGCTACGAGGCGGCGGGCCGGCCCCGTTCCGTCACGGTGACGGCCGAGGCGGGGCACGCGCCGGCGGCCATGCGGACCGAGGCGTGCTGGCCCTGCGGCGGGCCGGCGTCCAGCAGGACGACCAGACCTTCCTGTTGGTCCTGGTCGAAGACCGCCGGGGCGGTCAGGGCGCACATGCCGGCGCCGAGGCAGCGGTCGCGGTCGACGCGGATCTCCACGGGATCAGCCCTCGTCCCAGGTGACCGGCAGCCGGTGCACGCCGTAGATGTTCATGTCGGTGCGCAGCGGGACCTCGTCGGCTGGTATGCCGAGGCGCAGCGCGGGGAACCGCTTCAGCAGCGCGGGCAGCGCCACCGTCAGTTCCACGCGGGCCAGTTGCTGGCCGAGGCACTGGTGGATGCCGTGTCCGAAGCCGAGGTGTCCCGTGGCCTTGCGGTGCAGGTCGAGGACGTCCGGGTCGGGGAACCTCTCGGGGTCGCGGTTGGCGGCCTCGAGCGAGAGGGTGATGCTCTCGCCGGCCGCGATCGTCCGGCCCTCCAGCTCGACGTCCTCCAGCGCCGTCTTCACGGTGGTGTGGGCGACCGTCAGGTAGCGCAGCAGCTCCTCCACGGCCTGCGGCGCGAGATCGGGATCCGTGCGCAGGGCCGCGGCCTGGGCCGGGTTGCTCAGCAGGGCGAACGTCCCGTGGGCGATCATGTTGGCGGTGGTGTCGAGCCCGGCCGCGAGCAGGAAGCCGCCGATCCCGACGAGTTCCTCGTCGGTCAGGTCGGAGTCCTGCGCCAGGTCACCGAGGAGGTCGTCGGAGGGTACGGCGCGCTTGGCGGCGACCAACTCGGCCATGTACTCCTGGAGTCCGACGAAGGCGGCGTACCGTTCCTCGGGCGCCGGATCCATGGCCATGAGCGTGTGGGCGTGGTGCTGGAAGCGCTCCCGGTCGGCGTACGGCACACCGAGGAGCTCGCAGATCATCAGCGCGGGGATCGGCCGGGCGAACGCCTCGACCAGGTCGGTGCCCGGCCCCCGGCGCTCCAGCTCGTCCAGGCGCTCGGCGGTGATCTCCTCCAGCCGCTCGGTGAGCAGGCGCATCCGGCGGACGGTGAATCTGCCCGCCAGGAGCCGCCGGAAGCGGGTGTGCTCGGGAGCGTCCATGCCGGTCATGTCCCCGACGGGCGCGGGCGGCAGGGGGCCCTCGGGCCCACCGGGGAAGGGGTAGTGCATCAGCTCGTACCGGGAGCTGAACCGCGGGTCGCCCAGGATCGAGCGGACCGCGGAGTATCCGGTGGCGAGCCAGCCGACGTGCCCGTCGGGGTAGGTCATCCGGGCCAGCGGCCGCTGCTCGCGCACCTCCGAGAGCCCGGCGGGCGGATCGAAGGGGCAGCCGGCGGCGCGCTGCCTGGGGATCGTGACGGGTTCGGCGGCTTCTGGCCGGGCCGACGGTTCGGGTGCGTGCTGCATGGTGTCCTCCGTGGAGAGCGACGTGCCGTGAAGGGTGCTGCGGTGCAGGGTGCTGCGGTGAACGGCGACGTGCGGTGGCCGAGGAAGGCGGCTCACCGCCGGGCGGTACGGCCGAAGGCCGACCGGGCCCAGAGGTAGCCGACGAGGGTCAGGCCGGCGCACCACGCGAGCGCGAGGTATCCGCTGGTGCCGATGCCGGTGCCCATGAGCAGGCCGCGCAGGGTCTCGATGACCGGGGTGAAGGGCTGGTACTCCGCGAACCAGCGCAGTCCCGTCGGCATGGAGTCGGTCGGGACGATGGCGCTGCCGAGGAAGGGCAGGAAGGTCAGGGGCAGCGGTGTGTTGCTGGCCGACTCCGGGGTCCTGGCCACCAGGCCCATACCGGCCGCCAGCCAGGTCAGGGCCAGGATGAGGAAGGTCAGCAGGCCGATCGCGGCGATCCACTCGACGAGGGAGGCGTCGGGGCGGAAGCCGATGGCGAGGGCGACGCCGATCACCAGGGCGACGCCGGCCAGGGTCTGGAGGAGGCTGCCGACGACGTGCCCGGTCAGGAACGCGGCGCGGGAGAGGGACATCGTACGGAACCGGTTGACGATGCCCTCCGTCATGTCGACGCAGACGCCGACCGCCGTCGCCACCGCCCCGGAGGTCGCGGCCATCAGGATGATGCCGGGCGCGACGTAGTCGATGTACGCGTCCCCACCGGCGGGGGCTCCGGAGATCCCTGCGCCGAGGGCGCCGCCGAAGGCGTAGGTGAACAGCAGCAGCATCATCACCGGCATGAGGACGACGGAGAACGTCATCGCGGGATAGCGCAGCGCGTGCTTGAGGTTGCGGCGCAGCATCGTGACCGAGTCGCTGACGGCGTAATGGAGGGTGCTCATCGGACCATCTCCGCGGTGGTGTCGGGCGTGCTGTGGCCGGTGAGGGTCAGGAAGACGTCGTCGAGGTCGGGTGTGTGCACGGTCAGCGACTCGGCGCGCACCCCCGCGCCGTCCAGGACGTCGAGGACGGCCCGCAGGGTCGGGATGCTGCCGTCGCTGGGGATGCGGAGCGTGAGCTCCTCGGGGTCGCGGGCGGCAGCGCCGAAGTAACGTGCGGCGGTGTCGAGTTCGGCGGCCGCCGCGAAGCGCAGCCGGATGTGGCCGCCGGGGATGAGGCGCTTGAGCTCGTCCGCGGTTCCCTCGGCGACCAGCCGGCCCTTGTCGAGGACGGCGATGCGGTCGGCGAGCTGGTCGGCTTCCTCCAGGTACTGCGTGGTCAGGAAGATGGTGACGCCGTGGTCGGCGACGAGCCCGCGGATGATCTCCCACATGGTGCGGCGGCTGCGGGGGTCGAGGCCGGTGGTCGGCTCGTCGAGGAAGATGATCCTCGGGTCGCCGACCAGGGTCATCGCCAGGTCGAGCTTGCGGCGCATGCCGCCGGAGAAGGTGGCAACCGGCTTGCGGGCGGCCTCGGAGAGTTCGAAGCGCTGCAGGAGGCCGACCGTGCGGCGGCGGCCCTCGCGCCGTGGCAGGTGCTGGAGGTCCGCCATGAGGAGCAGGTTCTCCTCGGCGGTGAGGAGGTTGTCGACGGCCGCGAACTGGCCGGTGACGCCGATCGCGGCGCGTACGCCGTCGGGCCGGCCGACGAGGTCGTGGCCGGCGACCTGGGCCTCCCCGGCGTCGGGCGCGATGAGCGTCGACAGGATTTCGACGGTGGTGGTCTTGCCGGCGCCGTTGGGGCCGAGGAGGGCGAAGACCGTGCCCTCGGGGATGTGCAGGTCGATGCCGTCGAGGACGACCTTGTCGCCGTACGACTTGCGCAGGCCCAGCGCGGAGATGGCGGGCGGCGCCGCGGCGCGGGCTTCGGCGGCGGATAACGCGGTCATGGGTTCAGGTCTTCCTTCCGGAGAGGTCAGGCGCGGCGGATGACGATGTCGCCGAGGCTGGTGCGGGCGTGGATCTCGACGGTCTCGTCGGAGGCGTCGGGGCCTTCGGCGGCGCCGAGCGCGTTGCGGAACGTGCCGAGCTTGGAGTTGACGTCCAGCCAGGCCGCGGTGGACTCGCGGATGCCGACCTCCACGTCACCGACGGCGGTGCGGAGGTCGATCACGCCGCGCGCCACCTGCTTCACGGTGATCGCGCCGTTGGCGGACTTGGCCTCGACCGAGCCGTGCGCGACGCCGACCGTGATGCGGCCGTTGGCGACGTTGGCGGTGAGGGCGCCGGTGATCTCGCCGATCACCGTCTCGCCGTTCCCGTTCTTGACGGTCGCCGCTCCCGTGATCTCGCCGGCGTCGACGCGCCCCGCTCCGTAGATCTCGGCATCGCCCACGGCCCGGTCGACGCGGATGTCGCCGTGGCCGGTCCGCAGGTTCACCGCGCAGGTCTCGTCGAGCCGGATGTCGCCGAGCGAGGTCTTGATGCGGCACTCGCCGAGCGGTCCTTCGGCGGTGTAGTCGCCGATGGAGGAGCTGCCCCGGACCTGCGATCCGGCGGGCAGCTCGACGGTCACGTCGATCGAGCCGTGCTTGCCGAACAGGCCCCGCTTCTTTGGCCCCTTGAGGGTGAGGGTGCCGTTGGCGTACGTGACCTTGGTCTGCTGTGCGGCCCGTACGTCGGCGTCGTCGGCGCCGTTGCTCGGCAGCACCTCGACGACCGTGTCCTGGCGCTTGCTCGCGCTGAGGCGCACGTTGCCGACCTCGAACTCGAGGACCGCGGTGATGGGTGCAGGGGTTGCGTAAGAAGGCATGGGTGTCCCGTCCTCGTGACTCTGGAATGTGTTTCCGCAAGTGGGGCGGATGTGCCGGGGGCGGGGGCTTGGGCTAGCGGACCCAGCCCTGGTAGCCCTGGCCGTTGCGCGGGGTGCGCGCGGCCGGCCGGGACGGTGCGCCGCCCGGCTCCAGGGCGGTGGCCACGGCCCGGACGAGCCAGGCGTTGACGGACAGGCCCTCCCGGGCGGCCGCTTCCTCGACGCGGGCCTTCAGCGGCGCCGGAAGCCGGAAGTTGATCCGGGCCGTACCCCCGTCATCGCTGTCCGCAAGGGATGGCGCCACGGGTGCCACCGGTGGCGCCATCCGTGCCGCCATGGTGGACGCCGCCGGGGCGGGGGTATCGGCGGCCGGCGGTGCCGTCACCACGAACTCGGGGTCGACACCCCGCAGGCGCACGTCCACCGAGCCCGGGGCCAGCTCGCGGGTGATCTCGTCCGAGGCGGCGGAGAGTGCGTTCAGGAGGGTCAGCCGGGCGGCCGACTCCAGCGGTGCGGTGAGCCGCTCGGCCAGGGCGCGGGCCTCGTCCCCGCCGGCGTTCGCGGCGACCGCGAGCTCATGGCGGAGGTGGTCGACGTAGGGGGTCAGGTCCATGCGAACCATGGTGGCACCATGATGGCGCCATGGCAAGTGATTGTGGCACCACGTGGCGCCACGGGGCGTCGAACGGGCGGATTGCGCGTCGGGGCAGGAGCACGCGCCGGCGCGGCAGGCTGGAGGGAGCAAGGACTCCTCGGAGAGCGGGTGTTCGTCCCCGCCGTGTGAGGGTCCCTCAGGGGCCCGCGTACACCTCCGGTGGGCCCCGCCGGGTGCTCAAGATCGATCTCTGGTCGTAGACGACCGAGACCCAGGGCCGACGTCGACGGCCCCCGCTGCCGCCTAGCGTCCTGAGGCATGAAGACGTTACGAACGCTGCGTCCGGCAGCCGTCGCCGCCCTCGCCCTCGCCCTCGCCGCCCCCGTGTCGGCCGCACACGCGCAGTCCCCCGCCGACCGCACCGTCCCGCTCGCCGCGCCCGTACGGGAGGCCGCGGCCGGTGTCGTGCTGCCGAGCCCCGGGGGACTCGCGCCCGTCGGCCGGTCCACGCTCCACCTCGTCGACCGGGCCCGCCAGGACCTGTGGGTGCCCGAGCGGCCGCGCGAGCTCATGGTCGACATGTACTACCCGGCCCGCGACGCCGGGCGCACCTTCGCCCCGTACGCCGACCCCCGCGAGGCGCGGCTGCTGCTGGAGGCCGCGGCGGGAAGGACCCCGCGGCCGCCGAGAAGCTGGGCGCCACCCGCACCCACAGCGTCACCGGGGCCCGGCCCGAGCGCGGCCGCCACCCGCTGGTCCTGTTGTCACCCGGCTTCGGGGCCCCGCGGTTCACCCTGACGACCCTCGCGGAGGAACTGGCGAGCAGGGGGTACGTCGTCGCCCTGGTCGACCACGCCAACGAGTCCTCCGGCACGGTCTTCCCCGGCGGCCGCGTGCTGACCTGTGTGGCGTGCGAGAAGGCCGAGACGCTGGAGGACATGCGCAAGGCCACCGTCAACCGCGCCCAGGACCTGTCGTTCGTCATCGACCGGCTGACCGGCCCGCGACCCGTGTGGAAGCACGCCGCGCTCATCGACCGCAAGAGGATCGGCGCGGCCGGCCACTCCCTGGGCGGCGCCGCCTCGGCCGCGGCCATGGCCCGGGACGGCCGCGTCCTGGCCGGCATCAACATGGACGGCACGTTCGGCGACCCCGTGCCCGAAGCCGGGCTCGGCAAGCGGCCGTTCATGATGCTCGGCACCGACGACGCGGTCCACCAGCCCGGAGGCGGGGACCCGACCTGGGACACGGCGTGGCGCAACCTGGACGGCTGGAAGCGCTGGCTGGGCGTGTCGGGCGCCCACCACTTCAGCTTCTCGGACGTGCCCGTCATCCTGGACCAGCTGAACATGCCGTACCCCGACAGCCAGCCGGCACTTCCCGCGGGGCGGGCCGTCGACGTGACGCGCGCGTACGTGACGGCCTTCTTCGACCTCCACCTGCGCGACCGGCCCCAGCCGCTCCTGGTCGGGCCGTCGCCGCAGAACCCGGAGGTGCGCTTCATCCAGCCCGCTCGGTGAGCCGCCGCCGGGCACACGGACCGTGCCCGGCAGACGGACCGCCGTCCGGTCGACCGGACCGCGCCCGGCACACGGACCGCGCACGGCGTTCGCGCCGTGCGCGGTCCCTCGCGTCAGCCCCCGGCCATCGCCCAGCGGTGGGCCCGCAGCGGTGCGCCCCGCTCGCGCAGCGTCCACGGGTCCGCCAGCTCGTGGAGGAGCAGACGGTCGGCCAGGGCGGTGCGCTCCTCGGGAGCGAGCGCGGCGACGGCGGTGACGAGGCGCTCCGCGGTCGCCGTCCCGTCCACCGGACCGCCGTAGGCCAGGAGGCGCGCCGTCCCGGCGTCCAGGGGGGCGTGCCCCGCGGCGTCGTCCGGCCGCGGCCCGCCCGCGCGGCGCAGCGGTGCGGCGGCCTCGTCCGGCAGCAGGTCCGCGTACCCGGGCAGCTCGGCGTCGTCGGCGATGAGCAGCAGGTGCTTGGCGATCAGCGCGGCCTCGGCGAACGGGGTGCGGACGGCCAGCGCGGACAGGGCCGCGGGCGGGAGACCGGCCACGCAGCCGGCGTGCAGCAGGATCTCCCGGACGCGCCGCGCCCCGGGGCCGGCGGGCAGCAGGGCGGCGGTGCGCTCGATGAACCGGGCGAGGACCGCGTCGGCGTCCTCCGTTGCGGTGCCCTCCGCGCCGCGGAAGTAGCGGGCGAGGTAGCCGTACCACCACGCCAGGTGGACGGCGTACAGCTCCGCGACCGTGCGCTCGTACGCGCCGGCCGGGAGGAGCCCCTCCTCGGCGAAGTCCCGCAGGGCGGGGACGAGGTCGCGGTAGACGAGGCGTATCCAGGTGTGGGGGGAGCGCTGGATGCCCCAGCAGTCGCCCCGCGCGTGGTCGGCCAGCAGCTCGGCGGGGGCGATGACCCCGGCGGTGAAGTCGGTGACGAAGCCGGGGACGAGGGGCGCGCCGGTCCCTGACTCGCTCGCGGCACCGGGGGCGGCGGCCTCGAAGCGGTACAGGTGCTCGTCCGCGCGCGGCGGTCCGGGTACGGGCAGCTTGTCGTCGATCAGCCGCTCCAGCTCGGCGTAGCGGCGGTGGAGCGCGTCGAGGGGCAGGTCGAGCCGGGGGTGCAGGGGGTTGGCGAACCGGTTCTTGACCTTGGCGATCTCCTCGGACAGGGCCTGGTACAGGAAGATCTTGTCGAACCGGTAGCTGAAGGACAGGCCGATGTAGGGGAAGACGGTGCAGTCCCGGCACTCCGAGCGGTGCCCGACCTCCTCGTCGCGCACCCGCAGGAACTCCTCGTCCCGGACCAGCTCGCCCAGTGGGCGGTCCCACGGGAGGGAGTTGTCGAAGGCGTGGTAGCAGGGCAGGACCAGACGGCCGTCGGGGCCGACGGTCAGGATGCGCTTGTTGGCGAAGCAGTCCGTGGGCGCGGTCGGGTCCAGCGTCTCCATGTACTTGCGGAAGTGCAGGTTGACGAGGGCGTACGGCTGGTACAGCAGGCGCAGCAGTTCGTCGGCGATCCGCCCGCCCGTGGGCTCGGAGGCGGACATGCGCGCCGTGCGCTGCGGACCGGCGCCGGCGAGCGGCTTGCCGTTCTGCTCGATCAGCTTCAGCTTCCGGGCGGTCCGGTTGACGTCCCTGACCGTGTCCTGCTCGTCGAAGTACTCGAACATGCCGGAGAAGTAGACGGGCAGCCGGTTGTCGTGCGCGAAGCGCAGCAGGTCCGGCAGCTCGTCCAGGTTCTCGCGGGTGACGACGCAGATGAGCTTCAGGTTGCCGGACCCGGTGGCGGCGATGCGCCGGATGACGTCGAGCGCCCGGTCCAGGGTCGGCACGCCCCGGATGGCCCGGTACCGGTCCGGCCGCAGCGTGTCGAGGGAGACGTTCATGGTGTCGACGTACGGCACGATCGCCTCGATGTGCTGGGCGAAGCGGATCCCGTTGGTGGTGATCTCGACCGTCATGCCGAGGGACTTGGCGTGCTGGACGATGCCGTCGATGTGCGGGTGCAGCACGGGCTCACCGCCGGTGAAGTCGACGTAGCGCACGCCGAGGGCGTGCAGCTCGTCCAGGATCTGCCGGCCGCGCTCCAGGCTCAGTTCCTCGTAGCCCTTGAACTTGTCGTCCTGCCAGACGTTGCAGTAGCCGCAGAGCGAGTTGCAGCGGAAGGTGATGTAGAAGCGGGCCGCCTGGAGCAGGCCGGTACCGGCGGCGGCGTTCGTGGCCGCGGTGCCGGGAGTGGCGGGCGCGGCCGCCGGCGCGGCAGCGGGTACGGGTGTGGTGGCGGCAGCAGGTGCGGGGGTGGCGGCGTCGGTGCTCGGTGTCACTGTGGTCTCTCCGTGGGGTGGGCCGGCGCGGGCGGTGGCGGTGGCGGGGTCAGGGCAGGGGCTTGCCTCGGGCGGCGATCCACAGCGCGTACCACTCCTCGTGGGACAGGCCGGGCTCCCCGACGGCCGCGTCACGGCAGGCGCGGATGCGTTCGGGCCGGCTGGTGCCGACCACCGGGCGGATGCCGGCCGGGTGCCGCTGGAGCCACCACAGCAGGACGGTCTCCGGCGTCGTCCCCTTGGCCGCGGCGAGCTCCCCGATCAGGTCGGCCGCGGGAGACGGCTCGGCGCCGGTGTAGCGGCCGCGGGCGAGGGCTCCCCACGCCTGGAGCTCGATGCCGTGGGCGGCGCAGTACTCCAGCGTCCCGGCCGGGAAGCCGTTGGCGGCCGCGGCGCCGGTGTTCACCAGGACGCCGGCCTCGACCCAGTCGCGCCGCTCCAGGCTCATCTCCAGCTGGTTCGCCACCAGCGGCACGTCGAGGTGCGCCTGGAGCCGGTCGATCTGGGCGGCGCTCATGTTCGACACGCCGAACTGCCGCACCAGCCCCTCGGAGTGGAGGTCGCCGAGCGCCCGGGCGATCTCCTCGGGGCGGGCGAGCGGGTCGGGGCGGTGCAGGAGGAGCGTGTCGATCACGTCCGTACGCAGCCGGGCCAGGCTCTCCCGCACGCGGCGGACGATGCTGTCGGCGCGCAGGTCGTACAGCCCCGGGCGGCCCTCCGCGGGGAGCCGGATGCCGCACTTGGTCTGGAGCACGATCCGCTCCCGCAGCCCGGGCGCCCGGGACAGCACCTCTCCGAAGACCGCTTCGGACTTTCCGTGCCGGTAGATGTCCGCGTGGTCGAAGGCGGTGATGCCCGCGTCGAGCGCGGCCTCGACGGCGGCCTGGGCGTGGTCGATGTCGGCGGCGGTGTACGGCCTGTCGTCCCAGGTGCCGCCCAGGCCCATGCAGCCGTACAGCAGCCGGCCGTGCGGCGGCCGGGCCGCTCCGTGGGCTCCGCCCGGTGTGGTGTCGCGCATGCGGTTCAGTCCTTCACGGCGTCGGCGAGCATCTCCGCGGCGGCGAGCACCGGGAGCTGGGTGTTCGATGCGGGAACGGTCGGCAGCAGGGAGGCGTCCACGACACGCAGGTTCGCCAGGCCGCGCACCCTGCCCTCGCCGTCGGTCACGGCGAGCGGGTCCTCCGGCCGCCCCATGGCACAGGTGCCGACGGGGTGCCAGTACGTGCCGAGCCGGGCCCGCAGCTCCGCGTCGGACGACTCCCGCGAGGGGCCGCCCGGCACCGGATCCGCCAGAGCCCGCAGCGGGGGCGCCGCCGCGAGCCGTTCCACGATCCCGAGGCCCGAGCGCAGCGCGGCGGCGTCCCGGCCGCCGGGGTCGGAGAGGAACCCCGGGTCGATGTCCGGGGCCTCGGCCGGATCGGCGGAGCGCAGCCGCACCCGGCCGCGGGACACGGGCTTCATGAGGAAGGCGGAGATGCCCGCCTCGTACGTGCCCGGCGGCAGCGAGCCGAACAGCGGATCCCCCGCGGACGGCAGGACGTGCAGGTTCCACGACCCCTCGGGGCACCCGTCGCCGGCCGCCCGGATCAGCATGCGGCTCACGTACAGGTCGCCCTCCCGCTCCTTCGCCGCGAGTGCCGCGTTGAGCGCGCCGGTCGGCGCGAGCGGCACGAACACCCCCGGCTGGTCGGTGAGGTTGGCCCCGACGCCGGGCAGGTCGGCCTCCGGCCGGATGCCCAGGGCGCGCAGGTCGTCCGCCGGGCCGACACCGCTGCGCAGCAGCAGCGCCGCCGAGCCGAAGGTGCCGCAGGCCACGAGGAAGGCGCCGGCCGTCAGGGTGTCCCGCCGCCCGGCGGTGACGACCTCGGCGGCGGTGACCCGGCCGCCGCGCACGGTCAGCCGCTGCGCGGCCGTATCGCCGAGGACGGTGAGGTTGGGGCGGGAGCGCGCCTCGCCGAGGTAGGCGAATGCGGCGTTCCAGCGGGTCCCGTCCAGGGCGTTGAGCAGCGGCGTGCCGTACCCGGGACCGCCGGGCGCACCCATGTCGACCCGGGCGAAGCCCAGGTCGCGGGCGGCTTCCAGCGCGGCGCCGCTCCACGCGGACAGTTCGTGCTCCGGGACGGGTCGCAGGCGCATCTGCTCGACGGCGCGCCGCCGGTAGGGCTCCAGCGCCGCGGCGGACCAGCGCTCGCCGCCCGCGCGGACCCACTCCTCGTGATCGGCCGCGCTGCCCCAGGTGTTCCAGCAGCCGTTCACACAGGACGAACCGCCGAGGACCCTGGCGCGGAACCGGTGCACGGCGGTACGGCGCTCCCACAGGTGGTCGCGGGGCAGGGCGTGGGCGTCGAGGAGCGTGGACGGCCACTCACGCCACCGCGGCCCGTGGTCCGGCCCCGCCTCGACCAGGCACACGGTCCGGCCCGGGTCCTCGCTCAGGCGGGCCGCCAGGACGCACCCGGCGACTCCGCCGCCCAGGACGACGACGTCGTAGCCGGTGGAGCGGGCGGAGGCGCTCATGCGCCGTCCCCCGCCGGCACACCGGCCCGGTCCAGCAGGTCGGCGAGGCGGATCGCTTCGGTCCGGGTGGACGGGACGGTGCAGGCGTGCGCCCCGGCCACCGCCCCGAACCGGCCGCAGCGCTCCAGCGGTTCGCCGCCCAGCCAGCCGTAGAGGAAGCCGGCGGCGAACGCGTCACCGGCGCCGTTGGAGTCGACCACCGGTGCCGGCGGGGCGACCGCCGGGATATGCGTCAGCTCGCCGTCGGCCAGCAGGTACGCGCCCTCGCTGCCGGCGGTGGCCACGACGGCGCGGGCCCTGCCGCGCTCGACGATGCCGCGCATGGTCCGCTCCGGGTCCGCCAGCGCCGTGGTGGACACGAACACGAGGTCCGCCTCGTGGGCGAACGGCTCGTGGTAGGGGTTGACGCCGTCCCAGTTGTGCAGGTCCGTCGAGATCGTCGCGCCGGCTTCCCGCAGCGCGGGCAGCGCCTGGGCACACGGGTGGGTGATGACGACGTGGGCGTGCCGGCTCGCCCGGGCCAGATCCCGCACCACGTCCTCGGGCAGCCGGTCGGACGCGCCCGCCCGGGTGTCGTCGTACAGCGACAGGCGCCGTCCGTCGGGCCCGACGAGGTTCACCGCGCGCTTGGTGCCTCGGGGCTGCCGGACCTCGGTGAACGGGATGCCTCGGTCGCGGTGGAGGGCGCGCACGAGGTCGCCCTCCGGGTCGTCGCCGATCATGTCGAGGTGGTGGGTGCGCAGCCCCAGGGCGTGCGTACCGAGGGCGACGAAGTCACCGCTCTGGCCGGCCCGGGTCACGATCCCCGGGCGGATCATGTAGCTGTCGGCGAACGGGAGGGGCAGCTCCGGGACGTGGACGACGGTGTCCACGCCGGCGCCGCCCAGGACGAGGACGTCGATGCCGGTATCGGTGTTCATGGCAGTTCCTTGGCTGTGTCGGCCGGGAGGTCCGGCGCGGTCCGGCGCGGTACGGCGAACCGTCACGCGGTACGGGCGGTCGGGGGGCGGGACGGGGAGTCGGACAGGGGCGGGAAGAGGCGTTCGAGGACGGCCGCGACGCCGTCGTCGTCGTTGCCCGGCGCGGTCTCGTCGGCGTGCTGCCGCAGCCGGGGGTGGGCGTTGCCCATGGCGACGCCGTGGCCGGCCCACCGCAGCATGGGGATGTCGTTGGGCATGTCGCCGAAGGCGATGGTGTCGGCCGCGGCGAAGCCCAGCAACCGGGCCGCGGCGGCCAGCCCGCTGCCCTTGTCCACCCCGGCGGGCAGCAGTTCCACCATGCCCTCGCCGGAGTGCGTGACGGCGATCCGGTCCGCGCAGACGCGTCCCGCCAGCGCGGCCAGGGCGTCGTCGCCGAGCCGCCGGCTGCGGATCAGCACCTTCTCCACGGGGTGCGCCCACAGCGCTCCGTGGTCCTCCACGAGCCGCCAGCCGTGCCGCACCCGGTCACCGAACCCGGGGGTGACCAGGAACTCCCCGGCGAGGCCCGCGGTCACCACGCCGAGCGCCAGCGGCCCCGCCTCCTCGGCGATGCGGCTCACGAGCGCGCGGACGGTGGGGCGGTCCAGGGCCGCCGTGGCCAGCAGACGGTCCGCGCCGACGTCGTACAGCTGGGCGCCCTGGCCGCACACCGCCACCCCCCGGTACCCCAGCGGCTCCAGCAGGCTGCGGCAGCCCGCGGCGGGGCGGCCGGTGACCACCAGGTGACGGGCGCCGAGGGCCGCGGCCCGCGCGAGGGCGGCACGCGTCCGGGCGGAGACGGTGAGATCGGCGCGGAGCAGCGTGCCGTCGAGGTCCGTGGCGACGACGGAGAAGGTCGGCCGGCGGGCGGGGCCGGGCACCGGGCGCGGTGCGCTCACCGCCCGGCCTCCCGCCGCCGCTCGTCGTGGAGGAGCAGCAGCGTGTGCGCGGCCAGGGACGCGGCGTCGGTGACGCGGCCCGAGCGCACCAGCTCCCGCCACTCGCCGGGGCCGGCCCAGCGCCGCTCCATGTCGGCCTCGGAGGGCTCCGGTTCGGGCTCGCCCTCGGTGAGCTCCTCGGCGAGGAAGACGTCGCAGCCCTGGCTGGCGTACCCGTAGGCGACGTGCACCCGCCCGAGGAGCGTCATGCGGGCGGCCCGCAGACCGGTCTCCTCGCGCAGCTCGGCACGGGCCAGATCGAGCGCGGTGCCGCCGCCCCGGTGCCCCGCGGGCCACGAACCCTGCGGGAACTCCCAGTACCGGCCGCCCACCGGGTAGCGGAACTGCTCCACCAGGCACACCCGGCCCTCCTGACGGGGGATCACCAGGGCGTAGTCGGGCTTGTCCACGACGCCGTAGCGGCCCCGGCTGCCGTCGGGGCGGCGGATGTCGTCCTCGCGCACGCTCATCCACGGGTTGCGGTAGACCTCGCGGGAGCGGATGGTGCGGATCACGCGGCTCTCCCTTCGGGGCGGTCGAGCAGGGTACGTACCCCTTCGGCGACACCCCGCACCCGGAGCCCGTGCCCGGCGAGGAAGCCGTCGAGGAGACGGCTCGTCAGACAGCTGTGGGCGGGCCTGCTCGCGTAGCGGCCGTCCGCCTTCGGCACCCGCACCACCAGGGAACGCGGCACGCCCAGCCCGTCGGCCACGGCCTCGGCCCACGCGGCCCGCGACACCACCTCGGGACCACCGAGATGGAGCAGCGGCGGCGTGCCGGGGGCGAGGGCGGCCGCCGTCACCTCGGCGACGTCCGTCACCAGCACCGGGGTCGTCCACTGGTCGTCCGGGGCCTCCACGGGCTCACCGCGGCGCAGCCGGTGGGCGCAGGCGGCGAAGAAGTTGAGCCACTTCGCGCTGCGCTCCGGTTCCCAGCCGTAGACCAGGCTGACCCGCAGCACCGTGGCGTCCGCGGTGCCGCGCACCACGGCCTCGGCGGCGAGCTTCGCCCGGCCGTAGGCGTTGGCGGGCGCGGTGGGGGCCGACTCGTCGTTGACGGGGGAGCGGCCGGGGAAGACGTTGTCGGTGGAGACGAGGACCGTGCGCAGCCCCGGCGCGGCGGCCGTGAGGTTCCGTGCCGCCGCGGTGTGCAGCGCCACCGCCCGGTCCGGGTGGGCCTCGCACCACGTCACGTCCGACGGCCCGTGCACCAGGACCACGCGGTCGGGGCGCACCTCACCGACGACCCGCCGGCAGGCGGCCGCATCGGCCGCGTCCAGCGGGACCCAGGACGCCGGGGCACCTGCGGGCGGGCGGCGGGAGGCGAGCACCGGCCGCTCCCCCCGGGCGGCGAGCCGGGCGGCGACGGCGCGTCCCACGAAACCGCTGCCGACGATCAGCGTGCGCGTCATACCGCCGTCACCACCTGCCGCGCCGCGCCGCGCGCGGCGAGCAGCCGCCCGGCTCCGATCAGCCCGTGGTCGTCGTCCGCGGCGCCGAGGACCACCATCCGGCCGATCTCCTCCGGCGTGAGGCCGAAGCAGCCGAGCCGCTGCAGCTCCTCGGTGAGCAGTTCGGCGTAGCGGGGCCCGACCGCGAGGGCGAACCCGCCCATCAGGACGTAGCGGCGCACACCGATCGAGGTGAACACCGACGTGATGGCGGACGCCAGATGGGTGAGCCCACCGCGCAGCACCGCGGTGGCGAACGGGTCGTGCGCGCGGATCGCGGCGGCCAGCGCCGGATTGCCGAGGCGGGCCGGGTCGGGGGCCAGGTCCGCGAGGGCGGAGCGGGCGTAGCCGCCGGGGTCCGCGGCGGCGGCGCGACGCGCGGCGGCCAGCACGCCCCGGCCCGAGGCGATGCCGCCCAGGTGACCCCGCCCGCCGCAGTCGCACGGCGCCGCCTGCGGTGAGGGGTCGCACCTCCAGTGGCCCAGCTCGCCCCCGTGGCCCTCGGCGTCGAGGAGCACCTCGCCCGCCCGGTACACCTTGCTGCCGATCCCGGAGCTGACCGTGATCAGGCAGAACGGCGGCTCGTGGGGGCCCCGCACATGGCGCCAGACCGCTGCCGTGAGGTCGTTGACCACGACGACCGGCACGCTCAGCCGCTCTTCGAGGAGGTCGCGCAGCGGCAGGGGCGCGCCGCGGCCGCCCCAGATCGTCGGGGCGGTGACGACCCGCCCGTCGGCCGTCACCGGGCCGGCGAACGCGACGGCGAGGGCGCGGCTGCCGTGCCGTGCGACGGCCTCCCCGGCGAGCCGGCCGAGCTGCTCGGCCACCTGCCGCTGCAGCACGGGCACCGGCGCCCCCGGATGGAGGGCGATGCCGTCCGTGGGCGTGCGGCGCACATCGGCGAGGGTGCCCGCACCGGCGTCGTAGCGGCCGGTCCGCAGGGTCGTTCCGCCGACGTCGGCGACGGTGAAGGCTGGTTCAGACACGGGTTCCTCTGCTTCCTGCGGTGGCATGCGGCTGGGGAGGCTGCTCCACGGATCCGTCCTCCAGGACGATCGCCCCGTCGATGTCGGCCCCGGCGGGGACGACGGCGCCCGGCAGCAGGACGCTGCGGCGCACCCGCGCCCCGGCCCCCACGCGTACGCCGGGGAAGGCGACGCTGCGCTCGATCCGGCCGCCGTTGACCAGGTCGGCCGGCACGAGGGAGCGTTCGATGCCCGGGGCGCGGCCGACCAGGCGGCGCGCCGTGCCGGGGCTGATGGTGCGCGGGAGGTCCGCCAGCGTGAGCGGCGCGCCGGGCGCGAGGAGCGCCAGGTGCGCCCGGTGGTAGCGGTCGACCGTGCCGATGTCCTCCCAGTGCGAGGCGACTTCGTACCCGAGGATGCGCTCGCCGCCCGCCAGCATGGCGGGGATGACGTCCCGGCTGATGTCGTGCTGCCAGCCGGTGCCGTCGAGCTCCTCCAGGTAGCGGTGGAGCCGGGCCGCGTCGAAGACGCAGAAGGCGGCGAAGACGAGGTCGCTGGTCGGCTCCGCCGGCTTCTCCACGAACGCGGTGAGCTGCCCGGCGGCGTCGAACTCCACCATCCCGAACAGGTGCACCCAGCGGCGCTCGATGCGCTGGTAGGCGAGCGTCAGCGCCGCGCCGCCGCGGCGGTGTGCCTCGATCAGCGGACGGTGGTCGAAGCGGTACACGTGATCCGCGTGCAGCAGCAGGATCTCCGTGGTGCCGGGGGCGAACAGGTACGGGGCCTTGCGGATCAGCGCGTCGGCCGTACCGCGCTCCGGCCGCCCGGGGCCGTCCGGCGGACGGTAGCCGGTGCCCTCCCGGTAGCCCCGGTCGTATGGCCCGAAGTGCACCCGGAAGCCGGGCCGCCACCAGGTGCGGTACAGGTCGTCCATCAGCTGCCGCTCCTCGTACTGGGACAGCAGCAGCACCTCGCCCAGGCCCGACGCCTCGGCGTTGGCGAGCGAGAAGTCGATCAGCCGGCAGGTGCCGCCGAAGGGCACCAGCGGTTTGAGCCTGCCCCGTCCGAGCCGGCCCATCCTGCGTCCCTCGCCGCCCGCGAGCAGGGCCGCGCGCACCGGCTCAGCCACGGCGCACCCCGTCCCACGCGCAGCGGCCCGAGGCGAGGGTGACCAGCAGGTGGACGTCCCGCTCGCCCTGCGGGGCGTCCCGCCCGGCCGGCGGCAGCGGCCCGGTGAACTCCCCGGGCGCGGAGCGCTCCAGGGGGCGGACGGTCACGCCCCGGCGCCCCGGCCCCGGCGGGCCGGGCTCCACCAGCTCCACCCGCTCGGCGTGGGGCAGCCGGTACACGATCCTGCCGTCCTCGACGGCGCACCGCCCCGCCAGCCGGTCGCGCAGCTCCCGGTCACCGCCGGCGACCGCCGCGCACCGGGCGAAGTCGGCGCGCTCCCAGGCGGCGTCGAACAGGGCGCGGGCCGCCGCCGCGTCGACGGGCCGGCAGCGCCCATAGGCGTCGGCGTCACCCAGGCGGGCAGCCGCCGCGGCGACGGCATCGCGGTGGGTCTCGTACGCCTCCGGCGGCAGCAGGTCGAACCAGCCGTGGCGCAACGGCAGTTCGATGCCCGGCGCGGGCCGCCGGCCCTCCCACAGCGCGGTGAACGCCTCCGTGTGCCGCCGCGCGACGTTCTCCCAGGTGAACCGCCGTGCCCGGGCGATGGCGTTGGACCGCAGCCGGCGGTGGTCGCCGGGCCGGTCGCGGAGCAGGGCCACCGCTTCGCGGATGCGCCGGGCGAGCGCGTCCACGAGCAGGGCGTCGTCCTCGGCGAACGAGCGGTTCACCGCGAACCCCGTGGCGGTCGCGGCGCCGGGGCCGTCCAGCGGGTCGCCGGTGTGGCCGAAGTGGGCCATGCCGAGCTGCGCGGTGGCGATCGGCACCGCCCCCATCGCCATCGCCTCCCCCTGGGCTATCAGGAAGGTGTCCATCTCGAACTTCGACGGGAAGAGGCAGAAGTCCGACGCGGCGGCGTACGCGACGATCCGTTCCTCCTCGACGCGCTCGCACTCCAGATGGATGCGGCCCCGGTGACGGGTGACGACGTCGTTGACGTACGGGTCGCCGATGCCGCCGTCGGTGAGGCAGCGCAGCACGAAATTGGCCGCCAGGCCCTCGCTCAGCACCCGGTCGACGGCACGGAACAGCTCCGTCTGCCCCTTGTGGTGCACGGCGTAGCGGGCGTTGTGGAAGAACGTCGGCAGGGCGGGGTCGAGGCCCAGGGAGGACAGCACCCCGGCCCGGTCGTCGGCGGGCGGCCGCCCCCCGGTCCACCGGTCCCCGATGGCGCAGCCGCCCACGAACGCCTTGTGCGCGTTGCGGCGCACCGCGTCGCGCACCGGATGGCCGGTGAACAGCTGCTCGAACGGCGTGTCCGCGAAGCCGGTGTAGAACTCCAGGTGCCCGGGGGACAGGAAGTCGATCAGGTCGGCGTGGTCCGCCACCAGGTCGTAGACGCGCACGTGACCGGGCCCGTACTCGTAGTGCAGGTGGGTGCGCTGCTGGTACGCGCTCATCACGGCCTCGGCCCCGGTGGGCGGCCGGTCGGGGTCCTCGTCCTCCGGCGGCAGCGCGACGGGCGCGCCCAGCAGGTCCAGGAGCCGCTCGACCTTGGGCCGGTGGACCTTCTTGGTGATCGGCATGTTGCTCTGCACCGTGGACACGACGAGCATGTCCGGGTCGTCGCGGAAAGCGGCCGGCATCAGGTAGTGGTAGTACGGCTCGTGGGCGTGCAGCAGCGCCCTGCCGTCGCCCAGCCGCTCGCGCACGAAGCGGATCGTGTCCACCTGGTAGGCGAGCGGCTTGAAGAACACCAGGTCCCGGCCCTTGCTGTCGTACGGCGGGTAGAACCGGTCGGGCAGCTCGTCGAGCAGCTCGTTGGAGAGGAAGTACAGGTCCACGCCCTCCAGGCGCACCCGGTGCGCCGTGGTGGTCAGCGGGATGCGCACCTCGGAGGGGAAGCGCTCGCCCCAGGTGCCCGGGTCGAGGACGAGGGGCAGCTCGTAGCTGTCCCGGTAGTCCAGCGTCTCCACGTCGTAGTCGCGGCGCAGGTCGTCGAGGCGGCCGTGGGCCGGGGTGACGACGGAGACGCGGTGCCCCTGGCGGGCGAACTCCGTGGAGAGGTTCCACAGGTAGACGGAGATGCCGCCCTGGAGGAAGCGGTGGTCGAAGCCTCCGCATTCGAAGTAGGTCTCGATGATGTGCACGGTGTCGTCCTTCACCGGGAGGCCGGAACGCCGCTGGCCTCCACGGCGTGCCGCAGGTTGATCGCCGCGTGGTAGGCGCGGTCGTGGGCGTACGCGTACTCCAGCTCGTGGATCAGGCGGCGCAGCCGGATCAGGCGCCAGGCCGGGTGGAGCGAGGAGCCGGGACCGGGGTCGGCCAGCAGGTCGCCCGCCCGGGTCGCCCACAGCCCGGCGGCCGCGCGCAGCCGGCCCAGCTCCGCCAGCCGGCGGGCCGTCCAGCCGGGGGTGTCGGGCGCCACGCCCGCGGCCTGCAGCAGGGCCGTGCGGCAGGTGTCCTCGGGGTCCATGCCGACCGTCTGCGCGGCGTGGTCGGTGAACTCGTCGGCGGCGAAGATCTCCAGACCGCGTCGCAGGGCCGCCAGGTCCTGCCACGGCGAGGAGACCGTCGACGGGTCCTCCGGGTCGGGGCAGGGCGTGGACAGGTCGATCACGCACATCTCCCAGGTGCCGTCGGCCCGTTCCCGGCGCAGCAGGTGGGACAGGTGCAGGTCGCCGTGGCAGGGGCCGGCCGGCCAGGGCCGGGCCGGCAGCGACCGCACGGCCCGCAGCGCGCGTTCCAGACCGGAGACGGCGGCCTGCCGCACCGCGGCCGGGTAGCGGGTGTCGTCCAGGATCCGCGGGCGCAGCGCCGACAGCCGCCGGGCCGCCTCGGCCGTCTGCGCCTCGGCGGCTCCCTCCGGGTGCCCGCCGAGCCGCTCCGCCAGGTCCCGGTGGAAGCCGTGCAGGAAACGCCCTGCCTCCCGCAGGGGCGCGGTGAGGCCGCGCAGGGAAGCGGCCACCGCGCCGTCGGGTGCGGCACCCGCCGCCAGCAGCGGCCACACGGCGCGTATCCCGGTGCGCAGCGGGACGTTCAGCCCCTCACCGGCGGCGAAGCGGTACACGACGCCGAGCGGTTCCTCGCGGCCGGTGGACGCGTCCACGTACGTGTAGTCGCCCGCCGGCTGCTGCGTACGGCCGGTGGAGGCCATGAGGCGGAGCAGCTCCGGCTCACGGGTGCCGCTGTCGATGCGGCGGTACGTCTTGTGGACGTGCGCCCCGCCGCCCAGGTCGAGCAGGGAGAGCGTGTTGGAGCACCAGCCCGGGTCGAAGGGCACCTGACCGCGGTACGCGGGCGGCGCGCCGCGGAACCGGACGGTGTTGCCCCGCGCCGTGGGCAGGTCCAGCCCGTCGCGCAGCGCCGCGACGACGAGCCGGTCGAACGAGGCGTCGCAGGTGGCGCTGCGGACCGGTGCGGTACCGGTGACGGGCACGAACCAGCGGGCGGTGGCGTCCGCGGTGACGGACGCGACGATCAGCAGCCGCACGTCGCCGAGCACGGCCGTGTCGTGCAGTGCGAAGCGGCCGGTGCGCCGCGGCGTCTCCTCCATCCACGAGGCCTCGCGGAGCAGGTTCACGACCGCGGGGGGAGGGGCGCCGAGCAGCAGGGTGTCCAAGGGGTCAGCTCCCGGTCATCTCGTATCGGTCCACGCCCCGGTTCCAGACGACCAGGGCGAGCGCCGCCAGGCCGGCCGCCACGACGAAGAGCCAGGGCAGCAGGTCGGTGTGCCCGAACAGCAGGAAGGCGGCGGGGACGTAGGCGGTGAAGGCGTAGGGCAGCACCCAGGTCAGGACCCACCGCAGCGAGGGGTGGTAGAGGTCCAGCGGGTAGCCGGAGAACTCGCCGAGCTGGTGGCTCGCGTACAGCGCGGGGAAGCTGTCGGTGAGCCAGAAGGCGAGGGCGGCGAACAAGGTCTTGACCGAGGCGAGGATCAGGGTCCCGCAGAGCACCAGGACCGGTGCGAGCAGCAGCGTCCCGGCCCCCACGGCGAGGTCCAGGTGCGCGGCGGCCCAGCAGACCAGCGCCAGCCCGGTGACCAGCTCCCCGAACCCGTCGGGGTAGAGGAAGCGCTCCGACAGCAGCGCGAACAAGGGGTGGACCGGCCGGATGAGGTAGCGGTAGAACTCGCCGGTGCGCACCAGCTTGCGGGCGAGGATCCACAACTGGTCGGTGAACATCCGGTCGAGGCCGCGCGGCAGCAGCGAGAAGCCGAGCAGGAACAGCACCTGGTGGTAGGTCCAGCCCGCGATGACGGGCACGTGCCGGAACACCATCCCGATCACCGCGACCTGACAGGTGACCCGCAGCAGCAGCCCGCCGGCCCCGAGCAGGAAGTCCATGCGGTACGCGGTCAGCCGGTGGAGACTGACACCGCTGAGCAGCCAGGTGAGGCGCAGGTAGCGGGCCGCGGTGGCGAGGGGGCTCATCCGCCGAGCACCTCCAGCCGGCGCACGGCCCGCCGCCAGGCGAGCGTGCACGCCCCGGTGAGGAGCGCCGCCCAGCCGAGCTGGACCACGAGGATCCCCGCGGCGCCGGACACGCCGTCGTACCGGCCGAGCAGCAGGCGCAGCGGCCCGTCCACCATGCCCTGGAACGGCAGGGCGTGTGCGACGGCGGCCAGCGGCCCGGGCATCAGCGAGAGCGGGACGACCTGTCCGGCGAAGAAGGCGACGACGCTGTCCTTGACGATGCGCACGCCCCACACGTTCGTGGTCACGAATCCCGCGAGCCCCACGAGCAGGTTGATGCCGAACCCGATGACGAGCGAGAGCGCCGCGGACACCGCGAACAGCAGCGCCCGCGGCCAGGTCGGCGCGGTGAGCGGCAACAGCAGCGCGTACACCACCACCAGGGGCACGGCGACGAGGACGGCGTTGCACAGCGACACGGGAAGGCCCGCGGCGAACCGCGCCAGCGGGTAGCTCACCGGGCGCAGCAACGACACGGCGATGTCCCCGCGCTGCACCTCCCCGGCGACCTCCTCGTCCACCCGGCTGGCGTGGAGCAGCCCCAGCACCTGCGCCAGCAGGACGTACGTCGTCAGCTGCGCGGACGTGTAACCGCCGAGCGGGCCGCCGTCGCCGCCCTCGTACACGGCGCGCCACAGGAAGACCTGCACACCGACGGCGGTCGCCGCGGTGAGGGCGCTGACGGCGAACGACGAGCGGTACTGGAGCAGGCCCTGCAGGCTCGCGACGCCGAACGGCGCGTAGCGGCGCAGGGACGCCAGGGGTGCCGGGCCGGTCATACGGCGGCCCCGCGCTGCCCGGCCGCACCGGCCGCACCGGCCGGTCCGGCCGGGACGGTGTCCGCGGGCGGCGCGGCGTGCCCGGCGCTCCCCGTGTAGATCCGCCGCAGCACCGACTCCAGGTCCGGCTCCGGTGCGACGCAGTCGGTCACGTCGAAGTGGTCGAGCAGGAAGCCCATCACCTGGCGGGCGGACCAGCGGCCGGCCGGGTACTCGACCGTCACGCGCCCGCCGTCGGCCGGCGTGGCCGTGGCGCCGTCCAGGTGACGCTCGATGATCCTCTTCGTCTCCTCCGGCCCGGTCTCCCGGCCCTGGTGCTCGAACACGACGGCACGGGTGTCCGCGGTGCGCAACAGCTCCTGCACGGTGCTCTGATGGATCACCTCGCCACGGTCGACGACGAGGACCTGGTCGCAGATGGCGGTGATGTCCCCCATGTCGTGGCTGGTCAGCAGCACGGTGGTGCCGCGTTCGGCGCTGACGTGGTTGACGAGCGTGCGCACCGCCTGCTTGAGCACCAGGTCCAGGCCGACGGTCGGCTCGTCCAGGAAGAGCACCTTCGGGTCGTGGACGATCGCGGCGGCGACCTCGGCGCGCATGCGCTGGCCGAGGCTCAACTGGCGTACGGGCGTGTTGCCGAGGGCGTCGAGGTCGAGCAGCTCCCGGAACAGCTCCATGTTGCGCCGGTAGACGGGCGCCGGGATGCCGTGGATGTGGCGCAGGATGCGGAAGGAGTCCGGCACCGGCAGGTCCCACCACAGCTGGCTGCGCTGGCCGAAGACGACCCCGATGTTCGCGGCGTTGCGCCGCCGCTGCTCGTACGGCTCCAGTCCGGCCACCCGGCACCGTCCGGCCGTCGGGCGCATGATCCCGGTGAGCATCTTGATGGTGGTGGACTTGCCGGCGCCGTTGGCGCCGATGTACGCGGCCCTGGTGCCGGCCGGTATCTCGAAGGAGACGCCGGACACGGCGCGCACGGTCCGGTACTCGCGGCTGAACAGCGAGCCGAGGCTGCCGAGCAGACCGGGCCGGGGCCGGTGGACCCGGAATTCCTTCACGAGGTTCTCCGCGACGATCAACGCTCGCCCTCCGTGACGCGCTCCAGGGCCTGCCCCAGCAGGGCGATGCCTTCCTCCAGGAGCGCGCGGCCGATGGTGAACGGCGGCGCGAGCCGGATGACGTTGCCCCCGAGCGCGGTCCGCAGTCCCAGGTCGAGCGCGGCGCGGTACACCGCGCGCGCGATGTCGGGCGCCGGCTCGCGCGAGGCGCGGCTGCGCACGAACTCCAGCCCGTACAGCAGGCCGATGCCGCGCACCTCGCCCAGCACGTCGTACCGGGCGTGCAGCCCGGCCAGACCCTCGGCCAGCACCCCGCCCAGCACGTCCACCTGCTCGATCAGGGCGTCACGGCGCACCACTTCGAGCGTGGCGCGCGCGGCGGCGATGCCCAGGGGGTTGCCGGCGTACGTGGACGCCGTCGACCCGGCCCGCGCCGCGTCGGGGTGCCGCAGCACGGGGGCGCGCCCGGCCAGCACGGCGAAAGGGAACCCCGAGGCCATGCCCTTCGACAGCGCCACCAGGTCGGGCTCGATACCGAACCGCTCGGAGGCCAGGAAGGCGCCGGTGCGCCCGCCGCCGGTGAGTACCTCGTCGGCGACGAGCAGCACGCCGTTGTCCCGGCAGCCGTCGGCGATCTGCTCCCAGTAACCGGGCGGCGGGACGATCACCCCTGCCGCACCGAGGACGGGCTCGAAAACGAGCGCGGCGACGTTGGACTTCTCCGCGATGTGGCGGCGTACCAGCGTCGCGCAGCGCACGCCGCAGGACGGGTAGCTGAGTTCGAGGGGGCAGCGGTAGCAGTAGGGCGAGTAGCCGAGGATGCTGTTGCCCGAGAGCGCCTGGTTGCCGATGTCCCAGTGGACCAGCATGCGCGCGCCCTGGGTCTTGCCGTGGAAGCCGTACCGCAGCGCGCCGATCCGGTTGCGCCCCGGCTCGGCGACGGCCTGGACCACCCGCAGCGCGGCCTCCACGACCTCCGCGCCGGTGGAGAAGAAGGCGTACGTGTCCAGTTGCTCCGGCAGCAGCTCGGCGAGCAGGTCGCACAGGGCGGCGCGGCCGGCGGTGGCGGAGTCGTGGACGTTCCACAGCCGCGCGGCCTGGTCGGTCAGCGCCGCGACGACCTCGGGGTGGCAGTGGCCGAGCGACTGGGTGAGGGTGCCGGCCGCGAGGTCGATGTATTGGTGGCCGTCCAGGTCGGTGAGGACGGCGCCGCGGCCCTCGGTGAAGACCCGCCGGCCCAGTGCCGACTCCTCCGACGCGCCCGGGGCCAGCCGGGCGGCCTCCCGCTCCAGCAGGCGCCGCTGGAGGGGCCGTTCCTCCCGGGGGAGCCGCTCCCGCTCCGGCGCGCCGGTCATCGCTCGCCGCCGAGCGGCCCGACCTCGAGGACCAGCAGCTTCAGATCGTCGTCCGAGTCGTTGACGAGTCCGTGCGCGCCGTGGGGGCGGTTGGGGACGACGTCGCCCGCGTGGACCGCGAACTCCTCGCCGTCCAGCGTCATCCGGCCCCGGCCGGAGAGGATGACGTAGGTCTCCTGGTCGTCGGCGTGGCGGTGCACGCCGATGGAGGAGCGCGGCGGCAGCACGACCAGGTCGACGAAGGCGATCCCGGCGGGCGCGTCCTCGCGCCGGTAGACCCGGTGGGCGAGGATCGTTCCCTCTCCGCCGTGGTCGCCCGTCACCTCACGGAGCAGGCCGTCGTAGAGGTTGGCGAGGGCGGGACGGGACGGCTCGGCGGGGTTCATCGGGCTGTGGCTCCAGGGCTTCGGGGGGCGGTGGGGAGCGGGGCGGGGAGGCCGGCCGCACGGCGGGCGAGCGCCCGCAGGGCCTCGTCGAGCGCGCCCGCCGGGATGTCGTCCAGGTCGTCGACGAAGGACGCCGTGCCGATCCCGCGCGGCACCACGAGGTGCAGACGGCGCCCCCGCCGCTCCCAGGCGGCGTGCAGGGCGCCGTGCATCAGCTCCGGGGTGCAGGTCTGCGGGTCGTGCACGGGCAGGCCGAGCGCCGCGAGGAGGCGGACGATCCGCTCGCAGTCGGCGGCGTCGATCAGCCCCAGTACCCGGGCGAGCTCGCTGGACAGCGCCATGTCGACGGCGACCGACTCGCCGTGGGCGACGCGGTAGCCGCTGGCCGTCTCGATGGCCGGTCCGAAGGTGTGGCCGAAGTCGACGAGCCGGGCGAGGTCGTGCTCGCGGAGGTTGGGGCAGAGCTCCTCCATCATCAGCCGCATCGAGGTCCGCAGGACGTAGCCCTCCACGCCCCGCGGGGCGGCGTCCGCGAGCCGGGCGGGGACCGGGCGGGGCGTGAGGAAGACGTCGGGGCACTCCTCCAGGGCGCGGAAGAGCGACGCGTCCTTGATGACGGCCATCTTGGCCACCTCGCCCAGGCCGCAGCGCACGTCGCGCGGTGCCAGCGTCCGGAGGAACGCGGGGTCGTTCAGCGACGCGTGCGCGGGATGGTAGGCGCCGAGCATGTTCTTGGTGCCGAGGGCGTTGACGCCGGTCTTGACGCCGACGCCGACGTCCACCTGGCCGACGAGCGTGGTGTTGACCTTGATGTAGCGCACGCCGCGGCTGTAGATGGCCGCCGCGAAACCCACCAGGTCGCAGGTGACCCCGCCGCCGACGGCGAGCAGCACACCACGTCGGTCGAGGCCCTCCCGCTTGGCCCGGGCGCAGATCTCCTCGACGGTCGCCATCGTCTTGTGGTGCTCGCCGCCGGGGAGGACGGCCACGCTCCAACTGCCGGGCGTGAGCGCCGAGGAGAGGTACTGCCGCAGCCGCTGCCCGTAGAGCCGCTCCACCGTGGGCCCGAGGAAGGCGACGACCCGGCGTCCCTCGCAGTACCGGGCCAGGAGCGGGTTCTCCGGGTCCAGCAGGCCGCGCGTGATGTCGACGCGGTACGACGTGCCCTCGGGTGCGCGCAGCGAGAAGCCGCCGTCGTCGCATCGCACCCCGGGCTCGACAACGGCTGCTTGCACCGTCACGACACTCCTCGAGTCCATCGGCAGAACTGCCGAACGTCCGTCAATTGCGGTCAGCGGCAAGGACTTTAATGACCATGTCCGATGCTTCGCAATGACTTGCTGAGAGCTTCTGCAAGAATTTTCAATGCATGACAGGCGTCGGCCGGACGCCCACGGCGGCGGCGCCGTCCGGCCCTGCTGGAGTGGTCCAACCGCTACCACCACGTGAGGGAGGTGACCCGCGACGACGTCCTCGCCCACCTCAGGACGCTGCACGGTCTCAGCGACGTGACCAGCTCGTCGCCCTGCGGTCGCTGTTCACCTGGGCCACACGGCAGGGGTTGATCCGCCGCAACCCCACCAGCCGAATCAAGGTCGGGCAGAACGATTCCGCCGTGCTGCAACCTCTCCTCCCTGAGCAGGTCGAGCGCTCCGTCGCAGCTGCGTTGACGCCGGCGGCGCGACTCGTCCTCGCCCTCGCGGCGGTCCACGCCGCCCGGATCGCCCACATCGTCGCCCTCGTGCTCGAGGACGTCGATCTCGGCAACCGCCGGCTGACCATCGCCGGACGCGCCCGGCTTCTCGACGACCTCACCCTGGAGCTGACCCAGGGCCTGCCCACTCCATCTCGCGGAGGTCTTCGGGCCCGACGGGAAGACCGCTATGCGCTACGCGGACTCCGCACGAGCCCTGCTGGAGCAGGCCGCCGGGGGAGTCGGAGTTCAGCCGAGATACGCGGCAAGGGGGCAATGAGTAGATCCTGATGCGGCTTCACGCGTGGTCAGCACAGTGACGCCGCAGTACATGCGTACATCTCGCCCTGGAAGCCGGAACGGTCCGCCGCAGGTCGCGACGATCACGGCCAGGGCTCCGTCGCAGTAAACCCGGTAGCTGCCGCGGTAGTTGCGTCTACGCCTCCGTGACCGCGCAACTGTCCGAATGCGGGTCTGCTGTGAGGGCTTGAGGGGAGGAGACCGTCAGTGCGCGACGCCGACCAGGCCTGGCACCAGCATGTTTGCCCGGGTCATGCCCCCAGGTCCTCCGTCACGGGCAGGCACTCGGCGAGCAGGGCGACGACGTCGCGCCAGGCTCGCTGCGCGTGCTGTCGGTGGTAGCCGACGCCGGGGACCACGGGGTGGTCGACCGGCGGGTGGTGGAAGGCGTGCAAGGCTCCGCCGTAGACCGCGAGGCGCCAGTCGACGCCCGCGGCCTGCATCTCGGCGGCAAACGCGTTTCGTTGCGCGGGCGGCATGATCTGGTCTTCCGACCCGACCCCGGCCCACACCGGGCAGCGAATGCGCGCCGCCTCGCCCGGTCGGCCCGTGGTCAGTGCGTTGACTGTCCCGATCGCGCGCAGGTTGACGCCGTCACGCCCGAGTTCCAGCCCGACGGCGCCCCCGGTTCCGTAGCCGACGGTGGCGATCCGGTCGGGGTCGGTCCGGGGCTCGGTGCGCAACACGTCGAGCGCCGCATGGCCGATCTCCCGCATCCGGTCGGGATCGGCGAGCAGTGGCATGCAACGGGCCAGCATCTCCTCGGGGTCACCCAAATAGCGCCCGCCATGGAGGTCGAAGGCCAGCGCTACATATCCCAGCTCGGCGAGAGCATCGGCCCGGCGGCGCTCGACGTCGCTGAGCCCCATGCCCTCTGGTCCGAGCAGCACCGCGGGCCGGCGGTCGACACCGGCCGGGAGCGCGAGGTGCCCGATCATCGTCAAACCGTCGGCAGGGTACTCGACCGTACGCGTCGTGATCTTCGTCATGAGACTGGACTGTAGTGATCGTCGAGTCCGGTCCGGCCGGTGTTCTGCCGCTGGCAGAACACAACGGTGTCCCTCCGAAATACGGGACGCGCCCGGCGCTCAGGGCTTCAGGGATCATCCCGTCGCCCCTTTGGCGCGTATCTCTGGCGCATGTCGCTCGGGCGCGGGTTGGGGCCGCCGTCGGGCCAGAAGGAGGCCTCGACGCCGACCCCGCCGCGGAAGGTGCCGCTGTCGTCGATGACCTGGAGCATCGGCTTCACATGGGAGTTGCCGGTGCAGCACTTCTCACTCCGCTTCATGGCAAGGCAGGTGCACCGTTCCGCCGTGCGGCGGCGCCGGGGTGCCGCCGCCGTCCCCGGCTTTGGCTTCGGCCGGTCGTGGTGGTGCCGCCGCTTGGTGAGGGCCTGCTCCTCGGCAGCCATCCGAGCGCCGCTGCGCGCCATGGACTCAGAAGGACGCGGCGCGTCGCTGCGCCGCGTCGGGGGGCGTCCTCGCCCGGCGGGGTGCGGTCCGGTCGCGCGAGGGGCCCGGCACCGCGCCGCGCGGGCGCGTCCGGGGCGGGAGCCGGCCGTCCGGGGAGCGCGGCGCGTCCCCGGAACGCCTTCGGAGCGTGCGGCGCCGCCTCAGAGCGCGGCCAGCACCTCGTGCAGGGCCGCGATCACCTTGTCCTGCACGTCGGGCGCGAGCCCCGGGTACATCGGCAGCGAGAAGATCTCGTCCGCCAGCCGCTCCGTCACCGGCAGCGAGCCCTTGGCGTACCCCAGGTGCGCGAAGCCCGTCATGGTGTGCACGGGCCACGGATAACTGATGTTGAGGGAGATCCCGTACGACTTCAGCGCCTCGATGATGTCGTCCCGGCGCGGGTGGCGGACGACGTACACGTAATACACGTGGTCGTTGCCCTCGGTGACGGACGGCAGCACCAGCCCGCCGGGCCCCGTCAGGTCCGCGAGCCCTTCGGCGTAACGCCGGGCGACCGCGCGCCGGCCCTCGATGTAGCGGTCGAGGCGGGTGAGCTTGCGGCGCAGGATCTCCGCCTGCACCTCGTCGAGCCGGCTGTTGTGGCCGGGCGTCCGCACGACGTAGTACACGTCCTCCATGCCGTAGTAGCGCAGCCGGCGCAGTGCACGGTCGACGTCCGCGTCGTCGGTCAGCACGGCCCCGCCGTCGCCGTACGCACCGAGGACCTTCGTCGGATAGAACGAGAAGGCGGCGGCGTCGCCCAGCGTGCCGGCCAGCTCGCCGTGGTGGCGCGCGCCGTGCGCCTGGGCGCAGTCCTCCAGCACCACCAGGCCGTGCTCCTCGGCCAGGGCGCGCAAGGGCGCCATGTCGACGCACTGCCCGTACAGGTGCACCGGCAGCAGGGCCTTCGTCCGCGGGGTGATGGCGTCCGCGACCTGGTCGGTGTCCATGAGGTGGTCATCGGCGCGGACGTCCACGAAGACGGGTGTGGCACCGGTGCCGTCGATGGCCACCACCGTCGGCGCGGCCGTGTTGGAGACGGTGACGACCTCGTCCCCCGGGCCCACCCCCAGCGCCTGCAGACCCAGCTTGACGGCATTGGTGCCGTTGTCGACACCGGCGCAGTGGCGCAGGCCGTGGTAGTCCGCGAACTCCTTCTCGAACCCGTCCACGCTGGGGCCGAGGACCAACTGCCCGGAGGCGAAGACGGTCTCGACGGCGTCGAGGAGGTCCGCGCGTTCGTTCTGGTATTCCGCCAGGTAGTCCCAGACGTAGGTAGTCACGGAGAGCTCAACCTCCAGAGTGTTTCGATGGGGTGGTGGGAAGCCGGTGCGCGCGGACCAGGTCGTGCCAGCAGTCGCGGACCGACTCCCGCAGCGAACGGCGCGGTGCCCAGCCCAGCAGGGCGCGCGCCGCGCCGGTGTCGACCCGCAGCCAGTCCTCCCGGTGACCGGCCGCCCGGACCGGAGCCGGGCGCTCCACCACCCGTGCCGGAATGCCGCTCGCCTCGATGAACAGGTCGACCAGGTCGCGGACGGCGACCGCCTCGCCCCGCCCGATGCCGACGGCGACCGGGACGTCCGGCGCGCAGGCGGCGGCCACGACGGCGTCGGCCACGTCCCGCACGTCGACGTAGTCCCGGTGCGCGCGCAGCCGGGACAGTTCCACGACGGCCTCCGCACCCGTCGCGGCGGCCGCCAGCAGCCGCTCGGCGACCTGGCCCAGCAGACTGATCCGCGGGGTGCCGGGGCCCGACACGTTGGACACCCGCAGCACCACACCGTCGACCCACCCGCCCGAGGTGCCCCGCAGCACCGCCTCGCTGGCGGCGAGCTTGCTCCTGCCGTACGCCGTGTCCGGGCGCGGTACGGCGTCGGCGCCCACCGAACTGCCGGGCGTCACCGGGCCGTACTCCAGCACCGAGCCGAGGTGCACCAGCCGCGGCCGCGCGGACATCAGCGCCAGCGCCTCCAGCAGGCGCAGCGTGGGCACCGCGGTGGCGGACCACATCTGCTCGTCGGTACGGCCCCAGATGCTCCCTACGGAGTTGACGATCGTGTCCGGACGCTCCGCGTCCAGGGCCGCGGCCAGCGCCGCGGGATCCGTACCGGCCAGGTCCAGGGTGACGCAGCGGTACGGCACCGGCTCCTCGGGCGGGCGGCGGCCCACCACCACGACGTCACGGCCCCGCGCGGCGAACGCCGCGCACACATGGCGGCCGACGTACCCGGCGCCGCCGAGGACCACGACGCTCCCACTGCCACTGCCACTGCCACTGCCGTTGTCGTTGCCGTTGCGGTGCCGGGAAGCCTCCGGCTCCGGCGACGCACCGGGCCCCCGCGCGCCGGGACGGGGCCCGCGCTTCGGCATCGGATCGTTCACCATGTGACGGGCAGTCGCTCCGGCACCCGCAGCAGCAGCCCCGGCTGCCAGCGTACGTCCGCCGCCGGGACGGCCAGGCGCAGCCCGGGCAGCCGCCGGGTGAGGACCTCCAGCACCACCTGGATCTCCAGCCGGGCCAGCGGGGCGCCCATGCAGTAGTGGATGCCGTGGCCGAAACCCAGGTGCGGATTGCGCTCCCGGGTGAAGTCGAGACGCTCGGGGTCGGGGAAGACCTCCGGGTCCAGGTTGGCGGCGGCAACGGAGGTGAACACGGCCTCCCCGGCGCGGATGAGCGTGCCGCCGACCATGACGTCCTCCAGCGCGATCCGCGCGTAACCGTCCACCGTGGTCAGCGGCGTGAAGCGGAGCAGCTCCTCCACCGCTCCGTGGATCAGCCCCGGGTCCTCGACCAGCGACGCGTACAGCCGGCGGTCGCGCAGCAGCAGGTACGCGAAGTTCCCGATCTGCGTCGCCGTCGTCTCGTACCCGCCGACCAGCAGCCCGGCGCCCAGCATGTACAGCTCGTTCTCGGACAGGCGGTCCTCGTCGTCACGCGCCTGGACCATCGCCCCCAGCAGGTCGTCCGTCGGCGACTCGCGCCGCTCCGCGACCAGCTGCGCGAGGTAGCCGACGAACTCCTCACCGGCCCGCCTGACCTCCTCGGGCGGCAGCGCGGTCGACAGCAGGGCGTCGGAGAACCGCTGGAAGACGTGCCGGTCCTCGTAGTCCACCCCGAGCAGCTCGCAGATCACACCGATCGACACGGGCAGCGCGACCGCCTCCAGCAGATCGGCGGACGTCCCCGCGGCGGTCATCCCGTCCACGAGCCGGTGCGCGAGGGCGGTGACCGACGGGCGCATCCGCTCCACCCTGCGGTGCGTGAACACGCCGCCCGCCAGCCGGCGCAGCCGGGTGTGCTCGGGCGGGTCCATCGCGACCAGCCCGCCCGGCTCCAGCAACTGCTCGGTGGGGCGGGGGACGTCCTTGCCCGCGCCCGCCGCCATGCTGAACCGCGGGTCGCCGAGCACCAGTCTGGCGTCGGCGTGCCGGGTCACCATCCACGCCTCGCCGCCGTACGGCATACGGACCCGCGCCACCGGCTCGCGCTCGCGCAGGTACCCGTACAGGGGGTCCATTCCGAGCCCCGTGGCGGTGCTGAACGGATACGGCCGCGCGGCCGCGCCGGCCTCGGCCGGGGCAGCGGCCCCGGGGGCCGCGTCGGTGGTGGAACTGTCGGACGTCATGAGCCTTTCCTGCCGTCAGCGGTACGGATCGTGCGCGCGTGCCCGGGCTCCGCCCTCATCCCGGCCCGGGTACGCCGCCCGCGCCGCACAGCCGCGCGTGGTGGTCCCGGTAGGCGCGGTAGGAGGGGAGGAGGCCGAGCCGCTCCGCCTCGGCGAGGGTGGGCGCGCCGGCGTCCTGCGCGGAGAGCACCGGTTCGATCCCGTCCGGCCAGGCGATCGCCAGGCCGGGGTCCAGCGGACTGATCGCGTGGTCGAGCTGCGGGGCGTACCCGCTCGAACACAGGTAGATGAGCGTGGTGCGGTCCGTCAGCGCGAAGAACGCCCTGCCCAGGCCCGCCGCCACGTACACGGCGGTACGGTTGTGCTCGTCGACGTGCACCGCCTCCCACCGCCCGAAGGTGGGCGAGCCGGTCCTGATGTCGACGACCACCTCGATCCCCGCCCCCTGGACGCACGCGCTGTACTTCGCCTGGCCCGGCGGCAGCCGGGTGAAGTGGATCCCGCGCAGCGCACCGCGCCGGTTCACCGCGACGTTCGCCTGCACCAGCGGCAGCGTGTGCCCGGTGGCACGCCGGAACCGCTCGCTCTGGAACCACTCGTGGAACTCGCCGCGCCGGTCGGGGTGCACCTCGGGTTCCACCACCCAGGCACCCTCGATGCCGAGCGGGCGCGGAACGCCCTTCTCCTCAGCCACCGTTGCGCCAGTAGGCACCCTGCCGGTCCACCTGGTGGATCTCGTCGTCGATGCCCATGCGGTCGCGGAAGTCGTGCACGGCCTGCCGGCAGGCCGGGATGCAGTAGTCGTCGACGATGACGTACCCGCCCGGCGACAGCTTCCCGTACAGGTGGGTCAGGACGTCCATGGTGGCGCCGTACGAATCGCCGTCCAGGCGCATGACGGCGAGCCGCTCGACCGGCGCCGTCGGCATGGTGTCCTTGAACCACCCCGGCAGGAACCGGACCTGGTCGTCCAGCAGGCCGTAGCGGGCGAAGTTCTCGCGCACGGTCTCCAGGCCGGTGGGCAGGCTCACCGCCTCGTTGTACTGGTGGAGGTCCATCTCGACGTCCATGGGGTGGTCGTCGGCCTCCGTCCTGGGGAACCCCTGGAAGGAGTCGGCGACCCACACCGTGCGGTCCGTCACGCCGTGCGCCTTCAGCACCCCGCGCGCGAAGATGCACGCACCGCCGCGCCACACACCCGTCTCGATGACGTCACCCGGCACACCGTCCCGCAGTACGTCCTCGATGCACTGGTGCAGGTTGTCCAGCCGCTTCATGCCGATCATGGTGTGCGCGACCACCGGGTAGTCCTCACCGCTCTCGCGGGCCTCCCGGTCGAAACGGGGATCCGTGATGAGGCCCGCGGCGTGCGTCGGGTCCTCGTAGATCATGTTGGTGACGACCTTCTTCAGCAGGCCGAGATACAGATCTCGGCCGTCCGCGGTGGCGACTGTCAAAGGGATCCTCCAGCGAGGCGGGAGCACCGGTGCCTGACGGGTGCCCATGAGGGCTTCGACGCTAGGGACAGTGGGCGGTGGAACGCCACTCACCCGCGGATCCGTATGTCAGGTCGGCCATCGGCCCTGACCAGGCCCCCCGGCACGGCCCGCGCGCCGGTGGAACCGCCCCTGCCGTCGCCCTCGCGTCCGTCCGGGCGTCCGCCCTCGCGTCCCGCCCCCGCCGTCTGCCTCCGCGTCCGCCCCCGCATCCATCTCGCGCCCGCCTGCGCGTCGGGCCCCGCGCCCCGCCGCCGTCCGCGCCGGCTTCCGTGGCCCGGGGCCGGCGCCGCACCGACCTGACGAAGATCGACGGACCTTCCTTGCCGGTCGTCGCGGCACCGTGCTTCGTTGAGCGGGACGCGGCGGGCTGTGCGCGCCGTACCGGTTGCCGAAGACGTAAGGGGAATCCGTTGCCCACAGCACGTGCCGCCGACGCCGAGGCGCAAGCGGAGGTCTCCTGGCCGATGGCCCGCACCTGCCCCTTCCAGCCCCCCGCCCGGTACGCCGAGCTGCGCGCCACCACCCCCGTCGCCCCCGCCCGCGTCTGGGACGGCTCACGGACCTGGCTCATCACCAAGCAGGAGCACATGCGGGCCCTGCTCGCCGACAGCAGGGTCCGGATCGACCCCGCCGGACTGCCGCGGCTCTCCCCGGCCGACGGCGAGGCCGAGGCGACCCGCTCGCTGCTGACCCTCGACGCCCCCGACCACGGCACCCTGCGTCGTGTATTCATCCCCGAGTTCACCGTACGCCGGGTCCGCGCCATGCGGCCCGGCATCGAACGGATCGTGGACGGGCTGCTGGACCGGTTCGACACCCTGGAACGCCCCGCGGACCTGGTCGCCGAACTCGCCCTGCCCATGTCCACCCTGGTCATCTGCGAGCTCCTCGGAGTGCCCTACGAGGACCACGCCTTCTTCCAGAGCCGCAGCGAGCGCGCCACCAGGCTCATGGGGGACGACGAATCGGTGACCGCGCTGCTCGAACTGCGCGACTACCTCGACCGGCTGATCACCGCCAAGGCCGGTGCCACCACACCCGACGGCGGCGTCATCGGCACCCTCGCCGCCCAGGGCCTGCGCACCGGCGAGCTGACCCACGCGGACGTCCTCGACAACGCCGTGCTGCTGCTCGCCGCCGGACACGAGACCAGCGCCGCGATGACCGCGCTCAGCGCCCTGACACTCCTCCAGCACCCCGACGCGTGGCGGGAACTCACCGAGAACCCCGCACTCCTGCCCGACGCCGTCGACGAGCTGCTGCGCTACCTCACCGTCGCCGACGGGCTGCGCCGCTCCGCCGCCGACGACATCGAGCTCGACGGGCACACCATCCGGGCCGGTGACGGCCTGATCTTCCTGCTGGCCTCCGGCAACCGCGACGAGGACGTCTTCCCCTCCCCGGACGCCTTCGACATCCACCGGCCGGCCCGCCAGCACGTCGCCTTCGGATACGGACCCCACCAGTGCCTCGGCCAGAACCTGGCCCGCCTCGAACTGGAGGTCACCCTCGGCGCGGTGCTCCGCCGGCTGCCCGGGCTGCGCCTCGCCACGGACGTCGACACGCTCCGGGTGAAGGAGGACTCCGCCATCTTCGGGCTCCACGAGCTGCCCGTCACCTGGTGACGGAGCCACGGAAGCCACCGCGAACGAAGGACGCATGACATGCGTGTACGCATCGCCAGGGACCTGTGCGTCGGCGCGGGCCAGTGCGAACGCTCCGCCCCCGAGGTCTTCGCCCAGGACGACAGCGGCCTGAGCCGGGCCCTCACCCGGACGCCCCCCGCCGCACAGTGGCCCGCCGTCCACGAGGCCGCCGGCCTCTGCCCGGTCGGCGCGGTCCTGGTGACCGAGGACGGGGACGCGGACCGGGCCGCGCTGCCGGACGCGCACCGGAACGTGGACCGAGCCGCGCACCAGGACGTGGACCGAGCCGCGCACCGGGACGTGGACCGAGCCGCGCACCGGGACGCGTCCCGGGCCGCCCCGAACGACCGGCGGGAGACGTCATGACGAGCGGCCACTGGGCCGGACGGACCGTGATGGTCACCGGCGCGCTGGGTTTCATCGGTTCCCACTTCGTCGAGCGGCTCGCCACCGAGGGCGCCACCGTGATCGGCCTCCACCGCACCGACCGGCCCGTGATCCGCAAGGAACTCACCGCCCTGGCCGGCGACCGGCTCCGGCTCGCCCGCGTCGACCTCGGCGACGAGCACGAGACGCGCGCCGCCTTCCGCTACCTGGCCCCGCACATCGACGCGGTCCTCCACTGCGCCGCCCTGGACGGCAACGCCCAGTACAAACGGGAGCACTCGGCCGAAATCCTCGACGCCAACGTGCGCACCACGGCCCACCTCCTCAACTGCGCCCGCGAGTTCGAGGTGGACAACGTCCTCCTGCTGAGCTCCTCCGAGGTCTACTGCGTACCGCGGACCGCCCCGGCGTCCGAGGACGAGGACATCCGCCGCAGCCCCCAGTACACCGAGAACGGCTACGTACTGTCGAAGATCTTCGGGGAGATCCTCGCCGACCACCACCAACGGCAGTTCGCCACCCGGGTCTTCCGCATCCGCCCGGGCAACGTGTACGGCCCCCGGGACAGCGCGGCCGGCGCCCACAACCGGGTCATCCCCAGCATGGTCGCGCGCGCCGCGTCCGGCGAGGAGATCGAGATCTGGGGCGACGGCAGCCAGACCCGGTCCTTCATCCACGTGTCGGACCTGGTGCGCTGCGCGCTGCGGGTGGTCGAGACCGGCAAGTACGACGTGGTGAACGTCGGGTCCGCGGAGGAGGTGTCGATCCTGGAGCTGGCCCGTCTGGTGGCCGCGGCCCTCGACGTGCCCTCCCGCGTCCGGACCGACCCCGGGCGGCCCGCGGGCGCGGCGGTCCGCAGGCTGGACCTCGCCAGGATGCGCGAAGTGATCGACTTCGAGCCCCGCTCGCTGCGCGAGGGACTGCGGGACACCGTGCGCTGGTACCGCGACAACGCGCACCCGCAACCGTAGACCGCCCGATCCGTCACCGATTTCTCCCGCCGTTCCCTTCTCCCGCTGATTCCGCCCTCCCGCCGATTCCGTCACCGATCCCCTCACCGAACCACGACCTGGAAGGCTCTCCGTGGCCGAGAACACCGACCTCTCCCTCGTGCAGGACATCATCCGGGCAGCCGGAGGGCACGCCGCTTCCCTGGGCGAACTGACGGAGCGCCACCGCGCTGCCGACGTCGCCAGGGTGCTGATCGACGAGATCTGCTCGCGCTCCCCGGCCCCCGTCAACGAGGAACCGGTGCTCGTCGAGTTCGTCGTGCGCACGGCCGGCGAACGGCTGGCCCACTGGCTCCGCGCCGTCCAGGGCGCACCCGTCCGCACCGTCCCCCGCGGCGGGGAATTCGTCGCCATGAGGATCGAGTACGACCTGGCCGACCTGGTCCGCGAGTTGTTCGGCCCCTCCCGGGAGCATCCCACCGGCGTCCGCGGGACCACGCTGTTCCCCTACGCCGGCTCCGACGCCGCCGACAAGATCGGCCCCTACTTCCTGGCCGCCCAGCAGGCCACCGCCACCGTGCTGGCCGGCTGCACCTCCGCCAAGCCGGACCTGAACGAGCTGACCTCCCGCTACCTCACACCCAAATGGGGATCGCTGCACTGGTTCACCCCCCACTACGACCGGCACTTCAGCCCCTACCGGAACGAAGAAGTACGGGTCCTGGAGATCGGCATCGGCGGCTACAAGCACCCCGAGTGGGGCGGCGGCTCCCTGCGCATGTGGAAGCACTACTTCCACCGCGGGCTGATCCACGGCCTGGACATCGTGGACAAGTCGCACGCCGACGAACAGCGCATCACCACCGTCATCGGCGACCAGAACGACCCGGACTGCCTCGCGGAGATCGCCCGGAAGTACGGCCCCTTCGACATCGTCATCGACGACGGAAGCCACATCAACGAGCACGTCCGCACCTCGTTCCACGCCCTGTTCCCGCACGTGCGCAACGGTGGCCTGTACGTCGTCGAGGACCTGTGGACCGCCTACTGGCCCGGCTTCGGCGGCAACGAGGACCCCGAGCGCAGCGGCGCGACCAGCCTCGGCCTGCTGAAGTCGCTCATCGACAGCCTCCAGCACGAGGAACTGCCGCCCGCGCAGGGCCGCACCCCCGGCTACGCGGACCGCCACGTGACGGGCCTGCACGTCTACCACAACCTCGCCTTCATCGAGAAGGGCACCAACGCCGAGGGCGGCATCCCGCCCTGGATCCCCCGCGACTTCGACTCCCTGGTGGCCGCCTCCTCCGGAGGCGCCGCATGACCCCGCGTACGACGGGCCGGCGGCACCGCCCCGCCGGTACCGCGCCCCGGAGGACCGCATGCGCATAGCACTGCTCACCATGGGCTCGCGCGGCGACGTGCAGCCCTTCGTCGCCCTGGGCAGCGGCCTGCGCGACCGCGGGCACCACGTCGTCCTCGGCGCGCCCGAGGCCCTGCGCCCCCTGGTCGAACGGGCGGGCCTGGAACACCGCACCACACCGGGTGACCCGGACGGCTTCTTCACGATGCCGGAGGTGGTGGACGCACTGCGCCGCGGACCGTCGATGAGGAACCTCATCAAGGCCCTCCCCAAGGCGCCCGAAGGCTACGACCAGCAGGTGCTGGACGAGATCGAGACCGCGGCGGAGGGCGTGGACCTCGTCCTGCACTCGCCGCTGACCGTGGCCGCCGCGTTCGGCACCGCAAGGACACCGTGGCTCTCCGCCTGCTGGTGGCCCAACACGGAGACCACCGCCTTCCCCGCGATCGAGTCCGGCCAGCGCCTGATGGGCCCGCTCACCCCGTACTACAACCACTTCACCCATGTGCGGGCGGCCACCGAGGACTGGCGGTGGCGCGGCCCCGAGATCGACGAGTACCGCGCGCGGCGCGGCCTGCCGCCCTTCGGCGCCGACTCTCCCCTGCGCCGCCTCGGCCGGGACCAGCCCCACCTGTACCCCTTCAGCCCCAGCGTCCTGCCCAAGCCCGCCGACTGGCCCGCGCGCTGTCACGTCACCGGCTACTGGTTCTGGGACGAGCCGGGCTGGGAACCGCCCGCCGGGCTGGAGGACTTCCTGGCCGGCGGTACGCCGCCGATCGCGCTCACCCTCGGCAGCACCTGGCCGGTCCACCGCCAGGAGGCCACTTTGGAGTACGCGATCGCCGCGGCGCGCGGCGCCCGCCGCCGGCTCGTCGTGGTCGGCGGCCCGGACGGGGCGCTGCCCGACGACGTCTTCCGGGTCACCGGTGCCGACTACTCCTGGCTGTTCCCCCGTACCGCCGCCGTGATCCACCACGGCGGGTTCGGCACCACGGCCGAGGTGCTGCGCGCCGGAGTGCCCCATGTCATCGTGCCCGTGTTCGCGGACCACCCCTTCTGGGCAGCCCGGCTGCACCGGGCGGGACTCGCCGGCCCGCCGGTGCCCATGCGCCGGATGAACCGCCAGGAGCTGCTGGCGAGCGTACGGGAGGCGGCGACCGACCCGGCCGTGGCCGCACGGGCCCGGCGGCTCGGGGACGCCGTGGCGGCGGAGCGCGGGGTCGACACGGCGTGCGACGTCATCGAGGAGTGGGCCACCAGCAAGGGGATCGCGGCGGCCACCGTCTGAGGCGCCCCGGCGCGCTCCACTCGTTCGGCCCGGGCCCGGCGGGACCACCCTTGCCGGGACCGGGGGAGGGGGAGGGACCGGGACGCGGACCCCAGGTGCCGCGCGCCGCGTCGGGGAGGTTCGCGGACCGGGAGCGGGGCCGTCGGCGGCGGCTCGCTCACGCCGCCTTGCGGCTGAGGCGTCCGGGCAGGTGAGCCGGGGTCACGCCAGCGGACGGTACGCGGTCAGCGAGACGGACAGCGTCACGTCACAGGGCTCCGGCAGCCGCGCGATCCGCTCCTCCAGCCGGCCGCCGTCCTGGTGCCAGGCGTTGGGACCCATCCCCACCAGCTGTGGCAGGGCCTTGTGGTCCAGCGCCATGGTGCTCCGCGCCCGCTCGCGGGCCACCTCGGTGAAGTGCGCGCCGAACCGGTCGGCCAGGCGCTCGTCCTTCTGCTCGTCCACCCGCAGCAGCCCGAGGGAGTCCACCAGTTCGCGCAGATGGTCGGGCTGCGGTGTCACCACGAGGAGCACGCCCCCCGGGCGCAGGATCCGCCGCAGTTCGGCAGGGTTGCGCGGTGCGAAGACGTTGAGGACCACGGACGCGGCCCCGTCGCCGAACGGCAGCCTGTCCCAGGCGTCGGCCACGACGGCACTGATACGGGGGTGGGCCCGCGCGGCGCGGCGGGCGGCGAACTTGGAGATGTCGAGCAGGATGCCCTCGGATCCCGCGAACTCCGACACCACGCGCGCGTGGTAGTAGCCCGTGCCGCCGCCGATGTCGACGACGCAGCCGGGATCCCCGTCCACCGGCTCCGGAGCCGTCCCGCGGGCCAGTGCGGCCAGGGACTCGGCGATCGGCGCGTAGTGGCCCCCGGCGAGGAAGTCCGCGCGGGCCGCGACCATGCCGGCGGTGTCCGCGCTGAACCTGACCGCCCCACGCAGCAGGTTCACGTACCCCTGCTTCGCCACGTCGAAGCTGTGCCCCGAGCCGCACCGCAGGGTGCTGCCGTCCATCGTCATCGTGCCGGAACAGTGAGGACAACGAAGGTACCGCACCGCCTCTTTCCGCATCGTGTCCCCTGGTGCCGCCGTGGTCGTGACAAGAGCCCAGCTTATGCAATGCGGCGCGGGCGACGCGCCCCGCCCGAGCGGCGAGCGGGTGCGTCAGGCGCGTCAGTACAGCGTGTGGGCACACGCCACCAGGGTGCGCAGCTCGATGTTGAGGTAATTGCCGTGCGCCAGCAGCCCGGTGAGCTGAGCGAGCGACAGCCACGCGAAATCGTCCGGTGCGTCCTCCGGGAAGTCCGGCGGGACCTCCACGATCACGTAGCGGTTCTGCGCGTGGAAGAAGCGCCCGCCCTCCTCGGACTGGACGGCGTCGTAGCGCACGTGCTCCGCCGGCGCGGACAGCACGTGCTCCAGGTACGGCGGGCGGGGCAGCCCCTCCGGACCTGTGTGCTCCTCCGGCCGGCACTGGACCGTGGGGGCCAGCTCGGCGACGTTCAGGTGCCCGACGTCCACCCGCGCCTGCACGAGCGCGTGCAGCACGCCGTCGACGGACTTGACCAGCAGCGCCATCAGCCCCGGCACCTGCGGCTCGATGAGCGGCTGCGTCCAGGAGGTGACCTCCCGGCTGCTCGCGCTGACCTCGGCCGCCATGACCCGGAAGTGCCGCCCGCTCTCGTGGGCGATCTCGTGCGGCGCGCGGTACCAGCCGTCCACCGTCACCGCGTCGAGCGGCACCCGGTTCTGCACCAGCTCCCGCAGCGCGCGCACACCCGTGAACCACGTCAGGACCTCGGCCATGCCGTGCCGCGCCTCGCCCGGCGCACCGAAGAAGGAGCGCAGCACGGGGGACGGGGCGGACGTGTCGGCGTCCGCCGTGGGCAGGCAGGCGAGGATGGACCGGGCGTCCATGTTGACCACGTTGTCCAGCAGCAGCAGCCGGCGGATCTGCCCCAGTGTCAGCCAGCGGAAGTCCTCCCCGATGTCGAGGTCGTCGTCCGCCGCCAGCTCGACGATCATGTTCCGGTTGCGCTTGGCCAGGAACCAGTCGGCCTGTTCGGACTGGATCGAGTCGACCAGGACCCGCGCCCGTCGCGGCCCCATGAACAGGTCCAGGTACCGGATGTCGCGCCCCCGGTGCACCCCGGTGAAGTTGCTGCGGGTGGCCTGCACGGTCGGCGACACCTGCAGGACGTTGACGTTCCCGGGCTCCATCTTGGCCTGCATCAGGAAGTGCAGCACCCCGTCGATCTCCCGCGCCACGATCCCGAGCAGCCCCACCTCCGGCTGCACGATGATGGGCTGCGTCCAGCCCCGCTCGGGCATGCGGTCCGTACGGACGTGCAGCCCCTCGACGGAGAAGAAGCGGCCCGACGCGTGGTGCAGGTTTTTCGTACCGGGGTGGAAGCTCCAGCCGCGCAGCTCCGCGAAGGGAATGCGGGACACGTCGAAGCGCCCCGCCCTCAGGCGTTCGGCCAGCCAGCCGGAGATGCCGTCGAACGGCGTGACCGGGCTGTCCGGAGTGCGCGCCGAGACCAGCACCCGCCGCGCCGTGTCCACCGGGTCACCGGGCCGGGCCGCGTCCGCACGGCGCCGCACGGCGGCGGGCGGGGCCGGGGCGCGACGCGGCGGTACGGGCCCGGAGGTGGTGTCCGCGGCGGGACGCGACGGGACGGGTCCGGCGGTCGTGTCCGCGGCGGGACGCGGCGCGACGGGTCCGGCGGTCGCGTCCGCGGTGGTCGTGCCGGCGAGGGCGTGGCCGATGGTCCGGCACACCTCGTCCATCCGGTCGTTCAGATAGAAGTGACCACCGGGGAAGGTGTGCAGGGCGAAGGGGCCCGTGGTCAGTTCCCGCCACGCCCTCGCCTCCTCCAGCGGGACGTTGGGGTCACGGTCACCGGTGAGCACCGTGACCGGACAGTCCAGCGCACCGCCGGGCACGTACGCGTACGTGCCCGCGGCCCGGTAGTCGTTGCGGATCGCCGGCAGGGCCAGCCGCAGCAGCTCCTCGTCCTGGAGGACGGCGTCGTCGGTGCCCTGCAGCGTGGCGATCTCCGCGATCAGCGCGTCGTCGTCGAGGAGGTGGGCGACGTCCCGCCGGCGCACCGTCGGCGCACGGCGGCCCGACACCAGCAGGTGGACGGGGGAGGCCTGCCCGGTGCCGCGCAGCCGGCGCGCGACCTCGTACGCCACCGTGGCACCCATGCTGTGCCCGAACAGTGCGAACGGACGGTCGGCCCACCGCAGGATCTCCGGCACCACCTGGTCCACCAGACCCGATATGGACGGGATGAACGGCTCGTGCCGGCGGTCCTGGCGGCCCGGATACTGCACCGCCAGCGCCTCCACGGTCTCGTCCAGTCCGCGGGCCAGGGAGACGAAGGAGGTCGCGGCGCCGCCGGCGTGCGGGAAGCAGACCAGACGCAGTTCCGGATCCCGCACCGGGCGGTAACGGCGGACCCACAGACCCTCGTCCGGGTGTCCGGCCGGTGACGGGGCTCCCGGGACGGGTGGTGCGGAACGGGTACTCACGGCGGATGCAGCTCCTCGCGGTCGGTGGACCGCTGTCAGGGACGGCGCGTCGGGTGCGGGCGTCGGGTACGGGCGTCAAGGCGGGGCGGGAGGGGACCGGACGGGGCGGGAGGGGACCGGACGGGGAGGTGGGAGGGGGCCGGGTGGCGGGCCTTGCTCCGGGGCCTGGACGGGGCCTGCGGAGGCGTGCAGGGCCCGGACGCGCGGTCAGTCCGGGCGCCGGGCCTCCTGCGCGACCTTCTTCAGCGGTTCCCACCACGAGCGGTTCTCCGCGTACCAGCGCACCGTGTCCGCCAGGCCCGTCGTGAAGTCCGTACGCGGGGTGTAGCCCAGCTCGCCCGCGATCTTGCCGATGGCCAGCGCGTACCGCAGGTCGTGCCCCGGCCGGTCGGCGACGTGACGCACCGACGAGGCGTCGGCACCGCACAGGCCGAGCAGCCGTTCCGTCAGCTGCCGGTTGGTCAGCTCCGTACCGCCCCCGATGTGGTAGATCTCGCCCGGGCGCCCGCGGGTCGCCACCAGGCTGATCCCGCGGCAGTGGTCGTCCACGTGCAGCCAGTCCCGGCTGTTGCCGCCGTCGCTGTACAGCGGCACCGTCAGGCCGTCCATCAGATTCGTGGCGAAGAGCGGGATGACCTTCTCGGGGTGTTGGTACGGGCCGTAGTTGTTGGAGCACCGGGTGACGACGACCGGCAGGCCGTACGTCCGGTGGTAGGCCAGCGCCAGGAGGTCCGACGCCGCCTTCGAGGCGGCGTACGGGGAGTTCGGCGCCAGCGGCTGGTCCTCGCGCCACGACCCCTCGGCGATCGAGCCGTACACCTCGTCCGTGGAGACGTGGACGAACCGGCCGGCCCGCGCCTCCACCGCGGCCTGCAGGAGGGTCTGCGTCCCCCGTACGTTCGTCTCCACGAACGCCGACGCGTCGGCGATGGAGCGGTCCACGTGCGACTCCGCCGCGAAGTGGACGATGACGTCCGCCCCCCGCACGACCCGGGCCATCACCTCCGCGTCCCGGATGTCGGCGTGCACGAACTCCAGCGACGGATGGTCCGCGACCGGGTCCAGGTTGGCGAGGTTTCCGGCGTAGGTCAGCTTGTCGACCACCACCGTCCGTGCTCCGGCCAGATCCGGATACGCCCCGGCCAGCAGTTGTCTGACGAAGTGCGAGCCGATGAAGCCCGCACCTCCGGTGACCAGCAGGCGCATGGGAGCACAGACCTTTCTTCCATGGACGGGGGCGGGGGCGGGGGTGGGGACGGGAGGGCTGGGGGGCGTAGCCGGAAGGGTGGATGGTCGGGTGGGCGGCTAGGCGGCCGGTCCGGGCATGAGGGTCTCCGCCACGTCCATCAAGTACCGGCCGTAGCTGGAGCTTTCGAGTTCGCGGCCGAGCTCGTGGCACTGCTGCGCGCTGATGTACCCCATCCGCAGCGCGATCTCCTCGATGCAGGAGATCCGCACGCCCTGCCGCTGCTCCAGGAGCTGGACGTACTGCCCCGCCTGGAGCAGCGAGCCGTGCGTGCCCATGTCCAGCCAGGCGAAGCCGCGTCCCAGTTCGGTCATGCGGGCGCGGCCCTGTTCCAGGTACACCTTGTTGACGTCGGTGATCTCCAGCTCGCCCCGCGGGGACGGCGTCAGCCGCCGGGCGATGTCCACCACGCCGTTGTCGTAGAAGTACAGGCCCGTCACCGCGAGATGGGAGCGGGGCTTCTCCGGCTTCTCCTCCAGGGACACCAGCCGGCCTTCCGCGTCGACCTCGCCGACGCCGTAGCGCCGGGGGTCCTTCACCGGGTAGCCGAACAGCTCGCAGCCGTCCAGTCGCGCCGCGGTGGTGGCCAGCACGGAGGAGAACCCCGGCCCGTGGAAGACGTTGTCCCCCAGGATGAGGGCGACCGGGTCGTCCCCGATGTGCTCCTCGCCGATGAGGAACGCCTCGGCGATGCCCCGGGGCTCCTCCTGCTCGGCGTAGTCGACGCTGATCCCGATGCGGCTGCCGTCACCCAGCAGCGAGCGGAACATCTCCAGGTGCGTCTTCGAGGTGATGATCTGGATGTCCCGGATCCCCGCCAGCATGAGCACCGAGAGCGGGTAGTAGATCATGGGCTTGTCGTAGACCGGCAGCAACTGCTTGGACAGTGCCCCGGTCAGGGGGCGCAGGCGCGTGCCGCTGCCGCCCGCCAGGATGATGCCCTTCATGGGCCGCCGGTCCGCCATCGTCTTCGTCATGGAGTCGCCGCCCGGGTCAGGAGCGCGTCACCTGAACGGGAAGGTGACGCGCGGTGAGCTGATCCGCGTCGTAGAACTCCACCCGGTCGTGGTCGATGCGGTAGTCGGTGAATTCGTCCAGGACGAGGTCCAGGAACACCTTGGCCTCCTGCCGGGCGAGGAACGCACCCAGGCAGTGGTGGATACCGTGCCCGAACGCCATGTGCTTATTGGAGCTCCGCCGGATGTCGAATCGGTCCGGGTCCGGGAAATGATCCGCGTCCCGATTGGCCGAGGCACTCCAGGCGATCACCATCTGATGTGCCTTCATCGGGTGCCCGAGGATGTCCGTGTCCTCCGTCAGCAGCCGGAAAATGTTGTTGAAGGGGCTGCGGTAGCGCAGGGTCTCCTCGATCGCCCCGGGAATGAGCGAACGGTCGGCCCGTAATGCGGCCAGCGCTTCCGGATGCTCCTCCAGGACCAGGAACAGATTCCCGAGGAGCGTGGCGCTCGAAATGTGGCCTGCGGTGAGCAGCAGCGCCACGATATTGACGATCTGCTCGTCCGTCAGGCGCTGCCCGTCGGCCTCCGCCTCGATGAGCCCGCTCATCAGGTCGTCGGCCGGTGCCGCGCGCTTCTTCGCGATCTGCGCGTACAGGTAGTCCGACCACTCCTTGATGGCCGGCCCCATCGTCTCCGCGAAGTCGTCGGGCAGGTGGGGGTACTGCAGTCCCTCGTTGTTGAGGATCACGTCCACCCACTCGCGGAACAGGTCCCGGTCCTCGGCGGGGATCCCCAGCAGCTCCGCGATGACGATCACCGGCAGGGGGTACGCGAGGTCGGCCACCACGTCCAGCCGGTCCCGCTCCCGCAGATCCGCCAGTAGCCGGCGGCTGATGACGGAGATCCGCGACTCCAGCCGGGCGATGCGCCGCGGCGTGAACGCCTGCGAGACCAGTTTGCGCAGCGGTCCGTGCCGGGGCGGGTCGATACCGCCGAAGGTGCCCGGACCCATGAGGAGGGCCAGCTCCTCGGGCACGGGGAACACCGGTGAGAAGTCCGACGAGAACAGCTGGGGATTGGTGGAGACGGTGAGGTAGTCCTCGTAGCGGAAGACCTGCCACGCCTGACGGGACTCGTCCCAGAACACCGGTGCCTCCGCCCGGCACCGGGCGAACCACGCCAGCAGCTGCCGTGCGTCGGCGTCCGCCGGCTGGGCGAGCGGATGGACGGACGGCTCCGGTTCCGTAGCGGCTGCGGTGTCCCTGGTCTGCGTCGTCATCTCGACTCTCTCGTGGGGGCTGGATCTCCCTGCCGGGCCGTGAGGCCGCGCCGTGACCGGTGGCAAACCCGGGACACGTCGCGGAGCGAAGGGTGGGGGCGACCCAGCGGTCGACGTTCGGAATGCAGGAGAGTGGTCTGGCCGTATCCATCGCATTGCCTGGCCGGTACGAAACCGGTTACGTGTCCGGCTCTCGTCCGATACACGTTTCGGCATGGCTCCGGTGGATGCGTCCGGTGTTTGTCGGGTGCGATGTCCGGTACGTGTCCCGTGCGTCGGCGACTGTTCCGTGCCGTCCGGTGCCGTCCGGCACGGCAAAGCCACGCCGTTTGCCATGTCGATGGGCCATTCGGTCATTCGGTCATTGCCGTGTGGAATGCCGTGCAATGCCGAGAAAGCTAGACGGCGGCCTTCCGCGTCCGCAAGCCGGGACCTGACATAGTGCCCGGGGGGCTTCCCACCAATAGAGATGACGACGTTCGGGTGTCGCGGGCGACCTGACACAGTTGCCCGACAGATATCGAGCAGCCGTCCCGACCGGAGGTTGGCTGACGGAGTTGACGGTCAGCTCGGTGCCCCGCCCTCCTTACCCTCCCGCTCCTTACCTCCCGCCCCTCCTTCGAGCGGACACCGGCACATCGCGCCACTCGCTATGGCTTTGGCTACGGAGACTTGATGAACGCGGAATTCGGTGTGAAGCGCAACGGCGACGACGGCGACAACGACGGCACGGGCCGGCAGACCGGCTCCGGCTCAGCCTCCGGGGCAGGCGCGGGCGTGGAGACCGGCCCGGGCGCGGGTACGGAGATTGGCTCCGGCACGGGCGCGCGCGTGGAGTCCGGCTCGGGCGCGGGTACGGAGACCGGCCCCGGCACGGGCACCCGGTCGGGCGCGGGCTCCGCGAGGGTGCACGAGTCCCACGATGACGCCGCGCCCATCGCCGTCGTCGGGATGGCGTGCCGCCTCCCCGGTGCCGGCACCGTGGACGAGTTCCGGGAACTGCTGCGCGCCGGCCGCAACGAGGTCACCCGGCGTCCGGACGGGACATGGCGGGCCGCCCTGGCGGACCACGCCGGCTTCGACGCCGACTTCTTCGACATGTCTCCGCAGCAGGCCGCCGCCACCGACCCCCAGCACCGCCTCCTCCTCGAACTCGGCTGGGAGGCGCTGGAGAGCGCCGGCATCGACCCCGGCCGGCTCGCCGGCACCGCCACCGGTGTCTTCGCCGGCATCGCGTCCGACGACTACGCGACTCTCGTGCACCGTGCCAGGTCGGCATCCGGCGCGCACACCGCCACCGGCCTGCACCGGGCCCTCGCACCCAACCGCCTGTCCTACTTCCTGGGCCTGCGCGGCCCCAGCATCGCGGTCGACACGGCCCAGTCGTCGTCGCTGGTGGCCGTACACCTCGCCTGCGAGAGCCTGCGCCGCGGGGAGAGCACACTCGCCGTCGTCGGCGGTGTGCACCTGGTCATGGCGGACGAGAGCACCACCGCCATGGAGAAGATGGGCGCCCTCTCGCCGGACGGGCAGTGCCACACCTTCGACGCCCGGGCCAACGGGTACGTCAGGGGCGAGGGCGGCGCCGCGCTCGTCCTCAAGCCGCTCGGCAAGGCAATCGAGGACGGCGACCGCGTCCACTGCGTCATCAAGGGCGGCGCGGTCAACAACGACGGCGGCGGCGACAGCCTGACCACACCGCACCGCCAGGCCCAGGAAGCGATGCTCCGCGCGGCGTACACCCACACGGGGACGCGCCCCGAGGACGTCCGGTACGTCGAGCTGCACGGAACCGGAACCCGGGCCGGCGACCCGGTGGAGGCCGCCGCGCTGGGCGCTGTCCTGGGCACCGCGCGTGCGGAGGCCGGTCTCGCCCCCCTCGCGGTGGGTTCGGTCAAGACGAACATCGGACACCTGGAGGGCGCCGCCGGCATCGTCGGCCTGCTCAAGGCCGCGCTGTGCGTACGGGAAGGAATACTGCCGCCCAGCCTCAACTACCGCACGCCTCACCCGGACATCCCCCTCGACCAGCTGCACCTGGACGTGCAGACGGCTCTGGAGCCCTGGACCGAGGAACCCGGCAAGCGCCGCGTCGCCGGTGTGTCGTCCTTCGGCATGGGAGGGACGAACGCGCATGTGGTGCTGGAGCAGGCGCCGGGCGAGCCGGAGGTGCCCTCGGAGCCGGTGATGGCTCCTGTTCCGGTGGTGGTGTCGGGTGCTTCGGCGGAGGCGCTGGATGCGGGGTTGGGGCGTCTGGGGTCGTTCATCGAGGGTGGCAGCGGGCTGGGTGTGGGGGAGGTGGGGTGGTCTGCGGTCCAGCGTTCGGTGTTCGATCACCGTGCGGTGGTGGTGGCGTCCGGGCGTGAGGAGCTGCTGGCCGGTTTGAAAGCCCCGGTCATTACGGGGGCAGCTGGTGCGGTGGGTCGGTCGGTGTTGGTGTTTCCGGGTCAGGGGACGCAGTGGGCCGGTATGGGTGCGGAGCTGCTGGAGTCCTCGCCGGTGTTTGCGGCTCGTATGGGTGAGTGTGCTGCCGCGCTGGGGCCGTTCGTGGAGTGGGACCTGCTGGAGGTGGTCCGCTCGGGTGAGGGGTTTGAGCGGGTGGATGTGGTGCAGCCGGTGACGTGGGCGGTGATGGTGTCGCTGGCGGAGGTGTGGGCCAGTGCGGGCGTCCGGCCGGATGCGGTGGTGGGGCATTCCCAGGGTGAGATCGCTGCTGCTGTGGTGTCTGGTGCGCTGAGTCTTGAGGACGGGGCGCGGGTGGTGGCG